>DASUMP010000211.1:0-37033 GCA_036277635.1 Acidimicrobiia bacterium | reverse complement strand
CCGTGCCTTCCTCGACGAACACGCCGAGCCGAAGCGCGAGGAGCGCTTCGCCTGGGGGCAGGGCTCCGACCGCATCGGCGTGCTCGACGAGAAGTCCGCCGAAGAGGAGGCCCGCGAGATCGCCGACGCGAAGGCGTGGCGAGCCCGGCTGTTCGACGCCGGCTTCGCGTGGATCACCGGTCCGGTCGAGTACGGCGGCCGGGGGCTCACCGCCGCGCACGACCGCGCGTACCGCGAACTCGAAGCCGAGTACCGCGTGCCGAGCCAGTCGCCCTTCGGCATCGGACTCGGGATGGTCGCCCCGACGATCCTCGCCCACGGCATCGACGAGGTGAAGTCGACCTACCTCGCCAAGATGTGGCGTGGTGACATCATCGGTTGCCAGCTCTTCTCCGAACCGATCGCCGGCTCCGACCTGGCGGGCATCCAGACGCGCGCCGAGCGCGACGGCGACGAGTGGATCCTCACGGGCCAGAAGGTGTGGACGTCGGGCGCGCAGTACTCCGACATCGGCGAGATCATCACGCGCACGTCGCCCGACAAGCCCAAGCACAAGGGCCTCACGATGTTCCTCATCGACATGCACGCGCCCGGCATCGAAGTGCGTCCGCTGCGCCAGATGACCGGCGGCGCGTCGTTCAACGAGGTGTTCCTGACCGAAGTGCGCGTCCCCGACTCGCATCGCCTCGGCGACGTCGACGAAGGCTGGACGGTCGCGCTCACCACGCTGATGAACGAGCGCGCGTCGATCGGCGGTGGTGGCGTCGGTGCCGCGAGCACCGGCGCGACCCGTCTCGTCGAGCTCGCGCGCCGCATGGGGGTGGGTGACGACCCGGTCATCCGGCAGCGGATCACCGACCTCTACGTGCGCAGCACGGTGTCCCGCTACAACAACCTGCGCGCGATGGCGAAGATCCGCGCCGGTCAGCTCCCGGGTCCGGAGATGTCGGTGGCGAAGCTCGCGCTCACGCAGAACATGGCGCGCACGGCATCGCTCGTCGCCGACATCCTCGGCCCCCGACTGGTCGCCGACACCGGCGAGTGGGGAACCTACGCGTGGGCGGAGTTCGTGCTCGGCGTGCCCGGCATGCGCATCGCGGGAGGTACCGACGAAGTGATGCGCAACATCCTCGGTGAGCGCGTGCTCGGCTTGCCCAAGGAGCCGCAGGCGGCGCGGTAGCCATGAGCATCGACGACCTCGGCTGGTCGGGCGCGAATCCCGCCGAGCGCCTCCGCGCGGTCACCCGCCGCCACGCCGACGACGAGCTGCCGATCGAAGCGGCCGGCGCGCTGCTCGGCTTCGCCGGCGAACCTGCGCACCTCGTCGTCGCGTGCCGACGCGTGCTCGCGCACCATCGCAGCAGCGGCCCGCTGTGGTGGACGTGCGCCCGGATCCTCGCCGCCCCGGAGCCGGCCGCCGCGTGTCGCGAGGCGCAACGGCTGCTCGCCGCCGATCCAACGGTCACGCGCCTGTCGGGCGCGCTCCCCGTCCTCACCGACGACGAGATCGTCGCGGTGATCGGCTGGCCCGCGGCCGTCGACCGCGCGCTCGGGGAGCGCCCCGATGTCGGCGCCGTCGCGGTGCGGGTGCCGGGCGACGACACGACTCGGCGCGTCCGGCGTCGCGCCGCCTCCCAGCCGGTCCGGGTCGTGTCCGCTCACGAGCTCGACACGCGGTCGGTGGTTCGGGTCGTCGCCCCCGCCCTCGCGATCGGCCCGACGCACGCGCTCGTGTCCGAGGGAGTGACCGCCGCCGTCGAGCACCTCGCGCGCGAGCACCCGCTCGCCGAGGTCTGGCTGGTCGGCGGCGTCGGCGCGGTGCTCCCCGACCGACTGTTCGCCGCGGTCGTCACTGCGACGGCCGGAGACGCCCAGCGCGCGCCGGATCCCGTCGAGGAGCTGGCGCTCGCCGCGGTCGATCGCATCGCCGGCCCCCGAGGTCTCGAACGCCCCGGCGACGCCACCGCTCGCGCTGAGTGCCCGGTGGCGCCGGAGCTGCTGCGCCCGCTCTGAGACGCGAGCGACGGTCAGACGTCGATCACGTCGTCGGGGGGCGGTCGGCGCGGAAGGTCGCGACCTGACCGGGTCACCACGTCGAGGAAGCGGATCCGACGTCGGACGAACGCGCGCAGCACTGCTCGCGTGGGCGGGAACAACGCGACGATGCCGACCACGTCGGTGACGAACCCCGGCGTGAGCAGGAGCAACCCGGCGCTCAGCACGAGCGCCCCGTCGATGAGCTCGTCGGTGGGGACTCGCCCCTGGTCGATCTGCTCGCGGATGCGTCGCAGCACCCAGAAGCCTTCGTGCTTCGCGAGCCACGCGCCGACGAGCGAGACCACGACCATCAGCAGCAAGGTCTCGAGGACACCGATCTGCTGACCGACCGCGACGATGACGTAGAGCTCGACGACCGGAACGACGAGGAACGCGAGCAACAACAGCAGCGCGACCACGGGTCGAGGGTACCCCGCAGCTCGCGGGCTCAGTCGGGCGGATCGCCGAGCGCGTGGAGGAAGCCGCCGCGCGTCCCGACGTAGATGCGCCCGTCCCACACCGCGGGCGTCGCCTCGATGCACCCGCCGAGCTCGACCGCCCAGCGCTCGCGCGGCGAGCCGACGCCGTCGGGGAGGTCGTACGCGTGCAGCACGCCCGCGCAGTCACCTTGCAGCCAGACGCCGTCGACGACCACCGGCGATCCCATCAGGGGCGCCGGGAGTCGCAGGGTCCAGCGTTCGGCCCCGTCGTCGCGCCCGAGGCCGTACACGGTGCCGTTGCGCGTCGGCCAGATGACGAGGTCGTCGAGCACTGCGGGTGTCGAGAACGATCCGCCCGGGTTGCCGTCGCGCACCGGGACCGACCACACGATCGGCGCGTCGGGCGCACGCGGATCGAGCTTCACGAGCTGGCCGACCTCTTCGGCGCGCGCGTTCTCGCGTTGGTACTCGACCCCCACGTACAGGAAGCCGTCGTCGTCGACGACGACGGAGGCGTCGGCGTCGTCACCCAGCCAGTACCGGAACACGCGCGTCGGCGTCCCGACTCCGGTGCGCAGCGAGGAGACGTCCCAGCCCTGCAACAACCCGCCCGAGTTCGCGAAGTACACGACGTCGCCGGCGACCGCGACCGAGTTCTCGATCGACACCTCCCGGTCGCCGATCGCGTCGAGCAGCTCGGCGTCCCATCCCGGCGCGGAGAACACGAGCTCGGGTGCGACGGTGACCAGGCCGTCGGCACCGTACGCGCGGCCGAGGCGCGCGATGTGGAAGCGACTGTTCTCGCCTCCTTCGAGCAGGTGGTCGCGCAAGATGAGCGCGCTGCCGTCCCAGTCGTCGTTCCACAGCGTCTCGCCGTGGCCGTCGGCCGACAGTCGCCACAGCTCGGTCGGCTCGTCGCGGTCGAACGCGATCGCCCGGAAGAACCCGTCGCGCGATCCCGAGTACACGATGGGGAACCCGTCGGGGTCGATCGTCACCGATCCCTTGATGATGTCGCCGGTCACGAAATCAGGGAGGATCCGCGTGCCGGTGAGCCCGTCGACGAAGTGCACGTTGCGGTCGTACGCGCCGAACACGACCCACGTGCGCTCGTCGCGCTCGAACACCGCAGGTTGACCGGTCCAGCCCATGCCGCACCACGTGCGCGTCTCGCCGCGGTCGGCCGACTGGGCGCACATCGGCTCGTCCGGGAACCGCCACAGGACTTCGGGGCGCTCCGGCACGGGCCCGGTCCCGTGGAACGAGCGCGTCGGATTGCCCCGGAACGTGAGCAGACCTTCGGTGGTGCTCCCCCACCGCGCACCGAACTGCGCGGCGGGATCGACGAGGAGGTTCGGGTCGGCGCCGATCGTCGTCGTCGTCGAAGCGGGTTCGGTGACGTCGGGAGCCGTGGAGCCGGAACCGGGCGTGCTCGTGGGACCCGCCGTGACCGACGCCTCCTCGTCGAGCGCGCGGGTGACCGCGAACGCGATCGTGACGAGGCCGACCAACATCGCGAACACACCGAGGCGGCGGCGGTCACGCCGACGCTGCTGCGCGAGCCGAAGCGCGCGTGCTGACTCGCCCATCGGCTGCCGACGGTACTGCGGGTCGCGCGCGCCGCAGCGGACGACCGCGTCGTACGCTCGGCGCAGTGCCTCCGTTCGAACGCGACCCGTCCTCCGGCTGGCCGTCGCGACTCCCGGCGCACCACCACGCGCTCCGCCTCTTCCTCGGGCTCGCGGTGCTCCTCGCCGTCCTCGCACCCGTCACACCCGCGGCGGCCGCCCCCGCGTTCCACGGATCGCTCGGTGGCCTCCGGCTGCGCGCGCCGATCGTCGGGATGGACGCGACCCCGAGTGGGGCGGGCTACGTCCTCGCCGCCACCGACGGCGGCGTGTTCACCTTTGGCGACGCGCGATTCCGCGGATCCATGGGCGGCGTGGCGCTGACCCAACCGGTCGTCGACGTCGCGCACACGCCGACCGGCTCCGGCTACTACCTCGCGGCGGCCGACGGCGGCGTGTTCACGTTCGGGGCGGCGCGCTTCCGCGGCTCGACGGGTGGGGTCCGACTCGTCGCGCCGGTGCTCGCGATGGACGTCGCGCCCGACAACGCCGGCTACCTGCTGCTCGCGGCCGACGGCGGCGTGTTCGCCTTCGGGTCCGCGCGCTTCCGGGGCTCGCTGGGCGGGCGCCCGATCAGCGCGCTCGCGGTCGACATCGTGATGCGACCGCAAGGCGACGGCTACTGGATCGTGCTCGCGAACGGCGAGGTGCACGCGTTCGGCGGCGCCCGGTTCCTCGGCCAGCCGCGCGGGATCCTGCACGGCCGGGTCGTCGGCATCGACGTCGCGCCCGACGGCAACGGGTACGCGGTCGCGACGTCGGACGGCGGCGTCTACACCTACGGATCCGCCAAGTTCTTCGGTTCGGCCGCGGGAGCGCGCCTTCCGTATCCGATGGTCGACCTCGCGCTGCGGCCCCAGAACGACGGGTACTGGCTCGCGTCGCGTGACGGCGGCATCTTCACCTTCCCCGGACGGGTGCCGCTCGTGGGGACGCCGAAGCTCGCCGTGACGACGGTGGCGTCCGGTCTGAGCCACGTGTGGGACCTCGGGTTCCTCCCCGACGGCGCGATCGTCTTCACCCAGCGCGCCGGGAGCATCGACGCGCTCGTCGGCGGTGTGCGCCGCACCCTCGCGACGCCCGGCGACGTCGTCGCGGGGGGTGAGGGCGGGATGCTCGGCCTGGCGATCGATCCGCAGTTCGCGACGAACCGCCACATCTACACGTGTTACAACACCGCGGTCGACGTCCGCGTCGTCAAGTGGCGCGTGAACGCCGGCGTCACCGCACTCACCCGCGTCGGCGACCTCGTGTCGGGGATCCCCCGCAGCGCGACCGGGCGCCACTCGGGGTGTCGACCGCGCTTCGGCCCCGACGGGTTCCTCTGGATCGGGACCGGCGACGCGGCGAGCGGCACCAACCCGCAGGACGAGAACACGCTCGCGGGCAAGGTGCTGCGCGTCGACAAGGTCACCGGCGCGGCCGCGCCGGGGAACCCCGGCGGGCGACGTTGGTACACGAAGGGACATCGCAACGTGCAGGGACTCGCGTTCCGACCCGGCAGCGGCGCGCCGTACTCCGCGGAGCACGGCACGAACCGTGACGACGAGGTGAACCGACTCCTGGCCGGCGGGAACTACGGCTGGGACCCGGTGCCGGGGTACAACGAGGCCGTGCCGATGACCGACTTCGTGAAGTTCCCCAACGCCGTGGGCGCGGTGTGGAGCAGCGGTTTCCCCACGATCGCGCCGTCGGGCATCACGTTCCTGTCCGGACAGAAGTGGCGCGACTGGAACGGAGCGATCGCGATGGCGGTGCTCGCCGGCCAACACCTGCGCGTCCTGCGGCTGGACGCGGCCGGCACAGCGGTGACCGCGCAGGTCGTCGCCCTGAGCGGCTACGGCCGCATGCGCAGCGTCGTGCTCGGTCCCGACCGCAACCTCTACGTGACGACGTCGAACGGCGGCGGCACCGACCGCATCCTCCGGATCACGCCGTCGTGAACAGGGCCGACGACCGCGACTCGTCCGGCGCCCCGCCGCTGCCGATCCCACTCGAGCGCGTCTCCAACGGCGAGTACGTCCCGCCGCCGCTCTCCTCCGTCGCGCGCGAGGCGGTGCGTCGGTCGTTGGAGCACGCCGATCACCGCGCCCGCCGCTACGGCATGGACCGCCGCACGTTCCTGCGCAGCGCGATGGGCGCCGCGTCGATGCTCTTCTTCCTCGACGCGTGCTCGAAGGAGGAGGCGCGCTCCACCGGGCGCGAACCGGGCGGCAGCTTCACCGTGCCGTCGAGCGCGACGACGGATCCCGACACCGCGCGCACGACGCTCGCTCCCGTCGTCGACGAGTTCGTCTTCGACGTGCAGACGCACCTCCTCGAGTACGACCTCACCGGCGGCGGTCCCGCGTTCGGGCAGGGGTTCCCCCAGGCGGCGTGCGGCGCCGACGACTGGCGCACCTGCTTCGACGTCGAGCACTGGCTCGACGAGGTCTTCGTGCGCAGCGACACCGCGCTCGCCGTCATCTCCGCGGTGCCGGTGCTCTCGGACCCGAACCCGCTCTCGATCGCCGTGATGGAGAACGCGCGGCGCGCCGCCGACCAGGTGTGCGGTGACGGTCGCGTGCTCCTGCACGGCCAGGTCAACCCGAACGTCGGTCGGCTCGCCGACGCGCTCGACGGCATGGCGCGCCTCGCCGACGAGCACCCGATCGCGGCGTGGAAGGCGTACACCCACGTCCCGGGCGATCGCGGCTGGTTCCTCGACGACTCCGACCCCGACGCGGTGCAGTGCGGGCAGCGATTCCTCGACCAGGTGCGTGCGGTGGGTCCGCCGATCGTCTGCGTGCACAAGGGGTTCGGGGGCGGGAGCCGCTTCTCGTCGCCCGTCGACATCGGACGGGCGGCGGCCGCGAACCCCGACATCGCGTTCGTCGTGTACCACTCCGGCTACGACGGACCGGAGGGTCCCTACACCGAGTCGACGGCAGACGTCGGCGTGAACCGACTCGTGACGACGTTGCGCGACGCGGGCGTGGCGCCGGGATCGAACGTGTACGCGGAGCTCGGCTCGACGTGGTTCAACGCGATGCGCGACCCGACCCAAGCTGCGCACGTCCTCGGCAAGCTGCTGCTCGCGGTCGGCGAGGACAACGTCGTCTGGGGCACCGACTCGATCTGGTACGGCTCCCCCCAAGGCCAGATCGAAGCGTTCCGCACGTTCGCGATCTCCGAACAGCTCCGCGACGAGTACGGCTACCCGTCCCTCACCCCCGAGACGAAGCGCAAGATCCTCGGCGCGAACTCGGCGCGCGTCTACGGCATCGATCCGGCGACCGTGCCGCCGACCTGCGACGCCGATCCCGAGGCGCTCGAGGAGCTGCGGCTCGCCCTCCCGGCGACGCGCCCGATGGGCCCGCGCACCGCGTCCGAGGTCCGCGCGCTCCTCGACGCGCACGGCGGCCTCGCCTGACCCCGTCGCGTTGGCACAGTTGTCACCCGCCTGACACTTCTGTGCCAACGCGATCAGAAGGGGCCGCCGTCGACGCCGATGCGCTGGGCGGTGAGATACGACGCGCGGTCGCTGACCACGAAACGGACGGCGTCGGCGACCTCGTCGGGCGTGCAGACGTGTTCGAACGGCGCGTTCGCGTCCATCGTGCGGATGTCGTCGACCCCCATCGCGCCGCGCACGAGCCGCCGGCCCATCTCGGTGTCGACGAGCCCGGGCGCCACGACGTTCACGTGCACGTTGTTGCGACGCTCTTCCTTGGCGAGCGTCCACGCGAGCGCCTCCAGCGCGCTCTTCGCCATGTTGTACGGCGCCGAGAACGCGCCCATGTGCACGACCGCGGCGCTCGAGATCATCACGATGTCGCCCCGCGGGCGCGTGCGCATGGAGGGCAGCACGAGCTTCGAGCACGCCCACGCCCCGAAGGCGTGCGTCCGCCAGAGCCGGTCCATCTCGTCGGGCTCGGTGTCGGCGACCGTCTTGCCCCGGCTGGCCACGCCCGCGTTGTTCACGAGGATGTCGACCGCGCCGAAGTCGTCGATCGTCGCCCCGACCAAGCGTTCACAGTGCGCGTAGTCGTCGACCGACGCCGGATACGCACGCGCCCGACGGCCGAGCCGTTCGATCTCGGCAACGGTCGCCGCGGCTGCGGCGTCGTCGCGGCGGTAGTTGATCGCGACGTCGGCGCCGTCGGCCGCGAGGCCGAGCGCGATCGCCCTGCCGATGCCGCGTCCGCCGCCGGTCACGAGGGCGATCCGACCGTCGAGGCTCACGGTGCTCCGATCACTGGTCGTCGAAGCGGGGTGGACGCTTCTCGAGGAACGCCTGCATCGCCTCGACCATGTCGCCGGTGGTGCTCGCGAGCAGCTGCGTGCGGTTCTCGAGGTCGATGCCCGCCTGCATGCTCCCCACCTCGAGCTGACTCCACATGACCTCCTTCGTCATGTGCACACCGAACGGGCTGTTGGCGGCGATCAGCGCGGCCGTGTCGAGCGCGGCGTCGAGCAACGCGTCGTCGTCGACGACCCGGGACACGAGCCCGATCCGCTCAGCCTCGTCGGCGGTGACGAAGCGGCCGGTCAGCATCAGCTCGTACGCGCGCGACGCGCCGAGGAGGCGCGGGAGGAGCCACGACACGCCGATGTCGCATGCGGAGAGACCGACGCGCACGAACGCGACGTTGAAGCGAGCGGCGCGCGCCGCGATGCGGATGTCACTCGCGAGCGCGAGGGCGAGGCCACCGCCCGACGCGGCGCCGTTCACGGCCGCGATGATCGGTTGGCGCAGGCCCCGCATCGTCGGGACGAGGCGGGCGATCGACTGCTGCACCACCAGGCCCGCCTGCGCGCGCCCGAGCCCGGCGCTCTCCGGCGGCGACGCACCTTCCTTCAAGTCGAGCCCGGCACAGAAGCCGGGACCGGCGCCGGTGAGCACGACGACGCGGAACGTCCGGTCGGCCTGGAGCGCGTCGAACGCGTCGTGCAGACCGGCGATCAACGCGGCGTTCATCGCGTTGCGCTGCTCGGGTCGGCGCAAGGTGAGCACGGCGACCTGGTCGCGCAGCTCACCCACTTCGACCGTGCCGTCGCCGTAGGAACCGACCGCGCTCACCGCTCCCCCTCTCGGCCGGCCGCGAGCGTCGCGGCGCGCTCGGCGAGTCTCGGCGCGCCGAGGCGCGCGCACCAATCGGCGAACCGGGATCGCGGCCCGCGCCACTCCCAGTCGTCGACGACGCCGACGTCGGCGTCGAGGCGGAGGGTGGCGAGCACCTTGAAGAGCGCGACGACGTCGCGCCCGGCGTCGAGCGCGACCGCGAGCTTGGCGGCGCCCCGCACGGGCACGTCCCACGCCGCGGGGTCGGGCGGGATCGCCTCGATGCTCCCCCAGCGCGCCAGCACCGCGGCGGCCGACTTCGCGCCCCATCCGGGAAGGCCCGGGAAGCCGTCGGCGGAGTCGCCGACGAGCGCGAGGTAGTCGGGGATCGCGGCGGGCGGCACGCCGAACTTCTCCTGCACCCCGGCCGCGTCGAGCAGCCGGTCGTTGCGGCGGTCGAGCTGCACGACCTTGCCGCCGACGCACTGTCCGAGGTCCTTGTCGGGCGTGCAGATCACGACGCGGTCCACACGAGGATCCCCACTTGCGACGACGGCGGCGCTGGCGAGTCCGTCGTCGGCTTCCACCTCGACAAGCGGCCAGACCGCGACCCCGAGCGCGTCGAGCGCGTCTTCGAGCAGTGGGAACTGCGCGCGCAGCTCGGGGTCGATGCCCTCACCGGTCTTGTAGCCCGGCCACAGGTCGTTGCGGAACGACTCGATCACGTGATCGGTCGCGACGCCGATGTGGGTCGCGCCCTCCTCCAACATCCCGAGCATCGACGTGACGACGCCCCGCACCGCGCCGACCTCGACCCCGTCGGGGTCCCGGTGACCCTCCTTGTTGCCGTAGAAGTGGCGGAACAGCTCGTAGGTCCCGTCGACCAGGTGCACGATCACGCGCGCAGCCTCGCGCACCGGTCTAGCGTCGCGTGTCCGGCGTCCGGGGAGCGGCGATGAGCGACGCCACGAGCGAAGACGGAGGGGTCGGCTGGGCGGCGCCGAGCCGCACGTGTCCGCGCTGCGGCGCGGCGAGCCGGGGCGGGGCGTTCTGTGCCGCCTGCGGGGCGCCCCTCGACGGCCAGCCGCCCGCGCCACCAGCGCCGGCCGCGCCCGCGTGGTCGCCGCCCGGCGCCACCGCGGCCGGCGGGTACGTCCCGCCACCGCCGGGCGCCTACCTGCCACCACCCACCGGCGGGTACGTCCCGCCCGGCGTACCGCCGTACGCCACCCCGCCGACCACCGGCACGAACGGACTCGCGATCGCGTCGCTCGTGCTCGGACTCGTGTGGGTCTGCGGCATCGGATCGGTCCTCGCGGTGATCTTCGGCGTCGTCGCGCTCGGTCAGATCAAGCAGCGCTCCCAATCGGGGCGCGGGCTGGCGATCGCAGGCATCGTGCTCGGCGCGCTCGGCATCGCGCTCATCGTCGTGTCGCTGATCGCCGCGGCCGTGACGGGTGACGACGAGGCGAGTGTCGATCTCGACTTCGGACGGGTGTTGGGCGACGCCCGGGAGTACGGAGACGACGCGTACCTCGACGGGCTCTGGGACGACTGCGCCGACGGCGACATGAGCGACTGCGACACGTTGTACTTCGAGTCGCCCGTCGACTCCGCGTACGAACGGTTCGGCGCGACGTGCGGCGGGAGATCATCCGCCGAGCTCGATGGTCGGTGCGACACGGCCTTCTGACCGCCCGGCGATCTGCCTCAGCGCGCGACGCGTTCCCCGACCGGGAACGACACCGGCATGTGCTTGATCCCGGCGATGAAGTTCGAGCGCAGCGGCTGGGGTTCGGCGGCGAGCTCGATCGTGGGGATGCGACGTGCCATCTCTTCGAGCAGCAGCCGGATCTCCATGCGCGCGAGGTTGGCACCGAGGCAGTGGTGCGGGCCGCCGCCGCCGAAACCGACGTGGTCGTTCGGGTCACGGCGGATGTCGAACGTGAACGGGTCGTCGAAGACGTCCTCGTCGCGGTTGCCCGAGATGTAGTACATCGCGACCTTGTCGCCAGCCGCGATCCGCTGGCCACGGATCTCGGTGTCCTTCGTGACGTTGCGCCGGAAGTACATGACCGGTGTGGCCCAGCGGACGATCTCCTCGGTCGCCGGCGTGGCGAGCGACGGGTCCTCGACGAGGAGCTTGTACTGGTCGGGGTGCTCGCACAGGGCCCGCACACCGTGCGCGATCGAGTTGCGCGTCGTCTCGTTGCCGGCCACCGCGATCAACAAGAAGAACAAGTTGAAGTCGAGCTCCGACAGCCGGTCACCGTCGATCTCGGCGTTCAGGAGCGCGGTCACGATGTCGTCGCGCGGGTTGGCGCGGCGGTCCTCGGCGAGCGCGTTCGCGTACATGTACATCTCGACCTGGGCGTTCATGGTCTCGGCTTCACTCACGAGGTACTCGGGGTCCTCGCTGCCGATCATGCGATTGCTCCACTCGAACAGCTTGTGCCGGTCCTCGGACGGCACGCCGAGCATCTCCGCGATCACCTGCAGCGGCAGCTCGGCCGCGACGTCGACCACGAAGTCGCACGAACCCCGTTCGATGACGTCGTCGACGACGCGAGCCGCGAGCTCGCGCACGTGGGGTTCGAGCATCCGCATCTGGCGCGGCGTGAAGCCGCGGTTGACGAGCTTGCGGTACCGCGTGTGCTCGGGCGGATCCATCGTGAGCATGAGGTTGCCGCCACCCTCGAACTCCCCTGCCTCCTGCGGCCGTTCCTCGAGACCCACCACGCCGCCCCGGGCCTGGTGCGACGAGAACGTCTCGGCGTCGCGACCGACCGCGACGATGTCGGCGTGCTTGGTGAGCACCCAGAAGCCGGGTCCGTCGGGTTCGGGGTGCTTGTAGACCGGCGCTTCGTGCCGCAGGAACGTGAACCACTCGTGGGGGACGCCGCTCGTGAAGGCATCGCGATCGAGCAGGTCGATGTCGGAGAGCTGCATCTCGGGCTCGTCCTTGCGTGTGGAGGGCTGGGAGATGCGCATGATCACAGATCGCGGGTCGTCGCGACCAGCGGGCGCACGTCAGAATGCGAGCCCGTGACGAGTCCACCCCGACCGCCCGCGCCGCAGCCGGGCGCCGCCCTGCCCACCCGCCGCGTCGTCGCGGTGTTCGTCGGGCTCCAGATCGGGATGATCATCAGCACGCTCGACGGGACCATCGTCGCCACCGCGCTGCCGACGATCGCCCGCGACATCGACGCCTCCGACCAGCGGTCGTGGGTCATCACCGCCTACCTGCTCGCCCAGGTCGCGGTCATGCCCCTGTACGGCAAGCTCGGCGACCTCTACGGCCGCAAGCGGCTCTTCCTCGTGGCGATCTCGACGTTCACGGTCGCGTCGATGCTGTGCGGTCTCGCGGCCGATCTGCCGCAGCTCGTCGCCTTCCGAGTGGTGCAGGGCGTCGGTGCCGGCGGGCTGGGCACGCTCGCGATGGCAGTGCTCGCCGATGTCGTGCCGACGCGCCAGCTCGGGCGGTGGCTCGGCTACCAGGGCGCGCTCTTCGCCGTCGCGAGCCTCGTCGGTCCGCTCGCTGGGGGCCTCTTCGTCGACCAGCTCAGCTGGCGATGGGCGTTCTTCATCAACGTCCCCCTTGCCGCGGTGTCGGTGGGGATCGTGGTGAGCGCGCTGCAGGTCCCCTACCGCCGCATCCCCCATTCGGTCGACTACCCGGGCGCGGCGCTCCTGACGGTCGGCATCGTCGGTGTCGTCCTGCTGGCCGCGATCACCAGCGATCAGGTCGACTGGTCACCTTTCGCGCTCGGCGGGCTCGTACTCGTCACGATCGGAGCGATCGCCGCGTTCCTCCGGTGGGAGCGACGCGCCCGCGAGCCGGTCGTGCCGCTCGCGCTGCTGCGCGACCGGGTCGTGCGCGTCGCCGCGGGGACGAACTTCACCAGTGGAGCGCTGTTCGCGTCCGGGATCTACTTCATCCCCGTCTTCGCCCAGGAGGTCGCAGGCGTGAGCGCGACGCGGTCGGGCCTGCTGCTCATCCCGTTCATGTTCACGACCGCGGCGTGCACGCTCATCGCGGGACGCGCCGTCGAGCGCACCGGCACCTACCGGACCTGGCCGATCGCCGGCGGAGTGATCATGACCGGCGGCATCGCGCTCCTCGCGACCGCGGGCACCTCGACGAGCGTCGGCCTCGTGTCCGCGTTCGGCGCGATCGTCGGTGTGGGCGTGGGGTTCGTCATGCAGACGTCGCTGCTCGCGCTCCAGAACAGTGTCGATCACCGCGACCTCGGGATCGCGACGTCGAGCGCGCTGCTCGCACGCGTGCTCGGCGTCACGATCGGCACCGCGGTGTGGAGCGCGATCCTCCAGTCGGGTCTCGACGGCGCATCGTCGCCGGCCGCCTACGCCGACGCGCTGCGGACGGTGTACCTCGCCGCGATCCCCGTCGGGCTGGTGGCCGTCGGGCTCGGCCTGCGGCTCGAACAGCGGCCGCTGCGCGACCACGCCCAGTACGGCACCGAGCTCGTCGAGCTCGGCCCCTGATCCGATATCGGTCAGAGCGCGCGTTCGAGGACGTCGATCGCCACGGTGCCGTGCCATCCGTGCGAACCGGCGAACACGTCGTGCACGATCGCGTCCGCGCTCGCGTCGAGGGTCGAGTACGCGTCTCGCAGCTGCGCGACGCCAGCTCGCGCCGCGTCGACCGGGAAGAGGTCGTCGTCGGTCGCGCTCTCGATGCACAGCACGCGCGGCGCGACGAGCGCCGCGATGTCGGTGTGCTCCAACGCGCCGAGCACGCCCGCGACGACTTGGTTGCCGCACATGTTCCACGGGAGCTCGTGAGCGCGCCGCCACGACGAGAAGAAGCACGAGACGACGCTCGCCCGCACCCGCTCGTCGATCGCCGCGAGCACCAACGCCAACATGCCCCCGAACGACCACCCCGCGACGCCGAGTCGGTGCGGATCGACGAGCGGATGCTCCGACAGCACGTCGAGCGCGCGCCGGAGGTCCCACACCTGGTGGGTCACGGGCTGTTCGCCGAACATCGCGGCGCACACGAGCTCGTAGTCGCACACGAAGTGGTGCTGCACGATGTCGTCGACCTCATCCGCGATCGGCGGCACCGGGAGGAGGTGGTCGGCGCGCTCGCCGAACGTGCGGAGGTCGGGTGCGAGCACCACGAACCCGCGTCGCGCGAGCTGGCGGGCGTAGTCGCCGTTGTTGTCGTCGATCGCGAACCGGGCCGCAGGATCCCCGCGGTCGATGCCACAGACGAGGTCCTTGTCGAGGCCGTGCCCGTGGATCGCGAGCACCGCGGGCCCCGGCGCGCGGCGGTCGTCGGGCACGAGCAGGTGCGCGGGGACCGACATCCCGGCCTCGCTGTCGAAGACGATCCCGACGCGCCGATAGCCGTCGCACTGCTCCTCGTCGCGCGTCTCGACCGCGAGCGGTACGGCCTCGGGCCAGGGACCGAGACGGGCGTCGAGCGCAGCGCGCGTCGCCTCCCGATGACGCTCGAGCGCGTCGAGGGCACTCGGCAGGGACGCGGACGGGGGCGTCGCGTCGAGTCGGAGTCTCCAGTACGCCCACGGCGAGAAGTTGCGTGCCACGCGTCGACGTTACGTGCGCGTCGGGTCGCCGGGCTCGATGACCCGACGGAACTGCGCGACACCGACGTCGACGACGCGGTCGTGCGCCCACACGAGGACCGGCCGGCCGAGGCGCGCAGCGGTGCGGAGGAAGCCGTTGTTCGCCTCGAGCTCCCACGACAAGCGAGCCACGGTGCTGCCGTCGTCGGCGTCGGTGAGGTCGAGTCGCGCCGGGCCGTCGAGATCGCCGCGCACGTAGGTCTCGACCACCTCGGCCGCGACCGCGCGCTCCACTTCGATCTCGAGTCGCAGCTGGTACGGCAACGGCGACTGGATCACGCACCGGGCGACCGCGCCCGCGTGGAGTCCGGGGGCGTCGAGCTCGCGCAGCCAGCTCCAGTGCCCGGGGAACGCCCGCACGTCGGAGATCGCAGCCCACACCTCCGCGCGCGACCGCGCGAACCGCCACGCGCGGTCGTAGCGGAAGGGGGCGGGCACGCCGTCACCCTCGCGCAACGCGTGGGGGGCGCGCGCCACCTCAGCGCGCCGCGGCCGCCGCGACCCGCAGCGCGCGGTAGAGCAGTGCGGCGTCGCCGAGGCGGCGGCGCAGCTCCCGCTCGAGTCCCCCGATGGGATACAGGTTCTGGGGCGCGCGGGCGTCCTTGTGCGGTTCCGAGGCGAACCGGGGCAGCGTCGCCGCGACGACATCGGCCAGCGCGACCACCTCGGCGGGCGACGAACGCGCCGACGCTTCGCAGCGCACGATGCCGGCCCACGGCGAGTCCGCCGGTCCGGGGAGCCGCAGGTACCACGAGTAGCGGCTGAACGCAGCCGGGACGAGGAACACCGGGGTGCGCTCTCCCACGCCGAGCCGCCCGACCACCGGGTCGAGGTCGTCGGGGAGGTAACGGACGTTGTGCGACTTCACCAGCCCGATCGTGTGCGGCAGGTGGTCACGCCGCCGCAACGGTCCGTCGACGACGACCAGCTCGTCGCCCTCCGCGCGAGCTGCTTCCGCGACCCGGATCTCGATGGCGCTCATCGCGTCTTGGATCGCGCGGTTGAGGGTCTCGGGCTGGGCGTCGGCGACGCCGATCGCGTCGTAGCGGGCGTGGCCGGTCGTGACCGTGCCGAGCGCACGCGACGGTGACACGACGCAGCGACCCACGACGACGCTCGCGACCGTCGCGACCGTGTCGCAACGCACAGAACCTGCCGCGTACGACGCGAAGAGACCCGGCTGCGTCTCGCTGCCGTCGGGCGCCGAGATCCACGACCGCGCGTCGAGACGACGCACCCCGTCGACGAACACCACCGCCGGCGGGACGACCGTGTCGGCGGCAGGCTGACGCGGCCCCCACTCCGAGGTCGGGACCTCGACATCGACGACCGGCACGACTGCGCTGGGCACCAGGTCGACGTCGAGCGACGCGCCGTAGCCGGGATCCCACGGGTCGACCGAGAACCTCACGCGTCGACCCGTTCGACCGTCGACGACGTGCCCACCTTGCGGACCTCGAAGCGCACCGGCACGCGCTCGGCCAGCTCGCGCACGTGGGTGACGATCCCCACCATCCGACCGTCGTGACCGAGCGTCTCGATCGTGCTCGCGACCGTCTCGAGCGTGTCGGGGTCGAGGCTGCCGAACCCTTCGTCGAGGAAGATCGACTCGAGCCGAGCCGCGCCGTCGGCCGCGAGGTCGGCGAGCTGCTCGGACAACGCGAGCGCGAGCGCCAACGACGCTTGGAACGTCTCGCCACCCGACAGCGTGCGGACCGACCGCGCCTCGTCGGCGTTGAGGTGGTCGATCACGAGCAGGTCAGCCGAATCGGGATCCACCGCGAGCGAGTACGCGCCGGCCGAGAGCTGCCGCAGGGTTCGGGTCGCGTCGGTCACGAGCGTGTCGAGCGCCTCTTCGACCAGCCAGCGCTCGAAGCCGCGGGCGGTGAGTCGCCGGCCCAGCTCCTCGGCGACGATCTGCTCCTCGCGAGCAGCAGCCACCGACGCCGCGAGGAGGGTCGCCTCCGCGTGGTCACGGGTCAGATCGTCGACGTCGCGCTGGGCGCCGGCGGCCGCGGCGGCCGTCGCCTCCGCGAGCCCGCCGAGATCGCGGCCGGCGATGGCGAACGCGCGGGCTCGGTCGTGCAACGCCGCGACCCCGGCCCGGCGATCCTCTTGCGCACGGCGCGCCGCGGCCGTCGCGGTGGCGGCGGCGGCCTCTTGCCGGGGTCGCTCCTCCGCGGCCCATCCGTCGAGCGCCTCCCAGTCGGCCAGCACGTCGGTGCTGGGTGCTGGCGGCGTGAGCCCCGCACTGACCAACGCATCACGCTGCTGGCCGAGTCGTTGCCGGGCGCCGTGCAGCTCGCGCTCGAGCGCGTCGACCTCGGCGCGCGCGGCACGCTCGTGCGCGTGAGCGGAGCGCTCCTCCTCGAGCGCCGCGGCCAGTGCCGCTTTCACCGCGCGCGCCTCGGCGAGCAGCGCTTCGAGGTCGACGTCGGCGAACTCGGCGGCGCGCGCCGACAACGCTTCGTGGCGGACTTGCAGCTGCTCGACGCGAGTCCGATCGGCGCCGAGGCGCTTGTCGGCCGCCGCATGCGCGTTGCGGGCCGAGCTCGACGCGTGCTTGGCCTCGTCGAGCGCGCGCCTCGCCGCGTCGAGCTCTTCGACCGCTTCGAGGCGCGGGAGCGCCGAGACCGTCTGCTCGCACACCGGGCACGGCTCACCGACGACGAGCTTGGCCGCGAGCTCGTGGGGCAGGTGCACCTGCCGGGCGAGCTCGTAGGCGGCGTCGGCGGCGGCCAACGCGGCGTCGGCGGCGGCGAGCCCGTCGGCGCGCGCACGCCGCTCGGCGTCGGCCGCGGCGAGCTCGTCGGCGGCGACCCGCAGCGACTCCGCCACCTCGGCGAGCTCGCCGCGCGCGGCGAGCGCCGTCTCGAGGAGCGCCGGCTCCGGCTGCGAGTCGGCGGCCGCGCGCGCAGCTTCCGCGGCCGCCTCGGTGCGGGTGACGGCGTCGGCGGCCGCACGCGCGCGCGTGGTCGCGGCCGCCAACACGTCGTGGGCGCGGCGGACGTCGTCGGGGACGGCGATCTCCGCGAGCGTCGCGACCATCTCGCGCGCGGTCGTGGCCGCGCGCTCGTGGTCGTGGATCTCGCGTGCGAGTCGATCGTCGTCGGGACGTCGGGTGGCGATCGCCTCGCGGAGCGCGTCGATCTCGGCGACCCGCGCCTCGGCGGCGGCGATCGCGTCAGGCGACGCGTGGGCGAGTGTGGCGAGCCGCCGGTCCTCGTGCGCGACGCGGACGCGGGTCTCCTCGGCGAGCTGGCGGGCTCGTTGCCCGACGCGGTCGTAGAGGCCCAGGTTGAGGAGGCGGGCCACGAGGTCTTGGCGTTCGGCGGGCTTCGCGTGCAGGAACTCGGCGAACTCGCCTTGCGGGAGCACGACGCACTTGGTGAAGTGCTCGAACGGGAGTCCGAGCAGCCGGGCGACCGCGCCGTTGACCTCCTTCGCGCTGGCGGCCAGCGACTCGGTGCCACCGCCGGGGAGGATCCGTTCGAGGCGGGACTCCCGCGTGCTCGCGCCGCCCTTCGCGCCACGCTGGACGACCCGAGTGATCACGTACTCGGCGTCGTCGACGAGGAAGTGCAGGCCGACGCGCGCTTCGAGCGCGCCGAGCGAGATCGCCGGGGCGACCGCCCGGTTGTCGGCGTAGCGCGGGATGCTCCCGTAGAGCGCGAAGCAGATCGCGTCGATGACCGTCGACTTCCCCGCACCCGTCGGGCCGACCAGGGCGAAGAAGTCGACGCCCGTGAGGTCGAGATCGATCGGGTCGCGGAACGCGCCGAAACCCTGGGCGCGGATGCGCACCGGTCGCATCAGGCCGGCTGCTCCTCGCTGCGCTCCGCCAGGAGCCGGTCGAACAGCGCCACGAGGCGGTCGTCGGCGACGCCTTCGCCGGCCAGGTAGTCGACGAACAGGTCGTGGGGGCTGCGCCCGCTGCGGGCGACCGCCGGGTTGTCGCGGGCGGTCGTCGCAGGCGCCTCGATCCGAACGTCGACGACGCGCGGCGCCAGCGCGCGCACCTCGTCGGCGAGGCCGGCGCGGCTCGCCTCGGTGACCACGACGCGCAACCACGCGTCGCCGACACCCTCGAATGCGGCGCGCAGTTCGTCGAGGGTGCCCCGCAACGTCTGGAGTCGGTCGGGCGTCGTGAGGCGGACCGCCTCCACGCGGGCCGGCACGCCCGGCTCGGCGTCGACGACGAGCACGTGCTTGTCGTCGGCCTCTTCGCCGAAGTCGACCTGGATCGGCGACCCCGAGTACCAGGCCGGCGCTCCGCCCCCGACCGACTGCGTGCGGTGGAGGTGGCCGAGCGCGACGTAGTGGAGGTGCGACGGGAACACGCTCGCGGGGACGTGGTAGTCGAAGACGCTCTGCGCTTGGCGTTCGCCGCCACCGAAGGCGGCGCCCATCACGGTGAGGTGCGCGGCGAGCACGGTGACCGCGTCGGTCGGCGGGTCGTCACACAGCCGGTCGACCATCCGGCGGATCCGCTCTCGGTACTCGCCGACCGCACCCGAACCGGTGAGCTCCCACAGCGCTTCGGCACGCACCGCGTAGCGCTGCGACGGGAACGGCAGCAGCGCGAGGCGGACGCGGCTGCCGTCGCGCGCGTCGAGCTCGACCACACCGCCGTGGTCGGGCGGCGCCGGATGGCCGAGCACGGTGATGCCCGCCGCTGCGCACAGCGGTCGAACCGCGTCGAACCCGAACGGGCTGTCGTGGTTGCCCGCCACGACGGCGACGTGCGCGCCGGTCGCACGCAACGCGAGCAGCGTGTCCCAGACCAGCCGCTGGGCGTCGGGGACCGGCGCTGACGACTCGAAGAGGTCGCCGACGACGAGGACGACGTCGGGCTCGGCGCGCGTCGCGACCTGCACGATCTCGCCGAGGACGCGCCGGTGCTCGTCGAGCCGGGAGCGACCGCGCAGCTGCTTGCCGACGTGCCAGTCGGCGGTGTGCAGCAGCCTCACTCCCCCGCACTCCGCGGGAACGCCGCGAACGGGTCGTCGGCGGGAGCGGCCACGTGGGACTCGGCGCCGCCGACGAGGTCGACAGCACGCCCGCCGGGCGGCGGTGCGCCACCGGTCTCGTCGGGGCGGGTCGCCCACGCGGGGAACGGGAACTCGACGACGAGCGGCAGCGGGATCTCGGGTTGCGTGACGAACATCGTGCCCGGCTTCGCGATGATCGCCCGCTTCTGGTGCGCCGGCGGCAAGAAGCCGTACTCGGGGCGCGCCGCCTCGGCCGGATCGAGACGACCGACGACGCGCAGCGCCGAGTTCGCGATCACCCGGCGCTCGACCTCGCTCGCGGTCTGCTGCGCGCCGATCAGGATGATCCCGAGCGATCGCCCGCGCTCGGCGATGTCGAGCAGGATCTCCTTGATCGGCGACGTGCCCTCACGCGGCGCGTACTTGTTGAGCTCGTCGAGGACCACGAACAGGTGCGGGACGCGGTGCCCGCTGCGCTCCTTCTCGTCGAACGTGCGGCGGAGCGTGACGCCGACCACGAACCGCTGCGCGCGATCGGGAAGGGTGTGCAGATCGACGACCGTCACCTGCGCGCCGCCGGTGGACACCGAGTGCACGCGATCGCGCACCGGGATGTCGGCGCGGATCAAACGATCGAGCGCGCGCACCGACGACGCGAGCCGGCGCACGAACGCGTTGATGGTGCCCATCGGGTTCGGGCCGGCCCACTGCCGGCGTTCGTGGTCGTCGTCTTGGGTGACCTTCTCTTCGATGAGGTCGACCAGCTGGCCGTAGGTGCGTACCGCGGTGCCCTCGATCTGCACCGCGCCGTCGTCGAGCTCGATCGCGTCCTGGAGGCGCCGCGTGACCTGGTGGATGACCGACGTGTACTGGTAGCGCTCGTCTTCCGCGTCGGCGAACACGAACGGCAGCAGCTGCTCGCCGCACAGCTCTGCGAGCGTCCACCAGTACGCGTGCACGCCCGTGTCGCGCGTCGACACGTCGGGGACGCCCGTGCGGTCGCCGACCGCGGCCGGGGCGAACACGGCGACGCTGGTGAACGGACCCGGGGTGAGCCCGAGCGTGCGGTATCGATCGCGTTCGCGCTCGTCGAGCCGAGCGTTGTGGTGATCGAGGAAGAGCAGGTCTTCGCCCTTCACGTTGAAGATGAGCGCCTTCGTGTTCAGTGCCGACTCGAGCACGCCCGAGTGGAACAACGAGTACAGCAGGAACGTGGCGTAGGTCGTCTTGGTGGCGACCCCCGAGACCCCCGAGATGTTGACGTGCGCGCCGCGCGTGCCGTCGACGAACTCGAGGTTCGCGTACAGCGGCAGGCCGTCGCGCCCGAGCCCGATCGGGAGCTTGCGCTCCATCCGATCGAAGTAGAGCGCTTCGTCGCGCTCGCGCGCCGCGGCGCGCCGTACCTCACTGCCGGGACTCGGCGGCACGTAGACCTCGGGCTCGACGCGGGTCGTGAGCACCTGTGCTGCCTCGCTGACCTCGGCGGGGAGCACGCCGTCGGAGATGAGGAACACGTCGGAGTCGAAGCGGGCGCCTTCGTGGCGGGCCCGCACCTGGGTGACGACGCCCGAGAGCTTCACGGGCGCGGCACCGGGCACGGCGCGCTCGCACACCACGACGTCGTCGAGCTGGAGGTACTGGTCGGGGGCGAGCGCGACCCAGAACTCGAGGGGGGTGGCGTCTTCGGTGCCGAGCACGCGCCCGACCGGCGGCTCCGGGGTCACCTGACGAACCTATCCGCACCCTGGGACAGCGACCCGGGAGTGCCGGGGCCGCCGGGCTACGACCGCGACACCCGACCCCGCAGGGCGAGCAGCGCGAGCGTGAAGCTCACCGCGGCGACGCCCAGGACGGCGACGACCGCCCCGAGCAGCTCGCCCCACTCCCACCCGTCGAGCACCAACGCCCGCAGGCCGGAGAGGAGATACGTGACGGGGTTGTAGTCGGCCACCGTGGCGAGCCACCCGGTGAGCGCCTCTTGCGGCAGGAACGTCGTCGTGAGGAACGCGAACGGGAAGAACAAGATGAACGACGAGTTGACCGCGCCGGGATTCCCGGTCTTCAGGGCGATCGCGTACGGGAAGCCCGTGAACGCGAGCCCCCACCCCGCCGACAGCAGCAGGAACACGACCACGCCGAGGAATCCGGTCTCGAACCGCACGCCGAGCGCGAAGCCGAGGCCGACGACCGGGATCGCGAGCGAGAGCACCAGCACGAAGTCGGCGACCATCAGCCCGAACAGCAACGCGACGCGTCGCACCGGCGTGAGCAGCAACCGGTCGAAGTACCCGCCCTGGATGTCGGTGACGAGCGCGGAAGCTCGCGAGATGCCCGTGACCGCGAACACGATCGCGACCGGGAGCTGGAACGCCTTGAAGTCGGTGACGAGCCCTTGTTCGGCGATCGGTTCGAGCGCACCGATGTTGACGACGAAGAAGAACACCGGCACGACGAGCGCGGGGACGACGAACTCCGGTTCGCGCGGGATCGCGCGCAGCGCACGCCCGGCGACCGTGCGCAGGTCGTGCACCGCCGACGACCGCCGGGCCCGCACCTCCGGAGCTGGTTCGGCGCTCACTCGGCCCGCTCCTCGTCGGTCGCGTGCAGGTGGCCGCCGGTCAGCTCCAAGAACACGTCGTCGAGGGTGGGGGTGCGCAACGTGAGGGCGCGCACCGGGACGCCGCACCCGTGGAGCGCGACGGCGACCGGGCCGATCGCGGCGTCGCCGTCGCTCACGCGGATGGTGAGCTCGTCGCCGTGCACACTCACGTGCTCGACTCCGGCGACGTCGAGCACCGAGCTCTGCGCGGTGGAGGCATCGCCTTCGAAGCGGGCGATGATCACGTCGGAGCCGATCGAGCGCTTGAGGTCGTTCGGCGTCCCTTCGGCGACGATCGTCCCCCGATCGATGATCGCGATCCGTCCGGCGAGCGCGTCGGCCTCCTCGAGGTACTGCGTGGTGAGGAAGATCGTCATCCCCAGATCCCGGTTGAGCCGCTCGACCTCCTCCCACACACGCGCCCGGCTCACCGGGTCGAGACCGGTCGTGGGTTCGTCGAGGAACAACACATCGGGGTTGTGCACCAGCGCGGCGGCGAGGTCGAGGCGGCGCTTCATGCCACCCGAGTACGTCTTCACGCGCTGATCGAGCGCGTCGCCGATGTCGATGAGCTCGGTGAGCTCGCGCAGGCGCCGCTCGGTGTCGTGGCGAGTGAGTCCGAAGAGCCGGGCTTGGAGCACGAGGAGCTCGCGTCCGGTCTGCTGGTCGTCGAGCGCGGCGTCCTGCAGCGCCACGCCGATGCGCAGGCGGACGGCATCCGCTTCGTGTTGCACGTCGTGGCCGGCCACGAGGGCACGCCCGCTCGTCGGCGCGAGCAGCGTGCACAGCATCCGCACCGTCGTGGACTTGCCGGCGCCGTTCGGACCGAGGAATCCGTAGATCTCGCCCTCGGCGACGTCGAGGTCGACGCCCGCGACCGCCAGCGCGCCCGCGAACGACCGCTGCAACCCTTCGGCGACGATCGCACTCCCGGCCACGGGCCGGACGCTACCGAAGGGTCGCGGTCGCGCCCACGCGCGCTCGCGGATCCGGCGACGGTGAGGTGGGCGTGGTCGCGTCGGACGGGCGTGTGTGCAGCAGGAGCGACGCGCGCAGCGCGAGCAGCCACACGACGATCGCGCCGCCCACGTGCACCTCGACGAGTCCGGCCGGAACGCCGGAGAAGTACTGCACGTAGCCGATGGCGCCTTGGGCGAGCAGCGCGAACAGCAGCATCCGCACCGTCGCGGCGAGCGGCGCGGGCGTTGCCGGGTCGCGCACCGCGCGGAGCGTGCCGGCGAGCACGAGGAGGAGGATGACCACTGCGATGCCGTGGAGCCGGGCGACGTCGGGCAGATCGGGTCCGAGACGGTCGACGTCGGCGTCGCCCGCGTGCGGACCCGATGCGGTGACGACGGTGCCGAGGAACACGACGACGGCAGTGCACGCGACCACGCCGCGCACCCACGGGACGACCGCCGCCGGTGCGGCCGGCACGCGCACGCCGTCGGGTTCACCCGCGCGGTGATGGAGCCACAGCGCGTTCCACAGCGCCACCATCGACAGCAAGAAGTGCCCCATCACGAGCGGCGGCCACAAATCGAAGATGACCGTGAGGCCTCCGAGCACGATCTGCGCGACGAGACCGGCGACCAGTCCCCACGAGATGCGCACGAGGTCGCGGCGCCGCGGTCGGCGGCGGTGCGCGCCGAGCACCGCGAGCGCGATCGCGACGCTGACGAGACCGGTGATCGTGCGGTTGACGAACTCGATCCAGTCGTGGTGTGTGCTCTCCCCTCGCGGGACGAGGCTGCCGGGCTCGCAGTTCGGCCACTCCGAGCAGCCCAGCCCTGATCCCGTGAGGCGCACCGCGGCGCCGCTCAGCACGATGAACGCCAGCGCTGCGAGCGCGAACACGGTGAGCGCTCGGTAGGTCCGCGGCGAGACGGTCGGGAACCGTGCGCGCGGGGGCATCGGGCAATCCTACGAAGGCCGGCCCCGATCTCCCGATCCGCCACGTGCGCGCCGCTCGACGTCTGGGCCAAGGTTGCGGATCGGAGCACCCTCGCGAAGTGGGAGGTCAGGCGCGTGACGAACGGCGCAACGGGTGGGCACGGTGGGCACCGCGGTGACCACTACGACGAGTTCGGCTGGTTCCACGAGAACGCGGCCGAGTTCGGCCTCCCCTTCGACTCCCCGCCCGCAGTCACGCGCGTGACGTCCACCGACGCCGCCGGTCGGCGCGTGAGCGCGCTGCGATGGGGCGCCGACGCCCCCGAGGTCGTGCTCCTGCACGGCGGGGCCCAGAACGCGCACACGTGGGACACGGTCGCGCTCGCGCTCGCGCGCCCGCTGCTCGCCGTCGACCTGCCCGGGCACGGGCACAGCGACCACCGCGACGATCACGCGTACTGGCCGGCCGAGAACGCGGCGGCCGTCGAGCACGCGGTGCGCGAACACGCGCCGGACGCGCGCGTCCTCGTCGGCATGTCCCTCGGCGGCCTCTCCGCGATCGCGCTCGCGGCGCGCGCCCCGGAGCGATTCGATCACCTCGTGCTCGTCGACGTGACGCCGGGGGTCGACCACGAGAAAGCGTCGTCGATCGTGCAGTTCGTCGACGGCCCCGAGTCGTTCTCGAGCTTCGACGAGATCCTCGAACGCACGATCGCGTTCAACCCGACCCGTTCCGAGTCGTCGTTGCGTCGAGGCGTGCTGCACAACGCCCGGCCGCGCCCCGACGGCCGCTGGGAGTGGCGCTACGACCTGCCGCGCCGCCCGGCCGAGACCGAACCGACGGCGGCGCTGATCCCCGGTCTGGCCGGCCTGTGGGACGAGATCGAGCGGGTCCCGGTCGCCGTCACGTTGGTACGCGGCGCCGTGTCGCCGGTCGTCTCCGACGACGACGTGCGCGAGCTGCAGCGACGCCGCGCCGACGCGCGGGTCATCGTGGTCGATGGCGCCGGCCACAGCGTGCAGGGCGACCGCCCGCTCGAGCTCGCCGCGATCCTCAGCCCGCTCCTCCCGTGACCGGGAGCCCGGCCCGACGCCAGGCGTCGAACCCGCCGATCACGTCGGTGGCGCGGTGGAGGCCGAGGTCGTGCAGGCGCGCCGCGGCGAGGCTCGACGAGTAGCCCTCCTGGCAGAGCACGATGACCTCCACGTCGTGGTCGCTTGCCGCGTCGACGCGGTGCACGCTGCGCGGATCGAGTCGCCACTCGAGGTGGTTCAGCGCGATGACCAACGCGCCCGGGATCTCACCCCCGGCCGCGCGCTGCGATTCGGTGCGGACGTCGACGAGCACCGCACCGTCATCGAGCCGAGCGCAGGCTTCGGTCGCCGAGAGCCGGGTGAAGCGGCCGCGCGCGTCGTCGAGCAGCTCGTCGACGGTGCGAGCTCGATCTGTGGCGTCGCGTCGGGCCATCGGTCCGCAATACTGGTCGACATGACGAACACGTTCACGCGGATGGACCACTCGACGGCCGAGCAGTGGGCCGTGATCGGCCGGGAGTCCGCCGCCAACCAGCACCGCGTGGCCGACCGAGCCCTGCTGCTGTTGCGGTCCCTGGCCCAGATCGAAGACGGGTTCGCGGTCGACCAGCTGACGCACTGCCTGCAGACCGCAACACGGGCGGAGCGAGCCGGGGCCGACACCGAGGTCGTGTTCGCCTCCTTGCTGCACGACGTGGGGAAGGCGGTCAGCGTCCCGAACCACCCCGAGATCGCCGCCGCGATCATCAAGCCGTACGTGCGCGACGAGGTCTACTGGATGATCCGGGCCCACCAGGACTTCCAGGGCCGGCACTACTACCACCACTTCGGTGGCGACCCTGACGCTCGCGACCAGTACCGCGAGGAGCCGTGGTACGGCCTCGCCGAGCAGTTCGCCGACGAATGGGACCAGACCAGCTTCGACCCCGACTACGACACGCTGCCGATCGTCTACTTCGAGCCGCTCCTGCGCGGCACCTTCGCGAAGCCGCGGTTCTGAGTCAGGGCTCCCGGATCACGACGCGGCGGGCGCGTCGACCACGACCTCTTCGTTCTCGGTCATCACGAAGACGGTCGCGTCGCGGTCGAGGAACCGGCCTTCGTCTTCGGTGATCTCCGCCCAGTCCGGATCGGTGATCATCGCGATGAAGTCGCGGTACGAACGGAACCACTGGACGGCGACACCGTCGAAGTCGGGAGACCCGGGACGGTCATAGTCCTTGCCGACGCGATGGTTCTGCTCGTAGCGCACGAGGTAGCGGGCGGCGGCCGCGTTCGATCGGATCAAGGGCCCGTGACGCTTCCGCCAGTGCTCGTGGAACGCGTCGGGCGTCATCCCGGGCAACCGGTGGACGAAGCACATCAGCTTGATCACGAGCACTCCACCCGCTCGGTGTCGGCCTCGGTGAGGCGATGGGCCAACGCGGCCAGGAGCTTGCGCGCGAACGCGCTCGACCCGGTGAGGAGCCGGTCGAATTCTCGACGCCCGAGCACGAGCACCGTCGCCGCGGTCTCGGCCGTGACCGTGGCCGTGCGCGGCCCGTCGTCGAGCAGGGCCAGCTCGCCGAACGACGAGCCCGGTCCGAGCACCGTGACCTTGCGCCCGTTGCGCGACACCTTCACGCTCCCGCCGAGCAGCACGAAGAACTCGCGCCCCGAGGTCCCTTCGGCGACGAGCACCTCACCGGCCGCGACATCGCGGGTAGCGGACGACTTCACCACCTGGCGCAGCTCGCGCTGGCTGAGGTTGGCGAAGACCCACGTGTTGGCGAGTCGTGCGGCCGCAACGGCCTTGGAGGACGGGCGGCGTGCGGCTCGGCGCAGGTCGGCGCCGTGTTCGCTCGCCAGCGCCCCGGCTCCGGTGATGTCGGGCATGGTGCTGCTCCTTCCCGCGCGGGACTGTAACCAGCGGCTGGGTGCCGGGTCGCGCCACGCAAGGTTGGACGTGCACTCCTGCGCCTGTGCAACGCTGCGGCCACCATCCACGAAGGAGGCGCGGTGCTGCTCGACGGCAAGGTGGCGGTGGTCGCAGGGGTCGGACCGGGTCTCGGTCAGGCGAACGCGAAGGCGCTCGCTCGCGAGGGGGCGACCGTCGTCCTCGCGGCTCGCAACGCCGACTACCTCGAGACCGTGCGCGCCGAGATCGAAGCCGCGGGCGGGCGCGCCGTGGCCGTGCCCACCAACATCGTCGACGCCGACCAGGTCGCCGCACTCGCGGCGCGCGCCGCCGAGGTCGCGGGGCGGGTCGACGTGCTGGTGAACAACGCGTTCCGCATGGATCCGATGGAGCCGTTCGCGACCGTCGACCTCGCCAAGTGGCGCAAGGTCCACGACGTCAACGTGTGGGGCTCCCTCACGCTCACCCAGACCCTGCTTCCGCACCTGCGCGACACCGCGGCGACGCACGGCGACGCCTCGGTGGTCTTCATCCTCTCGATGAGCATGCGGAAGATCCGCCACAACGAAGGCGGCTACGCCACCTCGAAGGCGGCGCTGCGAACCGCGGTCCAAACGCTCGCGTTCGAGCTCGGCGACACGCACGTGCGCGTCAACGCGGTCGCGCCGGGCTGGATCGGCGGACCGTCGGTCGACGTGTACGTCCAGTGGGAAGCCCAGGCGCGCGGCGTCGCCGAGTCGGAGATCCGCGCCGAGATCGCGGCGCGCATCCCGCTGCGCGAGATCCCACCCCAGGACGACATCGCCCACTCCGTCGTGTTCTTCGCCTCACCGTGGGCGCGCTGCATCACCGGTCAGACCCTCGACGTGAACGGCGGGGAGTACTTCGGATGACCGACGCTCCCCCGCGTGCCGCGCTCGTCACCGGAGCGTCCACCGGGATCGGCCGGGCGATCGCGATCGCGTTCGGGGCGCTCGGCTGGCGGGTCGCGCTCGGTGCGCGCCGAGAACCCGTCCTCGCCGAGACCGCGACGATGGTCGAGGACGCCGGCGGCACCGCCGTCGTCCGCGTGCTCGACGTGGCCGACGCCGCATCGATCGACGCGTGCTGGGACGCCAGCGAAGCTGCGATCGGGCCGATCGACGTGCTCGTGAACAACGCCGGGATCTCGCGCCCGGGCGCGCTGCACGAGATGAGCGACGACGATCACGCGGAGATCCTCGCGACGAACCTGCTCGGGCCCATCCTCGTGACGAAGCGCTTCGTGCGCGCGCGGCTCGCGAGCGGAGGGGCAGGCGACATCGTGTTCGTGTCGTCCGACGCGGTGCACCACCCGCGCCCGCACCTGCTCACCTACGGAGCGAGCAAGGCCGGCCTCGACTGCGTGTCGCGCACGCTCGCCCTCGAGGTGGAGGGCACCGGGATCCGCTCGACGATCGTGCGGGTCGGCCCCACACTCACCAGCGCCGGCGACGACTGGGATCCTGCGGTCTTCGAGACGTTGCTCCCGCGCTGGCAGCACTTCGGCCTCCAGCGCCACTGGGCGACGATGCTCCCCGACGACGTCGCCCGCGCCGTAGTTGCGGCGGTCACGATGCCCGCGCACGCGCACGTCCCCGAGATCGAGGTGCAGCCCGTCGCGCCGAGCGAGTAGCCGGCGACGCGATCGATCAGCGGATCGCGGTCGGCACGACCGGCGCGCCCACCGCTCCGGTAAGCGGCAGCGGCGACGCGACGAGCAGGAACGTGGCGCGACCGTCGGTCGCGCACGCCTCGGCGAGCGCGTCGAGATGCCAGTTCTGCCCGAGTGCGAGGCCGACGTCGCGCATGAGGATCATCTGGACCGGCATGAAGACCGCCGGGTCCTCGCACGGATAGCACTCGAACGTCATCGTGTCGGTGGCGACCGCCGCGACGTCGTGGTCGCGGATCCACTCGATGCTGGCGGTCCCGAACCCGGGTGATGGCATCGAGTACCTGCGCTTGTCGGCGGCGCGCAGGTGTGCCATCTGCCCGGTGCGCACGAGCACCGCGTCGCCGGCGGCGACGGTGACGCCCGCGCCGTCGGCGGCACGCTGCAGGTCGTCGGCGGTGATCGGGTAGGCGTGGTCGAAGTGGTCGACGCCGTGCAAGCGAGCGATGTCGAGCAGCACGCCGCGCGTCGCGACCGGTCCGTAGTGCTCGATGCCCAGCCGGTCGGCGCCGTCCCCGCTGATCACGTCCATCGGCGTGTCGTTCCAGAGTCGTCCGGAGTAGCCCACGTGTCCCAGCGCGTCCCAGTGCGTCGCGGCCTGGGAGCCCATACGGAACACGTCGTCGCTCGTGGTGAAGTCGTCGGGGTCGCCGGTGAACGACACGTTGACGGCGTACGTGCGCAGCTCGGGGTTGACGCGCTCGGGCATGTTCACGCTGTCCCACTGCGGACCGTGCTGGTCGAACGGGATCGCGAGGGACCACGTCGTTCCGTCGCGCACCGAGGCGACGCCGCGTCGGGTGGCCTCGGGGGTGACGAGGTTGAGCGTGCCGCGCTGGTCGGTCTCGCCCCAGCGGCCCCAGTTCGAGACCCGCGCCGCGAGCTGCGCGAGATGATCGGGCAAACCCACGGTCGCTCCCTTCGGTCGCGACAGTCTGCCGGAAGCGCGCGCGGTCGTGCGGGTACCGTCGGGCGATGGATCGTGCCGCACCGCCGCCGGCCCGGCGCGTCCCCGCCGAGACCGGCCCGCACGAGTGCACGATCGTCGGCTGGCCCACCGAGACCCGCCGCGACGCGCTGTGGGGCGACGCACTCGACGGTGCGCGCGCCGAACACGCCACTCTGGTGCGTGAGATCGCGGCGCGCGAGCCCGTGTGGGTGGTCGCCGACCCGGCGGATGCACCCTCGGCCCGAGCTGCGTGCGGCGACGTGCCCGGCGCGCTGGTCGTCGAGCTCCCGGTCGACGACTCGTGGCTGCGCGACTCCGGACCGATCATCGTCGCGACCGCGACCGGCGAGCGTCAGGCGATCGCGTTCACGTTCAACGCTTGGGGCGAGAAGTTCTCGCCGTACGACCGCGACGCCGAGATCGCGCGCCGCCTCGGCGAGCGCCTCGGGCTCGACGTGTGTCGCGCGCCGCTCGTCCTCGAGGGCGGCGCGCTCGCGCACGACGGTGCCGGGCTGTTCGTCACGACCGAGCGCTGCGCGTTGCACGCGAACCGCAACCCCGGCGCGACCCGCGAGTCCGTCGAGGCGGTGCTGCACGACTTCCTCGGTGCCGAGCGCGTCGTGTGGCTCGCCGACGCGATCGCCGAGGACGACGGCACCGACGGTCACGTCGACAACGTGGTCGCGTTCCACGCGCCTGGTCGAGCACTCCTCCAAGGGTGCGACGACCCCGCGAACCCGAACCACGCCATCGCGGCCGACAACCGCGCCGCCCTCGACGCCGCGGGGATCGTCGTGACCGAGCTCCCGGTGCTGCCGTACGCGCGCGTCGGTGGGCGCAGCGTTCCGGTCCCGTACGTGAACCTCTTCCCTGTGCGCGACGCCGTGGTCGTGCCGGTCGCCGATCACGAGGCCGACGCCGACACGCTGGTCCGAATCGCGGCGTGCTATCCCGGGCGCGAGGTCGTGCCCGTCCCGGCGGTGCACCTCGCGTTCGGCGGGGGCGGCGTGCACTGCGTGACCCAGCAGGTGCCGGCATGAGCGAGCTGCACGTCATCGAAGCCGTCGGCGCAGTTCCCGACTCCCCCGCGCGCGTCCATCCCCCCACCCGACCCCCGTTCCGAGTCGCGCTCGTGCAGCACCGGTGGCACCCCGATCCGCAGGAGCACCGCGCCGCGCTCGCGGACGCGGTGCGGATCGCGGCCGACCGGGGCGCGCGGCTGGTGTGTCTCCAGGAGCTCACCCTGTCGGCGTACTTCGCGATCACCGATCGCGGGCCGCGCGGCGCGGGGGTCGAGCCCGAGCCGCTCCCGGGTGGCCCCACCCACGACTTCGCGGCCTCGCTCGCCGCCGAGACCGGCGTCGCGGTGCACGCGTCGCTGTACGAGCGCGCCGCCGACGACGGGCTCGGCTACAACACCGCGATCTGCGTCGCTCCCGACGGCACGGTGCTCGCGCGCACGCGCAAGATGCATCTCCCGGTCACCGCCGGCTACTACGAAGACCGCTACTTCCGTCCCGGCGACACCGGCTATCCCGTCGTCGACCTCGGCGACGCGCGCGTCGGGTTCCCCACCTGCTGGGACGAGTGGTTCCCCGAAGTCGCCCGCCTCTACGCGCTCCAGGGCGCCGAGATCGTCGTCTACCCGACCGCGATCGGCTCCGAGCCCGACCACCCCGACTTCGACACCGAACCGTTGTGGGAGCAGGTGATCCGCGCGCACGGCATCACGAACGGCACGTTCATGGTCGTGCCGAACCGCATCGGGACCGAGGGCCCGATCACCTTCTACGGGTCGTCGTTCATCAGCGATCCGTACGGTCGGGTGCTGGTGCAGGCGCCTCGCGACGAGCCCGCGGTGCTCGTCGCCGACCTCGACCTCGACCAGCGTCGCGACTGGCTCGACCTGTTCCCGTTCCTCGCCACCCGCCGCCCCGACACGTACGGTGCGCTGACCGACCCCCGGGAGCGCCCGTGACCATCGCCCGCGAAATCCGCTGCCCCGACTGCGACGGCGTGGCGCACCTCGTCACCCCGCTCGCCGAAGCGACCGCCGACGAACCCGCCGACGCCGTCGAGCCCGGCGACGTGCTCACGTACGCGTGCGAAGACTGCCTCTCCCGCTGGGACGTCGTCGTCGACGAAGAAGACCTCGACGACGCGTGACACTCGGCGACGGGACCCGTGCCCGTCAGGGGGCGCCGTCGTCCCAGCGCTCGAGTCCGTACTTCGGGAACGGGCCGAAGAAGCCGTGCTCGTGGAGGCCGTAGCCGACGTCGCCCGTGGTCGTCGTGAACCGGGCGACGTGGTCGACGACGCCGTACCAGCCCCATCCTTCGAGGTCGGCTTCGGGCCACTCGCGGTACTGCACCTCCAACGGACCCTGGTACATGCCGTGGCGCCAGTCGTCTTCCATGCCGTAGCCGGTGCCGATCGCGATGTACGCGTGCCGCAGGGGCTCGACGTGCACGTCGAAGCCGCCGCCGGGCGCCTCGGGGAAGCGCAGCGTCGACGGCCGGCGCACCATCCGGGTGCCCGGCTCGAGCGCGTGCTCGTACTCGGGTCGACCGAGCCACTCGTGGCCGCGCTCGGGGTCGGCCCAGATGCGCACCGCCTCTTCGATCATCCGGGTGCCGTCGGGCTCCTCCTGGAGGATGTACAGGATCGAGCAGTCGTCGAACTGCATGGGCGCGTAGTTCCACATCCCGATCATCTGACCCGAGCCCTGCCGGATGCCGGGCGGTTCCGCCTCACCGACCGGCCGCACGCCCCACGACCGATCCCGCGTGCCCTTCCACCGGTCGGGCGTGATCGTGATGGTCTCGCCGCCGACCTCCAAGGTGCCGGTCCAGCACCCGGTCTGCGCGAAGCGCATCGTGTCGAACAGCACCCGGCCGTGGCGGCGCACGAAGTGGCGCGGCTCTTCGAACGCCGGGATCGCGCCGTCCCAGGTGAGGTCGAACGCCATCGGGTGCTCGGTCGGCTCGAGGACGAACCGCAGCCGCTGGAGCGGTTCGAGCACCTCGACGCGGAACGGCCCCACGGTCGTGTCGGCGCGATCGCCGAGCTCCCTCGACGCCCGCACGACGCGGTGCATGCCGTCGCGGCACACGACCGCGAACGCGTCTTGCGTCGCGAGGTTCGGGTACTGGCCCATCCCGAGCACCATGAACAGCTCGTCGGTGGAGCCGTGCAGGTTGAAGTAGTAGCGGTCGTAGAAGTTCCGGTCGCTCGATCCCACATGGCGGATCGGCTCGGCGACCTGGTGGAGCGGGTAGTCGTCCATCGACGAGAGCACGGGATCCTCCGGCGGCGGGCGGGCGGGCGCCGGCATTGTTGCACCAGCGGCGCGACGCTCAGGTCGGATCGGGAACGCCGGGCGGACCGGCGCTGCGGTGCGGGATCCACAGCTCGACGGTCGTCCCCCCACCCGGCTCGGATCGCACGACGGTGCGACCACCGGCGCGCGCGACGCGGGCACGCATGGTCACGAGACCGAGGTGGCCGGGGCGGGACTCGGAGCCCGCGATCTCGAACCCGTCGCCGTCGTCGCGCACGCGCACGGTGGTGCCCTCGTCCTCCGGCGTGATCGTCACCTCGATGTGGCGGGCGTTCGCGTGCCGCCCGACGTTGAGGATCGCCTCCCGCGCGGAACGGAACAGGATCGCCGCGGTGGATGCGGGGATCGGCACCTCCGTGTGGTCGTCGACGCTGTACGTGGTCTCGCCGGTCGCCACGCGCTCCAACACGTGCTCGAACGCCTGCGCGAGTCCGCCGTCGTCGATCCCTTGTGGGTGCAGCTCGAACATCACCATGCGCAGCCGTTCGATGGCGCGGCGCTCGTCGACCAGGATCGAGTCGAGCTCGGCGCGCAGCTCCGGGTCGGCATGACGTCGGCGCATCACCTGCAAGCGCATCGCGACTGCGATCAGGAGCTGCAACGGGTCGTCGTGGATGTCCTCGCTGATCCGTTGCCGCTCGGCTTCCTCTGCCAGCGCAAGCGCGTCGCTCGTCTCCCGGCGCACGACCGCGGTGCCGAGGACGTTCGCGAGCGACTCGACGAACAGCGTCGCGTCCTCGTCGACGGATCCGTTCGCGCGGGCAACGATCGCGCCGAACGCCTCGACTCGCCCCACGATCGGCGCGAACAACAGCGTGGTGTCGCCGGCTCCGGGCGCGAACGTGACCCGGCGGTCCCACGAGCTCGACTCGAGCGGCAGGACCGCGGTCGCGTCTGCTCCAGTCCACTCGCCCTCGATCGCCCACAGGACGCGGCGATCCCCGTCGAGCTGGATCACCGCCGCGCCGGCGAACCCCGGCTCGGCGACGATCGCCGCACACGCGCGCGCGAACAGGGTCTGCAGCGCCGGCTCGGCCAGCGCGAGGGTGCTCAACGCCGCGAGGACCACCTGGCGACGGTGGCGGGTCAGGCGGGCCTCCTCTTCACGCACCAGGTCGCTCTCGTCGCGGGCGATCACGAGCTCCGCGGGCCGGCCGTCGTAGACGACGCCGTGCGCGGAGATGTGCACATCGAGCACTCGGCCGTCCTTGGTCCGGTGGCGCCAGCGCCCGAAGTCGCGATGCTCGGGTGTGAGGGTGCGGAGCACCGGTCCGAGGCGCTCCCGTTCGTCCGGGGGCCGGATGTCCATGATGGTCATCGCTCGGAACTCGTCCGCCGTCCACCCGTAGCGGGCGATCGTGGCGTCGTTCACCGCGAGGAAGCGCAAGGTCTCGGCGTCGAAGACCCACGCCGGTTCCGGCGTCGCCGCGAAGAGGTGCTCGGAAGCGGCGCGCTCCTGCTCGAGCAGCCGAGCGAGCGCCTCGCGGTGGCCGAGGTCACGGACGAGCACGGCGAACAGCACACCGGCCGTGACGACGACGAACGCGAGCCCCTTCACCGACTGGACGCTGTGGGGCAGACCGTCGACGATCCGGTCGGAGGCGAGGATCCAGACCGTGGCGGCGAGGAGGTAGACCCCCGTGATGCGGACCGCGGTGCTCGCCGGTGTGCGTGCCCGTCCGATCATCCGCCACCTCGCTGTCGGTCCCCGGCCGCGTCGTGATTCTCCCACCGAATGCCGTGAGCGCAGCGCACCTGCCGACCTGGCTACCGTTCGACAACCCCGAGCGTGGGAGAGCACGGTGCACGATGTCGTCATCCGGAGCGGGACCGTCGTCGACGGCACGGGGGCGCCCGCACGCGTCGCCGACGTCGCGATCGACGGCGACCGCGTCACCGACGTCGGTCGGGTCGACGGGCGGGGCCGGCGCGAGCTCGACGCCGACGGACTCGTCGTCACGCCCGGCTTCGTCGACATCCACACCCACCTCGACGCGCAGCTCGCCTGGGACCCCACCGGATCGTCGTCGTGCTGGCACGGCGTCACGTCGGTCGTGCTCGGCAACTGCGGCGTGACGTTCGCGCCGTGCCGACCCGACGACCGCGGCTACCTCGCCGAGCTCATGGAGTCCGTCGAGGACATCCCCGCCGCGAGCATCCTCGACGGGCTGCCGTGGGACTGGGAGACCTACGGCGAGTACCTCGGATCGCTCGAACGGCTCCCGAAGGGAGTGAACGTCGGCGGCATGGTGGGGCACTGCGCGGTCCGCCACTACGTGATGGGTGAGCGCGGCCTCGACGAGACCCCCGCGTCGGCCGACGACGTCGCCGCCATGGTCGCGGTCGTCGACGAAGCGATGCGCGCCGGGGCGCTCGGGTTCTCGACCTCGCGCACGCTGCTGCACCGCGTGCCCGACGGACGTCCGGTCCCCGGCACGTGGGCGACCGCCGACGAGCTCCTCGCGATCGCGGGAGCGCTCGGTCGCCACGACCGCGGCGTCTTCGAGGTCGCGCCGCGCTTCGAAGGTCCCGGTGCCCACTACGAGAACACCCGCGCCGAGGTGCACTGGATGGCCGAGGTCGCGCGCACCACGGGGCGTCCGGTCACGTTCGGGGTGGCTCAGAGCAACCTCGGACCCGAGCTCTACCGGAGGATCTTCGACTTCGTCGACGCCGAGGCCGCCGCCGGCGGCGTCGTCCGACCGCAGACCACGCCGCGAGGGATCGCCCTGCTGTTCGGGCTCGCGGGCCGCACGTTCTTCGATCGTGCACCCACGTGGGCTGCGCTGCGCGACCTCCCCCTCGACGCGCGGCTCGCCGCCCTCGACGACGACGTCCGCCGCGCCGAGCTGATCGCCGACGCGCGTGCGCACCTGCCCGGGCTCGACTGGGACGGCGTGTTCGTGCTCGACGCCGAACCGGCGCGCTACGACTTCGGCGCCGCCGACACCCTCGCGGCGCACGCCGCGGCCGGCGGCGGCGACGTCGTCGACGCGTTCGTGCGCATCACCCGCGAGTCACGCGGGCGCGCCGTGTTCAGCTTCCCGTTCCTCAACCAACGGCCCGACGCCGTCCACTGGATGCTGCACCACCCTGCAACGGTCCTCGGCCTCGCCGACTCGGGCGCCCACGTGGGGCTCATCATGGACGCGGGCCAGCCCACATGGTTCCTCGCGCACTGGGTGCGCGACGAGGGCGTGTTCTCCCTGGAGGAGGGCGTCCGGCGCATGACGTCGGACACGGCCGCGCTCTACGAGCTCGAAGGTCGCGGCGTGCTCGCGCCGGGCGCGTTCGCCGACGTCAACGTCATCGACCTCGACGCGCTCGCCCTGCCGCTCCCCGAGATGGTGCACGACTTCCCACGCGGTGCGGGTCGCTACGTGCAGCGCGGCGCGGGCTACGAGTACACGCTCGTGAACGGCGAGGTGTTCATGGAGCACGGCGAGCACACCGGCGCGCTGGCGGGCACGCTGCTGCGCAGCGGTCCGCCGCTCGCCACCGCCTGAGCCGCCGGTGGGTGCGCCGATCCCGGTCGACGACGCCGGCGATCCCCGACTCGCCGACTTCGTCGACCTGAGCGACCCGGAGCTGCGCGCCCGCGTCGAGGGTCGCGCCGGGTTCTTCGTGGGTGAAGGACCGCTCGTCGTCGCCCGGCTGCTGGCGTCGTCGCGCCACGTGCGCGCCGTGCTCGTCACCGCCACCCAGTACGACGCGCTGCGCGTCGAGCTCGACGCGACGCCCGCGCCGGTCTACGTCGCTCCGCCCGAGGTGCTCCGTCGCGTCGTCGGATTCGATCTGCACCGGGGTGCGGTGGCATCGGCCGATCGGTTCCCGCTCCCGGATCCGACCGACCTGCTGCGCGGCGCGCGTCG
>DASUMP010000210.1:0-6769 GCA_036277635.1 Acidimicrobiia bacterium | reverse complement strand
GTGTGCCGGCTACTATACCCCCCTACCGTATACCGGGTCAAGCGTCAGCGGGAGAGCATGCGCCCGACCGCGCCCATCAGCTCCTGGCGCTGCTCTTCGGGATCGACGGGTCCGCCGCCGTGGCCGACGAGGCAGTGCCGGACGTGGTCGTCGAGGACGCCCAACGCCACCTGGTCGAGGGCGGCCCGCACGGCGTTGATCTGCGTGAGGATGTCGATGCAGTAGCGGTCGCTCTCGACCATCCGGGCGACGCCGCGCACCTGGCCCTCGATGCGGGCGAGGCGGGCGAGCAACTGGTCCTTGCTGGCGGTGTATCCGCGGGCCACGGCGAGCTCCTCGGCTGGAGAGGAGCCGAGTATACCCCTAGGTGGTATAGGTGCCCAGCAGTGCCGTGCTGCGAGCGCGGTGGCGGGCGGTCATCCGGGAGACCACGACGATCGCGAGCCCCGCGCCCAGGGCGGCCGCGAGCGCCGCGAGCAGGGTCAGCTGCGAGGCGGTCTGCAGCTGGGAGATGTCGGCGTCGTCGGCGTCGCCCACGAAGTTGCCGATCCGATCGAGGAACGTGCTCGCGAGGAACGCGAGCCACCACGCGAGGAACACGCCCGGCACCGGACCGGCCGGCCGGCCGCTCGGCGCGGCCTGCGGGTCGGCGCCGCGCCAGGCGTCGTCGACCACCTGCTTCGGGATGACGAGGTTCGCGAACGGTACGAACCAGCCGCCGATCGCCCAGCCGGGCCCGTACCGCAGGTCGCGGTAGCCGAACGCGCGCAGGTTCTTCGTCGCCGCGTGGAGCCAGACGATGAACACGACGGCCGTGGCGAGGATGAGCATCGTGCGGACGCCGGTCAGCGCGTTGATGCGGTCGTCGGAGTCCTCGAGATCGGAGAACTCGACGGACAAGGGATCCGTGCGCAGATCGTCGAGCAACGACCATTCGATGAACCGGAACACGGCGAGCAGCGCGGATGCGACGGCGATGAGCGCGAACAACCACGTGAGCGCGGTGGCGAGTCCACCGAGGTTGGTCGCGACCGGAGCGGAGGTCGTGGCGACCGGCGGGTGCCACTGCGAGGTCGGTGGCGGCGCCGGTGGAAGCGCGGCGCTCGCGCCACTCCACGCGGGAGGAGCGGGCACGGGCGGTGTGGCGGCGGTGGACTCGGTGGATTCGGGCGCCGCGAGCATCGAGCCGCAGCCGGGACAGAACCGATCGGTCGCTTCGGTCGGTCGACCACAGCGCGGGCAGGTCATGGGCGGCTCCTCGCACCGAGCGCGGGCTCGCGAGCGTAGGAGCGCGGTCGGTCGAGGATGGGGACGGTCGGTCAGGACCCCACGGCTGTGCGTCGCCCGAGCGCGCGCGGGCGCGCGAGCACACCGGAAGTGCGCACGGCCTCGCGGTCGACCTCGGCGACGGTGGCTCGCCGCGTCGGGAGGCGCATCGTGAACCGGCAGCCGCCGCCGGGCGGGTCGTCGAGGGTGAGCTCACCGCCGAGCAGCTCGACGAGCTGACGGCACAGGTACAAGCCGAGCCCGGTACCGCCCTGGGTGCGCGTGGCGGACTGGTCGAGCTGCACGAACCGTTCGAACGCGCGCTCGCGTGCGTCGGGCGGGATGCCAGGACCGTGATCGCGCACCACCACCTCGAGCATGGTCGCGTCGGCGCGTGCGTCGAGCTCGATCGGCCCCCGCGGCGCGTACTTGGCCGCGTTCTCGACGAGGTTCAACACGACGCGCCGCACCTTCGCGGGGTCGAGGACCACGGTCGGGTCGGGCTGCGCGACGCGCACCTGCAGTCGGTCTCCCGTTGCGACGCGCGCGTCGGCGACGATGTCGTCGATCAGCGTCCCGACGCGAACCGCCTCCGACTCGACGACCGTCGCGGTGTGCTCGGCGGCGGCGACGATGAGCAGCTCCTCGATCAGACGTTGGAGCCGGGATCCCTGCGCAGCCGTCGAATCGAACATCTCGTCGCGTTCGGCGCCCGACAGGCGCCCGTCGAGTCGGCGCAGCGTGCCGACCGATCCGAGGATCGCGGCGAGCGGCGTGCGCAGCTCGTGGGACACCGCGGCGAGAAACTCGCTCTTCTGACGGTTGAGGTCGAGCTGGTGCCGGAGGGCCGAGTCGCGCTGCGCGAGCAGGGCCGCGTTGCTCACGATCAGCGCGGCGTGGGCCGCGAACGCCTCGAGCGTCTGGATCCGATTCGTCGCCGATCCCTCGGCGCGTCCCTCGCGGAACACGGCGACGACGGTGCCGTCGGCGCGGTCGAACGGCGCGCTGGCGACGGTGACCGAGGCCGCGTCGTCAGCGAACGAGCGGAGCGCGTGGTGCTCGGGGAGCACGATCTCGGCCGCCTCGCCACTCGCTCCGAGACTCACCAGTGCGCACACCGCGTCGTGCGAGAGCCTGGCCGCGCCGCGCTCGGAGACGATCGCCCCGATCCAGCGACCGGTGTGGTCGGTCGCGCAGCACACGCCTGCGGTCCCGGTGAGCAGCATGCGGGCCTGGCCCGCGATGGCCCGAACGGCGTCGTCGAGATCGACGAGCGGCGCCGTGCGCACCGAGGCTTCGTACAGCCGCTCGAAGCGGAGGTGCTCGTCGCGATGCGTCGCTCCGGTCCGGGCGTTGATGGCGACCGCGGCGATGATCGGAGCGAGCAGGAGCGGCGCCGCGACCGAGTGGTGCCACAGGTCGAGCGCGACGACGCCGAGCGGCGCGGCCGCGATCGTGGTGAGCACGCCCGTGGGTGCGCTGCGGACGAACACCTCGTGGAAGCGCGACTCCTCGACCTTCGCGACGACGACCGCGATCGACGCCATGTCGAGGAGGGAGAAGCACAGCGACGCGGCGATCGTCGCGTACCAGCGGTGCAGCTCGCTGCCGTCGGAGGCGGTGAGCACCCAGAACGCGGTGCCGCCGATCGTCGCCGCCGCGAGCCGATTGGTCACGTTCACGAGGATCTTCACGCCCGAGACGCGCTGGTGGGCGAGCGAGACGAGCTCGCCGGCGCCGGCTGCGACCGCCACGCCGAGCGGTCCGAGCACCAGGAACGCGGCGGCGAGCACCGCGTCGGCGAGCGTGAAGGTGAACTGGCTCTGCCGGAACTCGAGCCGCAGGTTGAACGAACCGGCGACCGCGAACGCCACGCCGTACGCGACGATGCCGAGCGGATGGCCGACCTGCGCGCCGGCCGCGACGCCGACGCCGCCGATCAGCGCGGTGACGACCCCGTGCGCGACGACGAGGAGGACCACGACGGTCCTCCCCTTCGCGGCGGGTGAACGCGCGCTCGCTACGGCGACGCCCACGTCACCGAGGTCCAGCGAGATGCCGTCCATCTCGCGGCGGTCCAGCGCGCGGCCGTCCATCGCGCCGCGTTCCACGACTCGTCGGTCCACCGCGCGGCCGTCCATCTCGCGGCGGTCCAACGGGCCGCGTTCCACGACTCGTCGGTCCACCGGGCGGCGGTCCATCTCGCTGCGGTCCAGCGCGCGGCGTTCCACGACTCGTCGGTCCAGCGCGCGGCCGACCACGGCTCGGCGGCCCACGGCATGCGGTTGCCGGGCAGGCCGATCGCGTTCGGGTGGCGTTGCAACCACGCTCGACGCGGCGTCGCTGCGTGCGCGCCGTGCACGTTCAACGCTCGCCCGCCGCCGATCGGGGTCGCGCCGTCGACGAGCGCGCCCTTCACGTGGTCGGGCGTCGCGCCGGGATGCTCGGCGGCGAGGACTGCCGCCGCTCCCGCAGTCATCGCGGTCGCCATCGACGAGCCGCTGCCGCGGAAGTACGCGTCGTCGACGCGAGCGTCGGGATTCGCGACGTCGATCGTCGAGCCGGGCGCACGCAGCGACACGACCGACACGCCGGGCGCCACGAGCTCGGGCTTGTCCACCCCGAGGACGCGCTCGCGACCTGACCAGTCGGGAACGACGTCGTCGGAGACGTCGGCGGTGCCGCGCACGTCGGACGCGCCGACGGTCACGACCCACGGATCGTCGCCCGGCGCGACGACGCCAGCGCGGCCTTCGTTGCCGGCCGCGGCGACGACGGTGATCCCGCTCGCCCACGCGGCCTCGGCTGCGGCGTCGAGCGGGTTCACGACGGGAGGCAGCGGCACGGGGATGCCGAACGACAAGCTAAGGACCCGGATGTCGAGCTCCTCGCTGTGCTCGATCACCCATTCGAACGCGTCGAGCACGGTCGACAGCTCGGTCTCGCCCGAGGCGCCGGCGACCTTGACCGCCACGACGCGTGCGCCGGGCGCGACGCCGCGGTGGTGCACCGCCGCGTCCGCGCTCGCAGTCCCGTCGCCGGCGATGAGTCCGGCCATGAACGTGCCGTGCCCGAAGCGGTCGACGGCGTCGCCGTCGCCGGACAGGTCGGGACCGGTGACGAGACGCGGTGCGTGGAGGTCCGCGGTGGGGTTCACGCCGGTGTCGATCAACGCGACGGCGACGCCCGCACCGGCGTCCACCGCGGCCGCGGGACCGGGGGAGATCGCGTCGAAGGCGGCGCTGTGGGTATCCGCCGGGAACTCGGCGTCGGTCGGTTCGAGCGCGACGTCGGGGGTCACGACGACGTTCCCGCCGCGCTCGAGCACCGCGACCGCCGTCGCGTCGAGTCGCGTCGCGACCGCACCGATCGTGTCGTAGCGCGCCGTGACGTCGCCGCCGACCGCGCGCACGAGCGCGGCGGCCGCGTCTACGTTCTCGGCCTGCACGATCACGGCGCGAGTCGGAAGCGTCTCGGTGGTCGGAGCCGCGGCCGTGGCCATCGTCACGACGACGATCGCGGTGAGCAGTCCGACCAGGGCGCGGTGGACGCGGCGAGGCTGCACGCTCATGACTGCGCCTCCGGTGTCTGCGGTTCGCTCCCGAGCACCTGACGCACGAAGTACACGAGCTGGTCGAGGTCGAACGGCTTGGTCAGGTAGTAGTCGGCGCCGGCCTGCCAGCCCTCCCACACCTCTTCGTCGCTCGCTCGTGCGGTCAGCAACACGACCGGGATGTCGCGGGTCGCCTCGTCGGACTTCAGCTGCCCGAGCACGGAGTAGCCGTCACGCCCGGGCATCATCACGTCGAGGAGGATCAGGTCCGGTCGTTGCGAGCGGGCGTGCTCGTAGACCGAGCTGCCGTCGGCGAGCACGTCGACGACGTGGCCCTCGGCGAGCAGGTTGAGCTGCAGGATGCGGCGCAGCAGCGGGTCGTCGTCGACGCACAAGATGCGCAGGCGAGTGCGCGTCGGCGCGGCGACCGCTGACGACAAGGCGATGGTCATGGTCATGTGCTCGGCACGTCGGCCCCACACCTTGCACTCCGCGCACTCAACGTTCCATCAACGCAGCACCGAGCGCGCGCAGAAATGCAGAGAACCCGTGGACCTTCCGGCCCTCGGGCCGGGTGCTCCACCCGTCGAAACCACCCTCAGCGACGGATCGCGCGGGGAGACAGCATGGCGGCAGTGGCATCGTGGCCGACGAGAGCGCCCGCGGAGGCCCGCGTCCTCGTGGCGCTGGACGACGAGCACCTCGCGCGCGTCATCGAGCACGTCGCCGATGAGCACGGCATCGCCCTCGCCCGAGTCGATGGTGAACGAGAGATCCTCGCCGCCGTGCTCGGCGGTGGCGTCGACCTCGTGGTCATCGGGCTCGCGACCCCGGCCACCGACACGTTCGGCGTGCTCGAAGGGGTGCGCGCTCGCAGTGGCGTTCCGGTGGTGGTCGTGAGCCACCGGAACACCGACGGCGACCGCGTGCTGGCCTACGAGCTCGGCGCCGACGACTTCATCGCGGTGCCGTGCTCGACGCGCGAGCTCAGCGCCCGCATCGCGACAGTCTTGCGCCGGTCGAGCGTCTCGGCTCCTGGCCGCCTCGAGTTCGGCCCGTTGATCGTCGACCGGGCGTCGCGCCGGGTCACCCTCGACGGTCGGCCGGTGGACGTGACCCGGCGCGAGTTCGACCTACTCGCGTGCCTCGGCGCCCGGCCTCGCCGCACGCTCACGCGTGAAGAGCTCCTGCGTGACGCGTGGGGCTCGTCGGGCGCGTGGCAGAGCGCCGCGACCGTCACCGAGCACGTCCGCCGGTTGCGCACCAAGCTCGCCGAATCGACGGGCGGAGGGCCACGCATCACGACGGTGCGCGGCGTCGGGTACCGCTTCGATCCGTGATCGCGCGGCGGCCGCGCGAACCTGTGCGGATGCTCAGGTTCCGTGGTTCGGTCACCGCTCTGCTGTTCGCCGTCTCGGCGCTCCTCGGAGCTTGCAGCGATGACGTGTTCACGCGCGCGGATGCAGAACGACGGCTGCGCGAAGCGGGCGTCGCGAACCGAGAAGCGGAGTGCATCGTCGACGAGGTGATCGCCCGCTTCGACCTCGACGTGCTCAACGAGGAACGTGACCCGACGGCGAGCGAACGGACTGCACTCGACGAGATCCGCACCGAGTGTGCTGCGCCGTCCTGATCGGCGCGTCTTTCAGGACGCCGCCGACTCGAGCTGCGACATCGTGAACAGCGAGCGCAGCTCGAGGCCGATCTCGGCGAGGTTCTCGGCGCCGCCGGATTCGCGGTCGATGACGCACACGACCGTCGCCAGCTCGGCGCCGCGTGCGCGCAGCTCGCGAGCCGCGTCGAGCACCGCGCCACCCGAGGTCACGACGTCTTCCACGATGCACAGTCGCACGCCGTCGACGTCGCCGCCCTCGGCGAGCCGGCACGTGCCGTAGGTCTTCGCTTCCTTGCGCACGAACCGAGCGGGGAGTCCGGTGCGTTGCGACAGCA
>DASUMP010000209.1:0-30111 GCA_036277635.1 Acidimicrobiia bacterium | reverse complement strand
CGCGACCGACGGTCCGGACTCGTCGAGGACGCACATCGACGTGGCCCAGTACGCGATGCCGCGCGCGCAGTTCGTCGAGCCGTCGACGGGATCGAGCACCACGGTGAGGGGAGCTTCGAGCGGTCCGCTCACACCGGACTCCTCGCTGACGATCCGCAGTCCAGTGCGGCGCAGGATCTGCAGTGCAGCACCGTCGGCGACGAGATCGAGCACGTACTGGCCAGCACGGTTCGTGCGAGCCCGACGTTGGTCGGTCGGGATCCGCGCGACGGCCCGCTGCACCGCGCTCGCGACGTCGTCGAGCATCGCGAGGAGCGCGTCGGGGGTCGGCGAGGTCGCCACGTCACTGCACCCGCGGTGCGACCGGCTCGACCGCGACCACCGTGTTGTAGTCGGGCACCCCGGAGCGCTGGTCACGCACGGCCGGAGGCAGGACCACGTTCGCCTCGGGGAAGAACGCCTGCACGTTGCCCGGACGGATCGGCGCGACGTGCACCCGAGCGCGCATCTCGCCGTGCGCGGAGCGCACCACGACCGCGTCGCCGTCGGCGACGCCGAGCGCGGTCGCGTCGGACGGCGCGAGGAACAAGGCGTCGCGCGCCGCACCGGTGAGCGGGTCGCGCTCCTTCCACACCATCGTGTTGAACTGCTTCCCCCGCCGCGTCGACAAGACGAAGTGACCAGGGGTCACGGGTCGGATGACCGGACGGACGACGCCGAAGTGCGCGCGCCCGTCGGGTGTCGGGAACACGCCGTCGGTGCAGAGGCGCGTGCCGCCCCACTGCACCTGGTCCCCGGTGTCGCGCAGGTTCTCGATGCCGGCGTACGCCGGGACGACCCGGGCGATCTCGGCCCGGATAGCGTGTCCGTCGGCACAGCCGAGGAGCGGCGCGCGATCGGGGTCGACCCGGCGGGCGAGGTCGAGGAAGATCTCCCACTCGGTGCGCGCGTCTCCGGCGCGCGGTCCGGGGAGCTCGGGGCTGAACGCGATGCGCCGCTCGGTCGTCGTGGACGTACCGCCATCGCGCTGCTCGTAGCGCGTGGCGGCGGGGAGCAGCACGACGACGTCGGCGGCATCGACGAGCATCTGCGTGGTCACGACGATGTCTTGGTGCACGCGCACCGGGACGCGCTCGAGTGCGGCACGCGTGACGTCGGGTGCGGGCAGGACGTCGAGGAAGTTGCCGCCGCTCGAGTAGAGGACATCGAGGTCGCCGCGGTGCGCAGCGTCGAGCATGTCGGCCGCGGCGAGCCCGGGTCGGGCCGGCACGTCGAATCCCCACTGCTGTGCGAGCGCGGCGGCCGAGGTCGCGTCGATGGGGACGCCGCCGGGGAACGCGGTGGCGTAACAGCCCATCTCGGCGCCGCCCTGCACGCCGGAGTGACCCCGGATCGGCATGAGGCCGGCACCGGAGCGGCCGACGTTGCCGCGCGCGAGCGCGAGGTTGACGAGTGCGGTCACCTGATCGACGCCGTGCTCGTGCTGGGTGATCCCCATCGACCACACGATCACTGCCGAACGCGCGTCGGCGTAGAGGCGGGCGAAGCGCGCCATCTCGGCGCGGGTGACGCCCGAGATGCGTTCGAGGTCGTCGAAACGTTCGGCTTCGAGCTCGGCGAGGAGGTCGTCGAACCCGTCGGTGTGCGTGGTGACGAAGTCGCGATCGATCGCGCCGAGGGCGAGCAGCTCCTTCAGCACGCCGTTGACGAACGCGACGTCGCCACCGGTGTGGACGGTGAAGAAGTCGTCGGTGATCCGGGTACCGAACAGCGCGCTCTCGACGTTGGAAGGCACCCAGTAGCGCTCGAGACCCGGCTCCCGGAACGGGTTCACCACCACGACGCGCGCACCGCGCTTGCGCGCCATGTACAGGTACTTCATGAACACAGGTTGCGCGTTCGCGACGTCGGATCCGAACAGCACGACGAGATCGGTGTCGAGGACGTCGGTGTACGACACCGTCGTCGCACCCACCCCGATCGACTGCTTGAGCGCGGTGGTCGACGGCGCGTGGCACACCCGCGCCGCGTTGTCGACGTTGTTCGTGCCGAGGAACCGCGCGACCTTCTGCGCGACGTAATACACCTCGTTGGTGATGCCACGCGCCGTGAGGTAGAAGCCGATGCGGTCGGGGTGCGCCGCCCGCACGCCGTCGGCCACGACGTCGAGCGCTTCGTCCCACGACACCGCGCGGAACCCGGGTTCGCCTCGCCGGCGGATCATCGGCGCGCCGAGGCGACCGAGGTCGCGCAGCGCGCGGCCCGACGTCTCGCGGAGCGCGGCGACATCGCTCAGCACGGCCGGATCGAGCGGCTCCATCGTGTTCACCCGCAGCAGGTTCAGTCGGGTCGTGCACAGGTGCACGCCGCTGATCGTCCAATCGTGGAAGCCGGCGACGCCGAGCGCGCACCCGTCGCAGACGCCGCGCCGCAAGATGCGCCACGCCCACGGCAGGCGGCGGCGGTTGTCCCAGACCGTGCGCGCGATCTCACCGAAGTGGTTCGGCTTGGTCTGCCCGATGCCGTTGGGAGCGAAGCCGACCCAGAGGTCGGGCCGGAGTCGTTTCGAGGTGCGCGCGAGCGCGAGCCCACGACGCCGGTCACCGCGCCGCGGGCGTCGGACGCGCGCCGCGGCCGTCACCCGTCGAGGTCCACGCGCTCGGGATGGGTGTACACGTTGAACCGGTCGTCACGCAGGAACGCCACCACGGTCTGCCCGAAGCGGCGGGCGGTCTCGATCGCCAGGCTGGTGGGCGCCGACACCGCGCACACCACCGCGACGCCGGCGACCGCGGCCTTCTGCACCAGCTCGAACCCGAGACGGCCCGACACCAGCACGACGTCGTCGCCGAGCGGCCACGATCCGTCGAGGAACGCGTGACCGAGCAGCTTGTCGAGCGCGTTGTGACGACCGACGTCTTCGCGCAACGCGAGGAGCGATCCGTCGGCGTGGAACCGCGCCGCGGCGTGGAGACCACCGGTGGCGGTGAAGACGGATTGACCCTCGCCGAGGGAAGCGTTGAGTCCGACGAGCACCGAACGCGCGACGCTCGGCCCGGGACCGACCGGCTCGCAGCGCACCTCGAGATCGTCGATCGTCGCCTTGCCGCACACGCCACAGCTCGACGTGGTGACGAACCGGCGCGTCGCGATGCCGGCGGCGATCGGGCGGCGCACCCGCACTGTCACGACGTTGTACTCCTGCTCGCCGCGCCCGCCGAGGCAGTACTCGACGGTCACGATGTCGTCGATCGCCGCGACGACGCCCTCCGTGACGCAGAACCCGACGGCGAGCTCGAAGTCGTGACCGGGCGTGCGCATCGTGACCGCCAACGGCACCGGTGCTTCGCCGGGGCCGTGCACGCGGATCTCGAGCGGCTCTTCGGTGACGAGACGATCGGGGCGGAGGAACACCGAGCGACCTTCGACGGCAGTGACCTGTGCGACGGTCACCGGTCGGCGGGCCGGGGTGGCCGCAGTCGCCATGGGGCGCAGGCTACCGGGGCGGTTCCAGGCCCAGTCGCGCGACATCTGCGGCGACATCGACGTCGGCGAACGCGTCGAGCGGCGCCACGCTCGACCACACCGACTCGTCGACGAGCTCGACGTCGGGGGCGTCGAGCACGGCACGCAACGACCTCTCGCCGCGCGCCAGTTCCAGACGCGCGCGGGCGATCGCGTCGGATCCGTAGCGCGCGCACACGGGCTGCACCCGCCCGCCGGCGACGGGAACGACGGTCGCGGCGCCCGGCCAGTCGGCGAGGAGTCGGAGCAGTGGTACGTCGACGTTCGGCAGGTCGACGGCGAGCAGCAGCGCGACTTCGGCCCCGGTCGCATCCACACCTGCGAGCAGCGCGGCGAGCGGCCCGCCACCGGCGGGTTCTTCGCGCGTGTGCGGGAGCGTCGTGTGACCGACGCCGACCTCGACCGCATGGGGACACACGGCGCGCAGCACGCGTGTGGCGCGCGACGCGAGCGTCTCCCCCGTACGCACCAGCAGTGCCTTGTCGGTGCCCAACCGACGACTCGCGCCCCCGGTCAGGAGCACGCCCGTCGGAGTGGTCACGCGGTCACGCGCTCATGCGGGCGCGCCCGGCGGTGACCCGTCGCGGCGCAGCGAGTACCCGATGACCGCCCACCTCCCGGTCCGCCGTTCCAGCACCACGTCGTTGCGGACCCGCCCGTCGGCAGTCGCGAGCTCGGTCACGACGAGCGCGGTGTCGTCGGCGCGCACCGCCGACGCGACGGTGATCGACTCGGAGACGCGACGCGCACCACCGCGGCCGTGCGCGCCGCGCTTGGCGGCGACGAACTCGTCGCGACCGAGACCGTCGCGCATCTCGTCGCCGGAGAGGTCGTAGAGCACCGAGAAGTCGAGCCGGTCCCACGCCCGCTCGTACGCGATCGCGACGTCGGCGGGCGCGGGTCCCGGGTCGCGCCCGAAGGCGACGAACAGGATCCCGATGAGCACCGCGACGACCGCGATCGCGACGACCAGGGGCATTCAGACCAATCCTTCGATCTGGCGCGCGAGCGCGAAGTCCTGGGCGGTGATCCCGCCTGCGTCGTGCGTCGTCAATGCCACGTGGACCTTGCGCCACCGCACGTCGAGGTCGGGGTGGTGGTCGGCGGCCTCGGCGAGGAACCCGATCCGCACCACGAACGCGATCGCCGCGGCGAACGAGTCGAGCTCGTAGGTGCGCACGATCGTGTCGTCGTCGCGCGCCCATGCAGGCAGGGCCGCGAGGGATTCGGCGATCTGGGCGGCGTCGAGTGGTGCGTGCACGGTCCCATTGTCGGCATCCCGGGTCTCCGTCGCCAAGCGGGCTCGGCCACACTGGCGTCGTGCCCCTCCCGATCCCCGACGGTCCCGCGCCCTCAGAAGTCGAGCTCGACCGCACCGTGGGCCTCACGCTGCGCTGGCCCGGCGGGGAGACCGCGACGTTCGCCCTCCCCGGGTTGCGCGCCGCGTGCCCGTGCGCGGAGTGCCGGGGCCGGCGCGAGCAGGGCCACCAGGTCGGACCGGGACCCGACCAGCCGCCGATCGAGGCCCGCGGCGCCGAGCTGGTCGGGGCGTGGGGGCTCACGATCGAGTGGAGCGACGGTCATGGCACCGGCATCTACTCGTGGGGGGTCCTGCGGGCGTGGGCCGGACTCGACGCGGCCGAGCCCACGGACGCGAGCTAGGACCGACTCGTCACGGGCTCGGCGGCCGAGACTCGCGGCGACGGCGCCGGGCGCGTCCGCAGCCAGAGCGCGAGCGCAACTGGGATCGCCGCGAACGCGAACGCGCCGAGCCGCACCCCTCCCAGCTCGACGAGCAGCGCGGTGAGCGGCATCGCGATGACGTGGCCCCACGATCGCAGGGCCGAATCGATCGCGAGCACGCGACCGTGCGCGCTCATCGGCGTCGCGCGTTGCACGAGGGTGCGCTGCGGCACCACGAACCACGCGGTCGCGCCTCCCCAGACACCGACGCCGAGCGCGGCGACCACGAGGTTGTCGGTGCCGAGGTAGAGGATCGCGGCGAGTCCGCTCGCGAGCGCGGCGAGCCGGACGGTGCCGAGACGAGCGACCCGTTCCCCGATGCGCGGGACGAGCAGCCCGTTCGTGACCAACGCGATCCCGAACACCGACTGCAGCAGAGCGAACGTCGTCTCGGAGCGGCCCAGCACGTCGCGCACGTAGAGCGGCTCGACGACGGCGTACGCGCCCCACACGAGGTACACGGAGCCGCCGAGCAGGAACAGCCGCAGCACGTCGGGGCGCGCCCGCACGATCTCGATGCCCTCGCGCACCTCCGCGACGACGCCGACCCGCTCGGTCGGGATCCCCGCGGCGCCCATCGCGAGCGGGAGGACCACGGCGACGCCGACGAGGTACGTCACGGCGTCGATCAGGAACGCGGCGCGCAGGCCGAACAAGGCGATCGACGCGGCCGCGACGAGCGGCCCGATCGCGATCGCGATCTGGTGGGCGGCGCCCATCCACGCGTTCGCCCGCAGGAGCTGGTCGTCGGGGACGAGACGCGGCGGCAGCGCCGTGAACGCCGGCTCCGCGAACACGCGCGCGAAGCCGAGCAGCAGACCCCCCACGAGGAGCTGCGACAGCGAGGTCGTGAACGCCATCCCGACTGCGATCGCCGCGGCCGCGAGGTCGGCGAGGACGAGCACCCGTCGCGGGCCGTAGCGATCGACCGGCACCCCACCGAGGAACCCGAACAGCGCGGGCGGCAACGACCAGGTGAGCGTGACGAGCGCGATCTGCGCGGGCGACGCGTCGAAGCGGTACGCCGCGTAGCCCCACATCGCGATGAGCGCGCACCAGCTCCCGATGCCGTTGACCGCCTGACCGGCGACGAGCAGCGCGAAGCGACGATCGCGCATCGGGGACATGCGATGACGGTACCGGCGAGCGCTCGGCGCGACGGCGCGAATTCTGCGCCCGGCGCCCCCGGCCGTTCGGGCACGCCGAGCACTACAGTGCGCGCATGCCCTGCCCCGCCTGCGGCGCGGAGGCCCCCGAGGGTGCTCGCTTCTGTCCCGAGTGTGGCCGACGGCTGATCACCCCACCGGACGAGCGCCGCCTCGTCACCGTCCTCATGGGCGATCTGGTCGGCTTCACCGCGCTGTCGGAGAGCGCCGACCCCGAACAGCTGAAGCGCTTCGTCGACCGGTGCTTCGAGCGGCTCGTCGCCGACCTGCAGGCGTTCGGCGGCCACCTCGACAAGATCGTCGGCGACGAGATCGTCGCCCGATTCGGGGCGCCGGTCACCCACGAGGACGACGCCGAGCGCGCCGTGCGCGCCGCGCTGCGCATGCACGAGACGCTCGCGACCTACGCAGCCGAGACCGGCGTGCCCGTGCGGATGCGCATCGGGATCAACACCGGCGAGGTGCTCGTCGGCGCGCTCCAGGCGGGTGGCGACCCGACGATGATGGGCGACGTCGTCAACACCGCGAGCCGGCTGCAGACCGCCGCCGCCCCCGGTCAGGTCGTCGTCGGCGCCGCCACGTACGCCGCGACACGCGGGGTCGTCGAGTACGAGGCGCTCGGCCGACTCTCGGTACGGGGCCGCGAGGAGCTCGTCGAGGCGTGGCTCGCCCGCGCCGTCCTGTCCCGCCCGGGCCGCCGCGCGTCGCGGCCGAAGACGCCGCTCATCGGCCGCGACGACGAGCTCGCGCTCCTGCGCGCGGCGATCGACCTCGCGATCGCGCGCGGGCGGGCCCAGCTCGTGGTGGTGCGCGGCGAGGCCGGCATGGGCAAAGGGCGCATCGTCGACGAGCTCGCGCGAGTGGTCGCGAAGCAGCACGGCGCGCGGGTGCTGATCGGCCACAACGTGCCGTACGGCGACTCCAACCCGTTCGGTGCGTTCGCCGAGGCGCTGCGCCACGCGTGCGCGCTCGACGCGTCGATCGACGGCGACGGCGGTCTCGACGCGCTGCGCCTGCGCGTCGCCGCCGCGGTCACGAGGCTCCTCGGCGTCGAACCGGAGTCGCGAGAGTCGGAGCGCATCGTCGAAGGACTGCTCCACGTCATGGAGGGGGTGACACGCCCCGCCGTCGACCCGTCGCGCGCGCGAGAAGACGCGATGCGCTCGGTGAAGACGTTCGTCGGCGCCCTTGCGGCCCGCGGTCCGGTGTTCCTCGTGGTCGGCGACCTGCACTGGGCCGATCCGGTCGTCGCCGAGCTCGCCGATCAGCTCCTCCGCCACGCGCGATCGCTGCCCCTGGTCGTCGTGATCACGTCGCGGCCCGACCTCGACTCCGACTGGCCGGCCCGGCACAACACGCTCACCCTCACGCTCGACCCCCTCGACGCCGGCGCGACCACCGACCTCGTCGAAGCGCTGCTCGGACGCGAGGTTCCCGCGGAGCTCGCGTCGTTCCTCTTGGAGCGCAGCGGCGGGAACCCGTTCTACGTCGAGGAGCTCGTCGCCTTGCTGCGCGAGTCGCACAGCGAGGACGAGCTCCTGAGCGACGTCGACCGGGCCCGGCTCAGCGACCTCCCCGCCACCCTCCACGGCCTCGTCGCCGCCCGCATCGACGCGCTCGACGAGGCCGAGCGCTCGCTGCTCGAGGACTTCGCCGTCGTCGGCGGCAACGGACGCGTCGTCGACGCGCTCGCGCTGTCGCACCGCAGCGAAGCGCCGAGCCTGCTGCGGCGACTCGTGCAGCGCGACTTGCTCGTCGTCGACGGCGAGGAGTTCCACTTCCGCTCCGACCTCATCCGCGAAGTCGCCTACTCCACCCTCGCGAAGGCCGAACGGGCGCGCCGTCACGCGATCCTCGCCCCCCTGCTGCGCACGCACGGCGAGGCCGGCGTCGACCAGGTCGCCGAACACTTCCGGATCGCCGTCGAGCTGGTCGACGAGATGGGGCCGGTGCCCGGCGTCCCCGCCGACCTGCGCGAGCAGGCGCACGATGCGCTGCTTGCCGCGGCCGCGGCCGCCGAACGGCGCGAGAGCTTCCACACCGCGGCGCGCCTGTATGACGCCGTGCTCGGCGTGCTGCCCACCGACGCACCCGAGGCGCGCTGGACCGCGCTCCTCGGACGAGCCCGCGCGCGCTCCGAGATGCGCGACCTCGCCCCGGCACGCGAGGACGCCCTGCTCGTGCTCGAAGAGGCCCGCGAGGCCGACGACCAAGCGACGATCGCCGGCGCACTCTGCGTGATCGCCGCGGTCCACACGCACGCAGCCGAGTACGCCGACGCCGAGCGCGCGTTCAGCGAGGCCGTCGACCGGTACCGGTCGCTCGGCGACGACGCGAACGTCGCGAACGCGCTGCGCGGCATGGGGTTCGCGCTGCTGCTGAGCGGCCACACCGACGAAGCCGAGCACCTGCTCGCCGACGCGCTGTCGGGGTTCCGCGCCACCGGCGACCAGCGGGGCGAGGCGTGGGCGCTGCAGAACCTCGCGTGGATCGCGTTCAACCGCGCCGACACGCGCACCGCCGAAGCGCGTCTCGACCAGTCGCAGCAGCTGTTCCGTGAGATCGGCGACTGGGGCGGCCTCGGTTGGGCGGTCGGGTTGCTGGCCTGGGTCCGGTACCAGCAAGGCGACCTCGACGGCGCGGCGGTGCTCGCCGAGGGTGCGGCGAAGGATGGCCGCGAGACCGGGAACCGGTGGGCGCTCGGGATGATGGAGGTGCTGCGGGCGAACATCGCCTTGTGGTCGGGACGCGTCGAGGAGTCGCTCGACCACGGCCGCGACGCGCTCCACGCGTTCCGGTCGATCCCCGACCGTTGGGGCGAGCTGCAGACCCTCGCGGGCATGACGCGATCGTTGGCCTTGCTCGGGCGCACCAGCGACTACGACGCCGCTCTCGTCGAGCTCGACACCACCGCGCGCGCCATGGGCGACACCGACATGCGCGCCGCGGCCCGGATCGTGCACGCCGGCGTCGCCGCGACGCTCGGTCGCTCCGACGAGGTGCGCGCCGTGATCAACGAGCAGGGCGGCTCGACGAGCGCGTTCGGCGACGCCGACCGGGCCGGATTCCTCGGCCTCGCGCTCCTCCAGGACCAGCAGCCCGCCGACGCGCTCGCGGTGCTCGACGCCGTGCTCGCGGTGCGCGAGGACGCCGGACCACGACTCGCGCTCGGCGGCCTGGCCGCGCTCGCACTCCTCTCCCTCGGTCGCGACGCCGAGGCGCGCGACCTCATCGCGACGCTCGACGCGCTCCCCGGCGGGACGTGGGCGGACCGCCTGATGCTGCGATGGTCCGAAGGGTGCGCCCGGCTGCGCGCCGACGACCCCGACGCGCTCGATTCGTTCGTGGCCGCCCGGGAGATCGCGCACGGCACCGACTCGGTCGTCCACCGTGCCCTCGGTGACCTCGCGCTCGCGTTCGCGCGCGCGACCTCCGCCGGAACCGGCGACGACGACGGCCTCGTCGCGGCCCGGGCCCGGTGCGAGTCGCTCGGGATCGACGCGGCGGCGTGGGAGCGCTGCTTCGCCGGCGCGGCGTCGCTCGCAGCGACGCCCGTCGACGGCTGAGGCCGACCCGACGGATCAGCCGGTCGCGAAGCCTTCGGCGACGCGCAACGGCGCGTCTCGCATCGCGTCGAGCACCCGGTCGCACGCGGCGCCGTCGGCGAACGTGGGCGCGTCGTCGGGAACCTGACGCGACTCGACCGCGTCACGCACGACGACGGCCCACCGTTCCATCGCGACGCGGTGGGGATCGCCCTGCACGCCGCGATCGACGGGGATCTCGTCGCGGGCACCGTCGACGCGTCGCAGCAGCACGCGGGTGTCGGCCACGCACTCGATGACCCCGTCGCTCCCCGAGATCGTCACCCGCGGCGCAAGGGATGCGGCAGCGGCGAACGTCGAGTCGAGTAGCGCGGTGGCACCGCCCGGCAGCGCAAGTGTCGCGGTGAGTCCGTCCTCGGCCGTACAGCGTCGGGGCGCGCCGTCGGGACCGGGACGCGTCGGCACCGACAGGTGACGCAGCGCGTGGAGCACGCGCACGTCGCCGAACCACCAGCGCAGGGCGTCCACCGCGTGCGAGGCCCACGCGCCGATCCAACCGCCACCCTGCGCCGCGTCGAACAGCCAGCCGTAGGGCCGCAGCGGGTGCCGGGAGCTGGCGCTCCAGTGGGTCCACTGCACGCGCTCGACGGTGCCGACGGCTCCGTCGCGGACGAGGTCGTGCACGACGACGCGCGCCGGCTCGTGCCGGAACTCGAAGTTGCACAGGTGCACCGCTCCCGCGGCGCGCGCCGTCTCGAGCATGGCCTCGGCCTCGGACGCGTGCATCGCGAACGGCTTGTCGCACAACACGGCCCGCCCGCCCGCGACCGCCCGGCCGACGTGCTCGGCGTGGAGGAACGGCGGCGAGTGCACGCTGACGAGGTCGACGTCGGGCCGCGCGAGCGCGGCGTCGATCGCGGCGGCGTCGCGCGGGTGCACCACGTCGACGACCCGACACCCGGCCGTGGCGTCGAACACCGGTGCGACTACCCGAGCCCCGAATCCGGTGCCGATCACCACGACGTTCATTCGCCGAGGACCTCGGCGGTGGGCGCGTGGACGGGGAGGTGGAAGCGCGCGAGGGCGGCGTGGGTGAGCGGGCCGATGGCGAGCGCGATCAGCACGGTGCCGACGCCGACGGTGCCGCCGAGCAGCCAGCCGGCGACGAGCACGCTGAGCTCGAGGGTCGTGCGCACGACCCACAGGCGGTGGCCGCGCGCCGCGAGCCCGGTCATGAGGCCGTCGCGCGGGCCGGGACCGAGACCGGCGCCGATGTAGAGGCCGCCACCGATCCCGAACGTGAGCGTGGCCACGAGGAGGAACGCGACGCGGATCGCGAGCAGGTCGACCTCGGGCAGGAGCGCGAGTGTGGCGTCGGCGACGAAGCCGATCGTGAGCGTGTTCACCACCGTCCCGATGCCGGGCCGCTGGCCGAGCGGCACCCAGCTCAGCAGCACGACGAGGCCGACCGCGACGACGACCGCGCCGAACGACAAGCCGGTCGCGTCGGCCACGCCTTGGTGGAACACGTCCCAGGGTGCGAGCCCGAGCTCGGCGCGCACGGAGAGCCCGATCGCGACGCCGATCGCCATGATCCCGACGAGGAGGGGTGGGAGCCGCCGGCGCAGCTGCGCACGGTCGGGGACGAGGAGGACCTCCGCGAAGCGGCCGTCGTCGCCCGTGCTCATCGCCACACCGTAGAGAACCGATCCGGACGCGCGGCCACCGATTTCGCGCGTGTGGGGGTCACGCGAACTGCGGCAGCCAGCGCGCGGTCGCCGCCAACAGCTCGTCGGTCATCGCCACGAGCCGGTCGAAGTCGAGCCGACCGGCGAGCGGGTCCGCGAGCATCGCTTCGAGCACGGTCGCCCGATCGCCGCGCAACGCGGCGTCGACGGTGAGCTCCTGGCTCGCCGAGACCCTCCGCAGGTACTCGGCGAGCAGCGCCGGCGCCTGCGCCGCGTCGCGACCGCGCACCCCCCGACCGTCGACGGTGGCGATGCTCTCGACGACGACGTCGTCGGGGAGGTCGGGACACTGGCCCGCGTTCGGGAGGTTGAGCGGGAAGTCGCGCGAGCGGTCGCGCAGATGCGCGTCGATCACCGCGGCGACGAGCTCGCCCGACGGCGCGTGCGGGCCTTCCGGGCGTGCTGCGAGTCGCTCGAACTCGGACATGTACCACTGCAGCCACGTGCGCCGATCGTCGATGCTCGTGAGCGACACGCCCCACCGTTCGCCCCAGCCGGACTCCTCGGTGAGGAAGCCGGGGAAGAACTCGACGAGGTGGCGATCGCCCGCACCGGGGAGCGCACCGAACCGTTCGAACAGCTCGAGCTTCACCCGGTTCGCAGCGATGATCCCTCCCTTCGTCCAGCCCTCGCCCCCGAAGCTCGCGGCCTCGTGGCCGAGACGCTCCAGCAGGTTCGCGGCGAGCGGCTCGTCGCGCACCTCGTCGACGCGATCGAGCAGGTCGCGCAACGCGACGATGCCGTCGCGGCCGTCGAGGTCGATGGCCGTGATGATCGGGAGGTGGTTCACCCCCGTCACCGTGAGGTCGACGGCCCGGAAGTCGCAGTCGAACAGCATCGACAACGTGAGGCGCACCATCGTGACCTCGTGGCACAACCCGACGGTCTCGATGCCCGTCGTGCGCGTGACGGCGCGACACAGCGTGGTCATCGGGTTCGTGAGGTTCAGCAGCCACGCGTCGGGACAGACGGCCTCCATGTCGCGCGCGATCGACACCATCACGGGGATGTTGCGCAGCGCGCGCGTGATCCCGCCCGGGCCGACGGTGTCCCCCACCGACTGGCGGATGCCGAAGCGGGCGGGGACGTCGAGGTCGACGGCCATGCTCTCGAGCGCTCCCGTCGAGATGCACACCACCACGTAGTCGGCGCCGTCGAGGGCGGCGCGCTGGTCGGTGGTGACGCTCACCGTGACGCCGACGCCGCGGGCGGCGGCGTGCGCCTCGGCGAACGCGGCGAGGCGCGGGAGCGGCGCCGGATCGATGTCCTCCAGGACGATGTGGGCGTCTGCGAGCACCGGAGTCGCGACCAGATCGCACAGGAGCTTCGGCACCCACTGGTAGCTGCCGCCCCCGACGATCACGATCCGCGGCCCACTCATCGGCCCGAGACTACAAGTGGTCGGCGCTGCCGATCCCGAGTCGGTGAGCAGCCGCGGCCGCTTCCCCACGGTTCGCGACACCGAGCTTGCCGAGGATGTTCGAGACGTGGACGCTCGCCGTCTTCACGCTGATGAACAACGTCTCTGCGATCTGGCGGTTCGTGCGACCCTGCGCGACCAGACCGAGCACCTCGCGTTCGCGATCGGTCAGCCCCAACCGGTCCAACGCGACGGCGACGTCGGCGTCGCCGGCCCCGTCGCCATCCGGCCTGCTGGGCAGGGCCACCCGCGCGCGCCGTGCGAGATCTTCGACGCGACGCAGCAACGTCGCGTACCGCATCGTCGCGGTCAGCGCGTGCGCTTCGCGCAACGCGGCGGCGGCTCGGGCCGCGTGTTGTCCGGCTCCGAGCGTCGCCTCGGCTTGGCGGAAGCGGGCGTACGCGAGGCGGGGCAGGCGTTGCTGCGCGGCCCATTCCTCGGCGAGGTCGTCCCATCCGTCCGCATCGTCGTGGCCTTCGGCGCGCGCGAACTCGAGCCGGGCGAGCGTCGCGATGGCGACGTCGTGCACGTGCGTGCGTCCGGAGAGCGACGCGTCCGCGCCGTCGACCTCGTCGAGCGCCTGGAGTTGCGCCTTGGCGAGAGCGAGGGCCGCTGCCTCGCGCTCGGGATCGCGCGCCCGGCGGGCCGCGACGGCGAGATCCGCGGCGACGCCCATGCCGGACGCGAGCAGCGCGCACACGAAGATCCCGCTGCCGCCGACCGAGCGACGACGCTCCCACACCGACATGACGAGCGGGGGCACGGCTTCGGGATGACCCGTCGCGAGCAGCAGCTCGGCGTGCGCAGCGGCGAGCTCCACCGACCAGATCGGCATCGCCCCGGTCGCGCCGCCGCTGTTCGCGGCCGCGGCGTCGAGGTGGCGGCGCCCACCGTCGGTGTCGCCGCGTGCGAACAACAACATCGCGCGGCGCTGGTGGTAGCGCTGCGCGTCGACACCGACGAGCCGCGCCACACCTTCGACCGAATCGAGCTCCTGTTCCACCTCGTCCCACCGGCCGAGCTCGAACAACGCGTCGCTCGCGTTCAGCCGGAGGAACGCGCCGTAGCTCAGCGAGAGCCCGTGCTGCACCGCCTCTTCGGCGCCGCGCCGCGCGACCGTCACCGCGTCCGCGAACCGCCCGTACGCCTCGAGCACACCGCTCTCGTTCACCGCGGCGCGCGCGAGGTCGATCCACGAGCGCTGCTCGCGTGCGAGGTCGCGGGCGCGCTGGAGCTGCTCGAGCGACGCATCGAGGTCGCCGAGATGACCGAGCACAGTGCCCAGCGTGTTCCGGGCGTGGCCTTCGAGGGCGCAGTTGCCCACCGCCTGCGCGACCGCGATCGCCTCCTCGCACCAGCCGATCGCCTCAGCGTCGCGATCGGCGAGCATCAGCTGTTGCCCGAGCGTCGCGAGCACCCGGGCGCGCGCCTCGGTGGGCGGGTCGGACGGGACGAGACGGACCGCGAGCTCGTTCTCGGGGATCGCCTCGTCGGGCGGGCGTCCGACCATCCAGATGTACCGACCGGCGCGCTCGTGCAGCAGGCCGGCCACGACCGGCGCCGCCTCCTCGTCGACCTCGTCGAGTGCGGCCTGGATGTACGCGAGGGCGCGGTCGATCGGTCCCGAGTGCTCCGCGGCCAGCGCGGCGCGCTCGAGCAGCTCGACGTGGGTCTGCCCCGCACGCTCGGCCGCGTCCGGCACCTGCTGCCACAGCTCGAGCGCGCGCTCGAAGTGCGCGAGCGACTCGGGATACGCGTACATCTCGTGCGCAGCGCGCGCCGCGTCGAGCGCAGCCACGAACGCCCGCGGCGCGTCGCGAGCCGAGTGCCAGTGACAGGCGAGCTCACCGGCGAGCGCCGCGGGACTGCCGCCGAACAGCTCGGGGTGATCGCTGAGAAGCGTCGCGAGCCGCGCGTGCGCCGCGACGCGCGCGCCCGGCAGCAGGTCGTCGTAGACGGCCTCTTGGACCAGGGCGTGACGGAACGCGTACGACACCCCGCTCGCGGTGGGGACGAGGACCTGATTGGCGACGAGCTCGCGGATCGGCGCGTCCAGCTCGGACTCCTCCCGATCGGCGAGCGCGACGAGCAACCGGTGGTCGACCTCGCGCCCCGCAACCGAGGCGAGCCCGAGCACCTGCTGCGCCGGGGCGCTGAGTCGGTCGATGCGCGCGATGACGACGTCGCGCACCGATCGCGGCAGCTCGTCGGCGCAGCACTCGTCGCGCTCGGCGGCGAGCAGCTCTTCGGTGAAGAACGCGTTGCCCTCGGAGCGCACCACGATGCGCTCGACCAGGTCGGCCGGCGGATCGCCGTCGATGATGGCGGCGACCTGGTCGCGCACCTCTTCGGTCGAGAACGGCGCGAGGTCGATGCGGACGACGCCGGCGCGCTCGAGCTCCATGACGACCGGTCGCAGCGGGTGCCGGCGGTGGAGATCGTCGCTGCGGAACGTCGCGACGAGCACAACACGCGCGTCGCGCAGGTTGCGGGCGAGGAACACGAACAGGTCGAGGCTCGAGCGGTCGGCCCAGTGCAGATCCTCGACCACGACGAGGGTCGGAACCCGCTCGCCCAACCGCGTGATCAACGCGAGGACGTGCTCGAACAACCGGGCTTGGTCGACCTCGGCGTCGACCGCGGGCGCCGCCGCACCCAGCTCGGGCAACAAGCGAGCGAGCTCGGCGCGCGCGTCGCCGAGCACCTCGTCGAGCTCGGTCGGATCGAGCGTCCGGGTCAGCTGACGCAGGATCTCGACCACGGGCGCGTACGGCAGCGCGCGGTCGACGAGCTCGAGGCACGCCCCGGAGACGGTCCGTCCACCGCGCGCCGCGACCAGCTCGCTGACTTCACCGACGAATCTCGTCTTGCCGACGCCGGCGTCGCCGGCGACCAGCATCGTCGCCGTGGTGCGGTCGGCGTGCGCCGCGGCGAACGCGCGCAGCACACGCTGCACCTCGTCGTGACGTCCCACGAACCGGGGACTGGAGACGCGACCGCCCACGGGTGCCAGTGTGACACCCGTGGGCGGTGCGGTCGTAGGCGTTCCGGCGCTCCCGCTGGGAGGCACCCCTCAACGCACGAACAGGGTGCCGAACCAGGTGCGGGGTCGCGACGACCGGCGGGCCCGGCGGTGGACACCTCGGGCCCGCGCCAGCTCGGCGCGACGCTCGTTGGCCAGGAATGCCGACAGCTGCGGGTTCGATCCGTACATCGGGGTCCCTCCTTCCGGGGCTCGATCGTGTGGTGCACAGTCCACGATCGGCCTAAGGCACCCCGGCGCGCATCGGGCAGGTGCCCTATTCGCGGGTCTCCGGACCCCAGGTGCGCTGAACAGTCACGGACCGAGCGCGACCTCGACCTCGATCTCCACCGAGGCGCCCCGAGGGAGCGCGGCCACACCGACGGCCGAACGCGAGTGCCGGCCCGAATCCCCGAACACCTCGACGAGCAGCCGGCTCGCTCCGTCGACGACGCTCGGCTGGTCGGCGAAGCCGGGTGCGGACGCCACGAACCCGAGGACGGTCAGCACGCGTTCGACCCGGTCGAGGCCGACGGCGGCGTCGATGACCGCGAGCGCGTTGCACGCGCACCAGCGGGCCGCGACCGCGCCGTCGTCCACCGACACGTCGACACCCAACGTGCCGCGGTGCACCAGCGCGCCGTCGAGGTCGCGCGGCAACTGGCCCGACGTGCGCGCACGACCACCGTGCACCACGACCGCGTCGAGCGGTTCGTGCGGGAGGAACGGTCCCGGCAGCACGAGACCGAGATCGCGCAGACGCGCGTGCACGTCACGACGCGACTCCGCGTTGGACCCGACGGAGTTCAACTCGCTCGACGAGCGCGGTACGCGCGTCGAGGCCGGTCCGAGCGACCGGTGCGCAACACCGCACCGACACCCACTGCCGTGACCACCGACAACACACACCACGCGGCGAGCACCCCCAGGAGCAGCCGCACGCGGTCAGTCTGCACCCTGACGGCGGATCGTGGGCGGACCCTGTGTGAGCGACCGGACCCGGTGTCACTCGGTCCTTCGACCCTTCCGCGCGGTGCGCGCGCGGTGCGACGCTCGCGGCGACCAACCGGCGATCGCAAGGCCTCGGTGATCCAACGGTGCCCGTGACCACGAAGGACGCGAACGATCACACTGCGCCCCCGAGCGCCACGCACCGTCACCGACACCGCCACCTGTTCGTGCGTGACGCGGTCGCGGTCGCCGGGGTCGCCGTGACCGTCGCCACGTCGACGGCCGCCGACGGTGGCGCCGGGTGGCGACTGCTGCGCGCCGCGGCTCTGCTCGCGTGCACCGCCGGCGCGTCCGAGCTCGCTGATCGGTCCTCGGGGCGACGCGTCGCCGCTGTCGCCGCGCCGGTCGGGACGATCGCGATCGTCGTCGGCGTCGGCATCGGCATCCCCCATCTCATGAAGGTCGGGCCGACGCTCGCGGCGGTTGCCGGCGCGATCGCGCTCGTCACCGGCCTGGCGCTGGTCGTCACCGGCGGTGCCATCGCCCTCGGCGGAGCGCGCTGGTGGCAACAAGTCGCAGCGATCCCGTCGGGCGTCGTCGTGCTCGCCGTCACGGTCGGCATCGCCGCGCCGGCGCTGCTCGCGACGAACGTCGCGCCGACGGCGCTCGGCGACGAGACCCCCGCCGAGCGCGACGTCGAGTTCGAGTCGGTGACGGTCGGGACGGCCGACGGCGTTCGCCTCGCCGGGTGGTACGTGCCTTCGCGTCACGGCGCCGCGGTCGTCGTGCGTCATGGCGCCGGTTCGACGCGATCGAACGTCCTCGACCACATCGCCGTGCTCGCCGACGCCGGCTACGGCGTCCTCGCGCTCGACGCGCGCGGCCACGGCGAGAGCGACGGCCGGGCGATGGACTTCGGCTGGTACGGGGATCTCGACATCGCCGCCGCCGTCGACTTCCTTGCCGCGCAACCGGGCATCGACCCCGAACACATCGGCGTCGTGGGGTTGTCGATGGGTGGCGAAGAGGCCCTCGGTGCCGCTGCGTCGAACGCACGGATCCATGCGGTCGTCGCCGAAGGGGCCACCGCTCGCACCGACGAAGACAAGCAATGGCTGTCCGAGGTGTACGGCGCTCGCGGCTGGTTCCAGGAGCGCCTCGAGTGGGTCCAGTACACGCTCACCGACGCGCTCACCGACGCCGAGAGGCCGACACCGCTGCGCGATGGCGTCGCGAGCGGCACACCGACGTTCGTGATCGCGGCGGGCGCGGTCGCCGACGAGGTGCACGTCGCGCGCGTGCTGCACGCGGCCGCGCCCGAGACGGTCGAGACCTGGACGGTCGAAGGGGCCGGGCACACCGACGGTCTCGACGTCGCGCGCGACGAGTGGACGCGCCGCGTCGTCGCGTTCCTCGACCGCGCGCTGCGCGGCGCGTAGCCGTCAGGCGGGCGGCCGCGGCACCGAGTCGTCGGGATCGGTCGCGGTCGACCCGAGCGCGCCCCGGCGCGTCCGCAGCCACCACGCGCCCGCACCGACCGCGAGGGCCGCCGCCGCGCCACCGAGCGCCGGCAACGCCCAGCCGTCGTCGTCGCCGTCGTCGGCCGCGGCCGTCGTGCCGCCGTCGGTGGCGATCGTCGTCGTCGACGGCGGGGTCGGCTGCCGGAACGGCCCCGCGATCTCGTACGTGATGCCGCCGCCGCGGGCGCGCTGGGACGAGACGTAGAGGCGAGTCCCCGACGGGTCGAACGCCGCGCCCGCGAGCTCGGTCGCCGGCTCCCCGGTCTGACGCAGGATCGGCGCGACGACACCGTCGGCAGTCACGATGACGAGCTCGGGCTCACCCCCGTGGTCCTCACACACGATGATGTCGCCGAAGGCCGAGATCGTGATGTTGTCGGGGCCGTCGATCACGGGTGCGTCGGTGACCGCGAGCGCGTCGTGCAGGACGCGCAGCCGCGACGTGGCGATGTCGTACGACCACAGCTTCTGGTCGAGCTTCGTCACGAACACGACTTCGTCGTCGGCGAACCAGATGCCTTCACCGCCCGCGAACGCGGTGCTCGCGGCGACCTGGAGCCGGGTCGGCGTGGTAGCCGCGTCGGGATCGGTGAGCGCGAGCCACTCGACGGTGTCGTCATCGAGGACGCGCGCGACCTCGAGCCCGCCCGCGCTCAGGTCACCTGGCCGATCGGGCGTGAACCGGTAGAACCGGCCGTCGGGTTCATCCTCGGTCAGGTACACGTGGCCGCGTCCGGGGTCGACTGCAGCAGCCTCGTGCGAGAACCGCCCGAGCGCGGGGCGCACCTCGCCCTGACCGCGCTGGAACGGGTCGCACTCGTACACCTGGCCCGCGTCGTGCTCTTCGCACGACAGCCACGTGTCCCACGGCGTCGCGCCACCCGCGCAGTTCGTCATCGTGCCGGTCAGGATCGGATACGCGTCGACGACTTCCCCGTCGGCATCGAAGCGCAGCGCGCCCGCGCCACCGGCACCGGGCGCGGGCATCTCGCTGTTCGACGCGTACACCCACCCGCCGTCGTCGACGGCGAACGTCGCGCCGCCGTCGGGGAAGATGTGCCACTCGTACGAGCTGGTCGGCACCACCTCACCGGCACGGGCGAGGACACGGGCCGTGAAGCCTTCGGGGAGCATCAGGCCGAGCGAGTCGGGCGGCTGCAGCGCACCGTACGGCGACGCGCCGCCACTCGTCTGCGCGCCCGCCGCCGCCCGGGTGAGCAGCGGCACCGCGGCGGGGAGCAGCGCGATCCCGGCGAGCACCGAACGTCGTGAGATCACTCTCGGATGGGTCACGGCGAGAGTCTCGCCCACCGCACCCGAGCGGTGCGGGACTCCGCCCGCATCACCGCGTCGCGGGTTCCCGTTCCTCGATCCGGCCGTCGACGTGGCGCGCGAAGCGACCACGGTCGCGGCCGTGCGTCGGGGCTTCGTCGGGCCAGGGCCAGCCACCGAACTGCGTCGCCTGGTAGTCGCGGAACGCCTGCTGGATCTCCGCCTCGGTGTTCATCACGAAAGGCCCGTACTGCGCGACGGGCGCGCCGATCGGGCGACCCTGCAGCAGCAACACCTCGACCTCGCCACCGTGGGCCTGCAGGTCGACCGCCTGGTCGGCCCGCACGACCACGCCGGTGTCGTTGTCGACGTCGGTGTCGCCGACGCGCGCACCTTCGCCCGAGAACACGTAGAGGACGCGCGCGGTGTCGGGTCCGGCGGCGGGCGGGAGCGTCCACTCGGCATCCGCGTCCATGCGCACGTGCCAGATCGCGACATCGGAGTCGGGGCGCGCGGCCCAGGAGCTCGGCGGCGGCGCGAGCGGCTCGGTGTCGCCGAGACGACCGGCGATCACGGTCACGTCAGTGACGCGACCATCCGCATCGGTCGCGACGACGTGCGGGATCTCGTCGTGCCAGAGCATCGTGAAGTAGGGATCGACGAGCTTGTCTTCGGGCGCGAGGTTCAGCCAGATCTGGAACAGCTCGAGTGGGTTCGGGCGGTCGCGTGCGAGCAACGGGAACATCTCGGCGTGCACGATGCCCTTGCCGGCGGTGAGCCACTGCACGTCGCCGCGCCCGAACCGCGCCGCCGCGCCGAGCGAGTCGGAGTGGTCGATGCACCCGGTGCGCACGAACGTGACGGTCTCGAACCCGCGGTGCGGGTGGCCCGGGAAGCCCGGGACGGTGAGGCCGTGGTACATGCTCCAGCCGTCCTTGCCGGAGAAGTCCATGCCGAGATCGCGATCGTCGACCGGGAGCGCCGGCGCCATGGTGTCGTTGCCGGCGGGGTACGCGTCGTCGTGGTGCGCGCAGAACAGGAACGGGTCGATCGTGGGCCAGCGCGGGCCGAGCGCAACCGTCTGCAGCACTGGGGAGCTCATCGACCCAGGCTACCGACGCTTCGGAACACGACCACCGCGCGTGGCGTTGCAGTGCCCGTGACGAACCACGCAGTCGAAGAGCTGGTCGGCGTCTACGACGCCGACGGCGGCGTGCGGGGCGAGGTCACCTACGTCGTCGGCCACCTGCTCGGCCGCCTCGAGTGCGCGCTGTGCGACATCACCCACGGACCCCTGCGCCGCAAGCGCGCCTTCGACGACCTGCGCGCTCGTCTCGGCGTCCCTTTCGCACTCGTGCACCGCAACGAGCAGGAGCCGGTGATCGCGGCCGTCACCGGCGACGCGCTCCCCTGCGTCGTGGCGCGCGTCGGCACGGCGTGGCGGATCGTGATCGACCGCGACACCCTCACCACGTGCGCCGGCGACGTCGACGCCTTCGCCCGCGCGCTCGACTCGGCGCTGACGCGGGGGTCAGGCGGTGGGCGTGACGCGGGTGAGGGTGGTGAATGAACAGAGGTAGAGGTCGCCGTGCCAGCCCGGCGCGGGGAACAGGACCGACTGCACCGGACTGCCGCTCACGACCCGGGAGCGCTCCTCGCCGGTCTCGATGTCGAGCAACACCACGTGGTCCTGCATCGCGTCGGCGTCGTGGTCGTTGGTGAGCAGCACACCGGCATCCGAGAGCAGCAGCGGATGGCACGCGTGCCACTGGTCGCGGCGCCAGCGCGGCGACGTGGCACCGTCGGGTCCGATGTCGAACGCGGCGAGGACACCGTTGGCCGAGTCGTAGCCGACGACGATCCGTCGGTCCTCGTCGACCACGGGCGGGTTGGCGACGATGCCGTTCGGATGCCCGCAGATCTCGGTGAGCACCACCGCGCCGGTGTCGAGGTCGACGCGCACGAGGTGCAGCGGCGCGGTCGAGACGCCCCGCCCACGGAACGTCCCCGCGTAGCCGTCGGTGCCCGCACCGTTGTCGAGGAACCACGCGGCGCCGAGCGCGAGCACCGCGTCCCACCCGTAGGTCTGCCCGTCGAGTGTGCGGTACCGCGGCGCGAACTTCGTGTCGGGTTCGAAGTCGGTGCCGTCCCAACGCACGCGCAGCAGCGACTCGGTGCCGACGACGTACACGTCGTTCCCATCGGCCGACAGGCGCGCGATCGACGGCTCGGGCAGCACGACGCGGGCGATGATCTCGAGCCGTTCGGGCTCGAGGGCGACCAGCTCGGTCGGCTCGGCGACGTGGGCGTCGGCGCGCCCGGGGAGCGCGCCGCCGAAGTCCTTGGTCACGATCGTGCCGTCGGCGAGCACCACGAACGAGTTGTACGGGCGGCGGCGCGGCAGCTCACGCGACGCGACGACAGCGAGGTCGGCGGTGAGCCGGTGGGCGTGGTTGCCGAACACCACGATCAACGATCCGTTCGCGTGCGCGGCGATGCCGCCCGGCCACGTAGGCCCACCGAGCAGGTCGGCGGACCGGGCGAGCGGCTCGAGGGTGCGCGGGTCGATGCGCTCGACCCACGAGATCGCGTCGTCGCCGCCGGTGTGGCACAACAAGAACACCTCGCCCGGCGCGCGCAGCACCACCATCGTCGACGCCATCGCGTCGCGCGAGTGCACCGAGACGTCTCCGTCCCATCGCGGTTCGTGCTGGCGCGCCACGCACTGGAGACGGCGTGGGCCGCCGTCCTCCCCCGGCCACGGGCTCGGCCAGTAGCCGGCCGGCGCGCTCGGCGTCGTCATTGGCGCGACATCGACGCGCGTGCGTCGGTGACCGCATCATCGGCCGCGTCCGCGGGTCGGTTCGACACGAGCTCGATGACGACGTCGTGCAGCGTCCCCGAGAACGGGAACGCGTCGTCGTAGCGCTCGCTCACCGGGGAGCCGTGGTCGTAGCCGACGCTCGGCCCGACGCTCGACATCATGCGCATCGCGAACGGCAGGTCGAGCTCGCCGCAGTCGACGCCGTCGATCACGAGCGTCGCGTGCCCGGTCTTGCCCGTGCGGCGGAACCGCACGCCGAGCTCGCACGCGCCGGTCGGCACCGCGACCGTCGACTCGACCACGTGGTGCGTGCCGAACTCGTTGTAATCGAACACCAAGCGGTCGTCGGCGACGAAGAGGCTCAGCCCCGAGTTCTCGGTGCCGGTCGCGTAGAGCACGCCGGCGGCTCCTGCGGGTCGCTCGACCCGCGCGTTGAGGTCCCACGATCGTCCGCCGATCGATGCCCCGACCTGTGCGGGCAACGGCGACATCGGCGGCCGGTACACGTAGCGCCGGCTCTCGGGGTGCGGGGTGCGATCCCGGAACCGGGCGCCGAACAGCTCGACGGTACGGTCGTCGAGCGGGAGCACGCCGTGACGCTCCGCTTCCTCCCACCACACGTCGATCAACGCGCTCAGTCGCTCGGGTTCTTCGGCCGCGAGGTCGTGGCACTCCGAGCGGTCGACCTCCACGTGGTACAGCTCCCACGAGTCGTCGTCGAACGCGACGCCCTGCTGATGGCGCGTCACCGCCTTCCACCCGTCGGCGTGGATCGCGCGGTGCCCCATCATCTCGAAGTACTGCACCCGCTTGCGCGTCGGCGCCGACTCGTCGTCGAGCGCGTAGCGCATCGACGTCCCGGTGATCGGCATCTGCTCGAACCCGCGGTACACCGCCGGCGGCGTGACCCCGAGCAGGTCGTAGATCGTCGGCGCGACGTCGTTCACGTGGTGGAACTGGTGTCGCAGCCCGCCGCGCTGCTCGGCCGCGATCCCCGACGGCCAGTGCACGACCATCGGCACGTGGACCCCGCCCTCGTGGGTGTTCTGCTTGTACCACTTGAACGGCGTGTTCCCCGCCTGCGCCCAACCCCACGGGTAGTTCGAGTGGCTGTGCGGGCCGCCGATGTCGTCGAGCCGATCGATCGCCTCGTCGGGCGTCTCGAGGATGAAGTTGAAGAACTTCATCTCGTGCAGCACGCCGAACGGTCCGCCTTCTTGGCTGGCGCCGTTGTCGGAGAGCAGCACCACGATCGTGTCGTCGAGCACACCCAGCAATTCCAGGTCGTCGAGCAACCGGCCGATCTGCGCGTCGGTGTGGTCGAGGAACGCCGCGAACGCTTCCTGCAGACGGGCCGCGAGCTTGCGCTGGTTCTCCGACAGGTCGTCCCACGCCTCGACACCCGGGTTGCGCGGCGCGAGGTCGGTTCCTTCGGGCACGAGGCCGAGCTCGCGCTGGCGCGCGAACACCTGCTCGCGGACCGCGTCCCACCCCTCGTCGAAGCGGCCGCGGTACTTGTCGAGGTACGAGCGCGGCGCCTGGTGCGGCGCGTGCGTCGCGCCGAACGCGAGGTACAAGAAGAACGGTCGGTCGGGGCGGATCGACACCGTGTCGTGCACGAAGCCGATCGCGTGGTCGACGAGGTCCTCGGAGAGGTGGTAGCCGTCGGCCGGCGTGGCGGGCGGCTCGACGGCGTGGTTGTCGTACGTCAGCTCCGGATGGAACTGGTCGGTCTCGCCGTCGAGGAAGCCGTAGAAGCGGTCGAAGCCGCGCTGGCACGGCCACTGGTCGTACGGACCGGCGGCCGACGCGTCACCCATCTGGCACAGGTGCCACTTGCCGACGCAGAACGTGGTGTAGCCGGTGTCGCGCAGGACCTCGGCCATCGTCGCGGCGTGGTTCGACACCTCGCCGCGCATGTTCGGGAAGCCCGTGTTGAAGTTCGACACCGAGCGCATGCCCACTTCGTGGTGGTTGCGGCCGGTGAGCAGAGCGGCGCGCGTCGGCGAGCACACCGGCGTCACGTGGAAGTTCGTGAACCGCAAGCCGTGCGCGGCCAGCCGGTCGATGTTCGGCGTCTCGATCGGTGAGCCGAAGCAGCCCAGCTGCGCGAAGCCGAGGTCGTCGAGGAGGATCACGACGACGTTGGGCGCGCTGTCGCCAGGGTGCGGTCGCTCCGGCCACGCCGGCGTCGACTCCGCGACCGTCCGTCCGATCACACCGTCGAACTGCTGCCACCGCGCGTTCACGCCCGCACCTCGCTACGCACGAACTCATCGATGAGCGCCACCAGCTCAGGACCGACGTCTTCTTGGATGAAGTGATGCGCGTCGTCGAACACGACGTGACGCTGCCCCGCCGCGCCGGGAACGACGCGCTGCAGCTTGCGGTGCGAGCCAGGCTTGAACGCGATCGGATCCTGCGCGCCGAACGCGGTGAGGAACGGCTTGTCCCACGAGGCGAGGAACTCCCACGTCTCGTGCGACATCGGCACGCCGGGATTGTCGGGCTGCAGGGGGATCAGCAGCGGGAACTCGAGCGCGCCGGCTTGGTAGCTGCCGTCGGGGAACGGGGCGTCGTAGGCCGCGAGCTCCTCGTTGCTCAGCTCGCGACACGTGCTGGTCTGCAGCAGACGGCCGACGGGCAACGCGTCGATGCTCTGACTGAAGTCGAGCCACCGCTGCATCGTCTCGTTCACGCCCTCGCCCGCCGGGAGCCCGGTGTTCGACGCGACGACGCGCGCGAACCGGTCGGGATGGAAGCGCAGCACGTGGAGTCCGATGATGCCGCCCCAGTCCTGGCAATAGAGGGTGATCTCGCGCAGGTCTTCGCCGACGAGCCACTGGTCCACCCAGTCGACGTGGGCGGCGATCGAGTAGTCCCGGCGATCCGCCGGCTTGTCGGAGCGTCCGAAGCCGATGAGGTCGAGCGCGATCGCGCGATGACCCCGGGCGGCGAGGCCGCGCAGCATGTGCCGGTGCAGGTACGACCACGACGGGTTGCCGTGGAGCAGGAGCACCGGCGGAGCGTCCCGTGGACCCTCGTCGACGAAGTGGATGCGCAGCGCGGTGCCGTCGCCGGCGAAGACCTCGCGATAGCGGGCCTCGAAGTCCCAGTCGACGAGTCCGTCGAAGCGCTCGTCAGGGGTCCGCAACACCTTCACGCGATCACCCCCGCCGCGCGCGACTCGGCGACGGTCGCGGCGAGGTCGTCGAGGAACGGCGTGATCGCCACTGCGAGCGCCTCGTCGGACCCCTCGCTCCTCGTGAGCGCGTCGAGACGGGCGTCGTCAACGACCCGCTCGAACACCACACGATCCCAGCGACGCTCGTCGCCCACGATCACGCCCTCCACGCCGAACGTGGCGAGCCGCTCGACGCCGTCGGGCGCCTCCGCGTCGCCGCGCACGACCCGCAGCACCGTCGTGCCCGGCGCGTCGCTCGTGATCGCACCGACATCGCCGTCGGGGAACGTCGCCATCACGATCGTGAACTGCATCCCCGCGTCCTTGTGCACGTGCTGGCGCTGGAAGTCGTCGCGCTGCTGCATCTCGAGGAAGGCGCGGCGGCTCGGGTAGCGCACGATGCCGATCCGGTCCCAGGCGGGCGAGCCGGCCAACGTCGCGTCGACGTCGGCGGCGAACGCGATGACCGCGCCCACCGCAGCGAGCGACTCGCGCGGCGTGTAGCGCTCGTCGGCTTCCCGCCCGCTCACCGCCGGGCCACCGTCGGCGCCGTAGTCGGCGACGGTGCGGTACTGCATCAGGTTGAGCGCCCAAAACGGCGGGTCGTCCTCGGGCGTTCGGTGGAACCAGGTCGAGACCATCTCGACGTTGATGGATCCGTACCGCGGTGTCGCGTTCGCCATGTCGTCATCGCCTTCCGGGTCGCGAGTCAGGGAGCGGAGTGCGCGAGGAGGCGCGCCACCGCGATCACAAACAGCTCGTGGGTCTCGCTCGACGAGTGACCGCCGTGGACGCGGTACAGGTCGATCGTCTCGATCTGGGTGAGGGCATCGATCGCCGCCAGCACCGCGCTCCGGACGCGGTCATCGAGCACATCGAGCTCGGGCGCGAAGTGACGCTCCACCTGCGCGCGCAGCAGCCGACGACCGCGCTCGAGCTGTTCGCGGATCGGCGCGCTCGTGGGTGCGCGCAGCCGCGACGCTCGCGCCGTCGGCGCGATCGCCTCGTAGAGCGCCAACCGCGCGGCGACGAAGCGCTCGATCCGCTCGTCGCGCGCGCCTTCGCCGATCGCGGGGATCGAGAACAGATGGCCGACGCGCTCGAGGTGCCGCTCGATCGCGGCGCGAGTGAGGTCTTCGCTGTCGGCCACGTAGCGGTACACCGAGCGCAACGACACCCCCGACCGCTGCGCCACCCGCTCCGCGCTCGGGGCCAGGTCACCCTCGCTGAACAGCTCGAGCACGGCGTCGAGCACGGCGATGCGATTGCGGTCGCGCCGGGCGGTGCGCCCGTCGACATCGTCACGCTCGACACTCGGCGCGCGCTCGTCGAGCGGCATCGCGGCCCCCCGTCCCGTCGCGGACTGTCCCCGGCTCCCAGACATTTGACAGTCAGTGTGTCAGAAGTTACGGTGCCTGGCAATGGTCGATCACCGACGCTGCCGCGACATCCCGGTCGCGCACACGCCGCCCGGCGGCTACGGCGACGACTTCCCGGCCCCGATCCTCGCCGGGTGCACCGAGCCGCTCGTCGACGGCGCCCCCGACCTGCGTGGGATGTGGGAGGTCGTCAGCGTCGAGGTGGGCGGGGCACCGGCGCCCGATCATCCGGCGAACCGCCACTACGAGCGCATCGAGCAGTGCGGCGACCGACTGGTCGTGACCGCCGGGGGCGTGATCCACGACATGCGGGTCGACGGGACCGAGGCCAACGGCGTCAACGACGTCCTGCAGACCGACTTCACGACGCCCATCACCGTCGTCGCCACCTACGAAGACGGCGTGCACACGTTGCGCCCCGTCGGTCTCCCGGTCGAGGTGACGCGCCGTCTCGACGGTGACGAGATGGTCTGGTCGTATGCCGGCGCGTTCGTCGCTCGCCTCGTGCGCGTCGGCGATGTCGATTCGCCGCCGCCCACCACCTGACGCCGAGAGGACCACCCCATGACCACCGACCGTCGGGTCGCACTCATCGCCGACGCCAGCTTCTATGTGGGTCCCGCGCTCGCGCGGCTGCTCGCGGCGCGAGGACACGATCTCGTCCTCGGCGACCCGAGCGCCGACCTCGTCGCCGAGCTGCGCGCAACCGGGAGCGATGTCGAAGCCGTCGAGGGGGTGCGCGACCTCGCCGACCCCGACGCGTCGGTGCGCCTCGTCACTGCCGGCCTCGAACGGTTCGGGCGGATCGACGCCGCGACCGCCGCGTCCGGCCAGATCGTGATCGGACGGTTCATGAAGTCGTCGCTCGACGACCTGCGCACCGTGCTGCGCGGCTGCATCGAGGCGCCGTACCTCTTCCTCCAGGCCGTGCTGCCGCCGATGATCGAGGCCGGCAACGGTCAGGTGCTGGTGATCACGAGCGCGAGCGCGGCCCGACCCACCCCCGGCGCGCCCCTCTACTCCGCGGCACGCGCAGGCGCCACGATGCTCGCGAAGAACGTCGCGAGCGAAGTCGCACGGCACGGGATCCAAGTGAACGCCGTCGGCACGAACTTCATGGACTTCCCGGCGTTCATCGCGGCCAATCGCGCCGACGATCCCGAGGTGCGCGCCAAGCTCGAGGCGCAAGTCCCGCTCGGTCGCCTCGGCACGATGGAAGAGTTCGCGTCGTTCTGCATGCCGTTCCTCGACGGCACGAGCGGCTTCACCACCGGCCAATTCGTCGCGTACGCGGGCGGCTGGGCATGAGCACAGGAGCGACCGTGGGAACCGACAACCTCTTGCTCGACTCGTTGCAGCGGCGCATGCGCACGATGCACGGCCTCTACGACCAGGCCGTGAGCACGATGGGTCCGGAGCACGTCAACCACTTCGAGCGCGAAGGAGTGCTGCCGATCGCGTTCTCGCTCTTCCACTACACGAACATGGAAGACGTGTGCTTCGCCGTCATCACCGGCACGCAACCGGTGTGGAACGCCGAATGGCAGGCGCGCGTGCAGATGGCGATCGACGACCACGGCAAGCACCGCACCGTCGACGAGATGATCCACCAGCGCATCGGCGACTACGACGCGTTCTGCGAGTACCAGCGCGCGGTGTTCGATCGGACCGAGACGTGGCTCGAGACCGTCGACCCTGCCGAGTTCACCCGGGTGCTGATCCCCCGCCCGTTCCCGCCCGCCGTCGCCACCACCTACAGCGCGCGCTGCGCCGGACCCGAAGGCATCACGATCCTCGACGCGACCGAGTGCTGGCTGTACCAGCACGGCCTGCGCCACATGGGCGAGATCGAGCTCGCGCGCGGCCTCGTCGGCCTCGGCGGCATGACGTCGTGAACGACTGAGCGCTCAGCTCTGGCGCGCCGCGAGACGGCGCAGCGGCGGGAGCGTCTTCGGCGGCGTCGCGCGCGGCGGCAGCTCGGCGAGCAGCTGCTCGGTAGCCTCGGCGACCACGCGCACGGCCCGCTGCACCGCGTCCTCGGTGCGCGACGACAACGTCGACACGCCACCGACCTTCCGCACGTACTGCAACGCCGCCGCCTCGATCTCCTCGCGCGTCGCGCCCGGATCGAGACCCCGCAAGTTCGTGATGTTCCGGCACATGGCCTCGAGCCTACGACTGCGACTCGAGCGTCGGTCAGCGGTCGTCGACGCCGTCGAGGCACCACACCTCGACCGGCTCAGCACGTCCCTTCACCGGCATCGATCCGAGGTGCGAGACGCGCGCGCCAGTGAGGGCGCGCAGCGTGCCCCCGCCGATCGCGACCCGACCTGCCGGTGCGAGGCCCTCGATGCGCGACGCCACGTTCACGGTGTCGCCGAGCACGGTGTAGCCGCGCTCGTCGCCACCGCCGATGATGCCGACTTGCGCCGGCCCGGTGTTGATGCCCACACGAAAGCGAGGCCAGTCCGGGTGCCGGGCCACCACCGGAGCGGCCGCTTCCTGGAGCGCGAGCCCCGCGCGCGCGGCCAGCGCCGCGTGATCGGGCTGCTCCGTCGCCACGTTGAACGTGACCATGACCGCGTCGCCGATGAAGCGATCGACCCGACCCCCGATCGCGGTGACCGGTGGGAGCACCGCTTCGAAGTACTCGTTGAGCATCGCCTGCACGTCGCCGGGTGCGTGGGTCTCCGAGAACGACGTGAACCCCTGGAGGTCGGCGAAGAGGATGCTGACCTCACGGGTTCCCGCAGCGACGTCGTCGAGGTAGAGCTCGCTGAACCGCTCCGTCTCGGGCAGCCTCCGCACCGCC
>DASUMP010000208.1:0-14942 GCA_036277635.1 Acidimicrobiia bacterium | reverse complement strand
CGGTCGCAAGAGCGTCACCATCGACCTGCGGACGACCGACGGTCAGGAGCTGCTGCGCACGCTCGCAGCTCGCTCCGACGTGGTCGTCGAGAACTTCCGCCCCGGCACCCTCGAGCAGTGGAACCTGGCGCCGGCGTCGCTATCGCCGCGCGTGGTCGTCGTGCGCATCTCGAGCTTCGGCCAAGACGGTCCACAGTCGCGACGCCCCGGCCTCGACCGCGTCGGGATCGGCTTCGGCGGGCTCCTGCACCTCACCGGTTACCCCGACCGCCCGCCGGTGCGGGTCGGCGTCACGATCTCCGACTACCTCACGGGCGTGTTCGCGGCCCACGCCGCGGTGGCCGCGTTGTACGCGCGCGACGCGCGCGGCGGTACGGGCGCGGTGATCGACGCCGCGCTCTACGGCGGCGTGCTCCGGATCCTCGAGTGGACGCTCGCGGCGTACGACCGCCTCGACGTCGTGCGCGGGCGCGAAGGGAACCGCTTGGCCAACTCCGCCCCCCTCGACAACTACCCCACCGCCGACGGCAAGTACGTGTGCATCGTCGCGGGCTCCGACGCGAACTTCGAGCGACTCTGCCGCGCGATGGACCGCCTCGACCTGCTCGACGATCCGCGGTTCACGAAGCTCGTCGATCGCGCCGCGCACGGCGACGAGATCAACGGCGTCGTCGCCGCGTGGACGTCGACGCTCGCCGCCGCCGACGTGGAGCGACGCTGCATCGAGGCCGACGTGCCTGTCGCGACGGCGTACACGGCCGCCGACGTGTTCGCCGATCCGCACGTCGCGGCGCGGGGCGACCTCGTCGAGGTCGACGATCCGGTGATCGGGCCCGTGCGCCAGCAAGCGCCGTTCCCGCGCTTCGTCGGCGCCGCACCGGTGGTGCCCGCAGGCGCGCCGCGCCTCGGTGAGCACACCCGGGAGGTGTTGCGCGACGTCGCGGGTCTCGACGACGCCGCCATCGACGCGCTCGCGACCAAGGGCGTCGTGTGACGAGCGACTCGCGCGCGGTGCACGCCGGGCTCTTCGACGCCACGTCCGACGGAACGGGCATCCGGCTGATCGGCGGCTGGTCGCCGACCAGTGGCCGACACCACTTCCCCGTGCTCGACAGTTGCCCGTACTCGGGAGCGCGCGACGTCGAACGCGTGCTCCTCTCGACGCGCGCCACGCTGTGGGCGTGGACCGCGGTCACCGCCGCGCCGCCCGGGTACCTCGGATCGGTGCCGTACGGCTTCGGCGTCGTCGAGCTCGTCGAGGAGCGGCTCCGGATCATCACGCGTCTCACCGAGTCCGACCCTTCAGCACTCGCGTTCGACCAGTCGATGCAGCTCGTGTCCGAGGTGCTCGGCGTCGACGCCTCCGGTGTGGAGGTCGTCACGTGGGCGTTCGCCCCCACCGAGGAGGGCGAGTGAGCGCGGCGGTGCCGGTCGAGATCGCCGGCGTGGGTCTGCACCCGTTCGGGCGCTTCCCCGACCGCTCGGTGACCGAGCTGGGCGTGACCGCCGTGCGCGCCGCGCTCGACGAGGCCGGGAACCCCCCGTTCCAGGCCGCGTTCTGCGGCACCGCGTACGCGGGCGTCGCCGCCGGGCACAAGGTGTTGGGCGCGCTCGCGCTCACCGGCGGGCCGATCGTCGACGTCGAAGCCGGCTGCGCGAGCGGCGGCGCCGCGCTGCAGCTCGCCGCAGGCGCGATCCGCGCCGGCCAGTACGACTGCGTGCTCGTGTTCGGCATCGAGAAGATGCCGAAGGGGATCATCCGGTCGTCGTTCTTCGAACCGTGGCGCGAGGAAGCGGGCCTGGCGGCCACGCCCGCGTACTTCGCGCTGCGCGCCCAACGGCTCATGCGCGAGTCGGGACTGACGAAGGAGCACCTCGCGCACGTCGTCGTGAAGAACCGCGCCCACGGCGTGCACAACCCCGACGCATTGTTCCGCTCCGCGGTCACGGTCGACGAGGTCCTCGCGTCGCGCGTCGTGTGCGAGCCGCTGCATCTGTGGATGCTCTGCTCGCCCGACGAAGGCGCGGCTGCGGTCGTGCTCCGTCGCGGTCGGGGGTCCGGTGTCACGCTGGCGAGTGCGCGCCTGCGCTCCCATCTGCCGGGCAGCGTGTTGGGCGAGGCGACGCCGCTGTCGGGCATCGACGACGCCGACATCACGCCGCCGTCGACCCTCGCGGCGCGCGACGCCTACGACGAGGCCGGTGTGGGCCCCGACGACCTCGACGTGGTCGAGTGCCAGGACACCGACGCCGCGCGCGAGCTGCTCGCGTACCAGGAACTCGGGCTCTGCGCGCCGGGCGAGCAGGCCGGGCTGCTGGCCGAGGGCGCGGTCGGCCTGGGCGGTCGGCTGCCGGTGAACCCGTCGGGAGGATTGCTCGCGAAGGGCGAGCCGCTCGGCGCGTCGGCGCTCGGGCAAGTCGTCGAGCTGGTGCGCCAGCTGCGGGGGACGGCCGCCGGGCGCCAGGTGGACGGCGCCCGGGTCGGCCTCGCGCATACCGTCGGGCGGGGCGCGAACGCCTGCTGCGTGATCGTCACCCGCTGAGAGGAGCAGTCATGTCGCACGTGTCGGGTGTGTGGTTCTCGGTCACCGACCTCGAGGTGGTGTCGGGCGCCGGGTGTGTCGTCACGACGAGCGACGGCACCGAGTACCTCGACTTCACGAGCGGCATCGCGGTCACGAGCACCGGCCACTGCCACCCGCGCGTCGTCGCGGCGATCCGGGAGCAGGCGGGCCGCTTCATCCACGCGCAAGTGAACTGCTACCGCCACCCGCTGCTCGAACAGCTCGCGTCGACCCTCGCCGAGCTCACGCCCGCCGGGATCGACTCGTTCTTCTTCGCGAACTCGGGCGCCGAGGCGACCGAAGCGGCGGTGAAGCTCGCGCGGTGGGCGACGGGCCGCCCGAACATCGTCGTGATGGACGGATCGTTCCACGGCCGCACGATGCTCACGATGGCGATGACGACGTCGAAGACCGGGTACCGCGCCGGCTACCAACCGCTGCCCGCAGGCATCTTCGTGACGCCGTTCCCGCGCGCGTTCGAGTGGGGTGTCGACGAAGCCGACGCGGTCGATCAGGCACTGGCGGGCCTCCGCAAGCTGTTGGCGACGCAGACCGCGCCGGCGGAGACCGCCGCGGTCGTGATGGAGCCCGTGCTCGGGGAGGGCGGCTACCTCCCGGCGCCGGTCGAGTACGTGCGGGGCGTGCGGGAGCTCTGCGACGAGCACGGGATCCTGTTCGTCGCCGACGAGGTGCAGACCGGCTTCGGTCGAACCGGTTCGATGTTCGCGATCGACCACTCCGGTGTACGACCCGACATCGTCGTGATGGCGAAGGGGATCGCGTCGGGTTTCCCGATCGCCGGGATCGGCGCGTCCGCGGCGCTCATGGAGCGCTGGCCGGTCGGCGCGCACGGCGGCACCTACGGCGGCAACCCGATCGGGTGCGCAGCTGCGCTCGCGACGATCGCCGTGATCCGCGACGAAGGGTTGGTCGGCAACGCCGCCGCGCGCGGCGCGCAACTCATGGACGGCCTCGCGAAGCTCCAAGCCGACCATCCCGGCCTCGGCGACGTGCGCGGCCTCGGATTGATGGTCGGCTGCGAGCTGGTCGACGACCGCGGCCGGCCCGACGCGGCGCGCACGGCTGCGATCCTCGCCCATGCGCGCGACGAGCACCGCGTGCTGTTCATGAGCTGCGGCACGAACGGCAACATCGTCCGTTGGATGCCTCCGCTCGTCGTGAGCGCCGACGAGATCGACCGAGGCCTCGCCGCGTTCGCGAGCGCCCTCGCCGCCACCTCCTGACCCGCTCCGCCGCCCGCCTGGCGGGCCGCGCGTGCGCATGTGCGTGCGTGTATGCGCGCGCGGAACCGTGGTCGTCGAATCGATCATCGATTCGACGACCACGAGCGCTCGCACCCACCCCACCGAGAGTGTCGCACCCCCTCGCTACCGTGCACGCCGAACGATCCGCACCGGCTTCCCCCCACCACCACGACCGCATCCCCGGAGGGAACCCGTGTCCAGACCGCCGCGCTCCGCCGCGTTCGACCCCCAACGACTCCTCCGCACCCGCCGCCGCCGACAACCGCGAGTCCCCCGACCCCGACGACCCCCCGCCCACGAGCACTACGCGCCCAACCACCCCGACATCGCCACTCGCCGCGCCGAGCTCCTCGCCCGCGCCCACCACGTCGCCGCCGGCCAGCACGACCTCGCCTGCCAGATGGCCGAGATCCGAGAAGACCTCGCCGTGCTCCGCGCCGTCATGTGGCCCGAGCTCGACCACCACCTCGTCCAAGGCCTCCGCCACACGACCCACGACGGCCCACCCCCGCTCCCACCCCCCGTACCCAACGCCACGCCCATCCGCGGCGCCGCCCTCCGTTACGCCGCGCTGGCCGTCCTCGCCGACGCCCACGGCGGACCGCTCACCCTCCTCGAGATCCACCGGCAGCTCCACCTGCGCGGCTACGTCCTCGCCGGCCGCCACCCTGTCCAGCAGCTCGCCGATGCCCTCGCCTATGAACATGAACACGGGCGCGCCCAGCGCACCCGACGCGGCACCTACCGGCTCGGCGAGCTCTCCCCCCACCACCGCCGACACCTCGAACGGCCCGAACACGCGCCCACCCGATCCGAGAACACGTTCGACAACACCCACGAACCCTGGACGCCACCCGGCGGCTGGACCGACAGCCGCTTCCAACCCCACCCCGAACCCTTCCCCCGGCGCCGCCCCTGGCGCCACCGCCCCTGGCAGCACCCACGACGAGCATGAAGCGTCGGCCCGACGCGACGCCCGCGCTCAGCGGCCGTGCGCGGCCAACTACCGTTACGGGCTCCACCGGCGCGTGGCACGGACGACGCGCACCAGGGGTCGGACGACGGGGGGACGGGTGTGACGCACGGAGTGCGGAATCGGGCGCGTATCGCAACTGCGTTGGCGGTCGCGATCGGCACGCTCGGCGTCATCGTTCCCGCGAGCCACGCTGACATCATCGTCCCGCCGCAATATGAGCGCGTCTCGAAGACGAGCGGCGGCGCGCTCCCCAACGGTGCCTCCGGCAACCCGGTCGTCACTCCCGACGGTCGCTTCGTGGCCTTCCAGTCCGACGCCGACGACCTCGTGCCCGGCGACCAGAACGTCGCCACCGACATCTTCGTCCACGACCGGCTCACGAACACGACCGAACGCGTCAGCGTCGACAGCGACGGATTCGAGGCCGACGACGCGAGTTACGGCGCCACGATCAGCGACGACGGACGGTACGTCGCGTTCACATCCGACTCCGACTTGTTGAGCTTCGACGACGGCAACGGCTCCCCCGATCTGTACCTCCACGACCGCACCACCCATGAGACCAGACGCGTCAGCCTCGGGCAGGGCGGCGTCGAGTCCGACACCGGCGGGTGGGACGGCACGATGAGCGCCGACGGCAAGGTCGTCGCGTTCGTCACCGACAGCGCGCTCACTGCGACTGACTTGAACTTCGCTGAAGAGGTACACGTCCGCAACGTCGCGACCGGCGCGATCACGCGCGTCGAGAACACGGCCGAGGAGTGGGACGGCGCCCAGGCCCAGCCGGCCCTCGGCCGCTACCCGAACGCCTCGCCGTACTCGGGCCAGTACGTCGTCGCCTACGTCAGCTCGTGCGGCGACCTCCTGAGCAACGACTGCGTGTACCACCGCCCGGTGATGAACGGCAGTGGCGGAGTCGCGCTCGGCCAGCTGCGCCACGTCAGCGTGAAGGATCCCGCACCCGGCGTCGCCAACGGGGTCAGCTTCGACCCCGCGATCTCGCGCGACGGGTTGTTCGTCGCGTTCACCACCACCGCGACCAACCTCGGACCCAGCGACGCGAGCGCGCAGACCGACATCTACCTGCGCAACATCGCCGACGCGACCACCACCCGGATCACCGTCGACAGCTCGGGCGGTGAACCGAACAACGCCTCGGTCGACGCAACGCTCGGCGACGACGGCACCTATGTCGCGTTCACGTCGCTCGCGACCGACCTCGTCGCCGGGGGGACGCCGGGCACCTTCGCGAACGTCTACGTCCGCGACACCACGCTGGGTGTCACGCGTTCCGCGACCGTCGCGACGTCCGGGGCCCCGAGCGCCGAGAGCGGGCAACCGTCCCTCAGCGCGTCCGGTGAGTTCGTGGTCTTGTCGTCGGCGGCGAACAACCTCGGGACCGGCGGCAACGGTTCGGCACAGGTGATCGTCGCCGCGCTCCAAGACAACGAAGCGCCGACCGGCAACAGGATGACGCAGCCGAACGGGCTCCTGAACCTCGCGACGTGGATCCCGACCGCGTGGACCGCGTTCGATCCGACCGGCGTGCAGTCCTACGACGTCCAGACCCGGGCGTTGCGCTGGACCGGCTCCACGTCGAGCTGGTCGAACTGGAAGTCCGCCGTCGCTGCGGAGTCCTCCGCCTACCAGGGCTTGCGCGGCCGCACCCACTGCTTCAAGGTGCGCGCCCGCGACGGCTACGGGAACCTCTCCGGGTACTCCGCCCAGAAGTGCAGCGCGCTGCCGCTCGCCTCCTACGACCTGAAGTACTCGTCGGGCTGGACGCGCTACTCGATCTCGAGCGCGTACGCCGGTGCTGCGCACGGAACGACCACCAAGGGCGCGCGCATGACCCGCGACCTGATCAGAGGCGAACGGCTGTACCTCGTCGCCACGAAGTGCTCGACGTGTGGCAGCGTGTCGGTCGCATGGAACGGCACGGTGTTCAAGACGATCAACCTCACGGCGAGCACGACCCAGCGCAAGCAGGTCATCGGACTGAAGGCGTTCACCTCGGCGCAGAGCGGCACCATCACGGTCACGACGCTGTCGCAGGGCAAGTGGGTGTTCATCGAGGGGCTCGCGGTCTACACCGATTGACGCTCCCCTCGGCGTGAAGCACGACGGGCAGTGCCACACCGTCGACGACGTCCTCCGCGAGGTCGCCGCGGCGCTCCCCACGCGGGTGGCCTACGTCGACGGCGATCGCACGATCACGTACGCCGAGCTCGATCGTGCGGTCGGCGGATGTGCGACCGCGCTGCGAGCCGCCGGCGTCGGTCACGGCGACGTCGTCGTGTTGCTCCTGCGGTCGTCGATCGAGTTCGCCGTCACGTACCTCGGCGCGATCCGCATCGGGGCGATCACCTCCGCGATCAACCTCCGGCTCGGACCGGGTGAACGGCGGTCGATCGTCGCACGCAGCGCACCGCGGCTCGTGGTCGCGGAAGACGACGTCGAGGTGCCCGACGACGGCGTCGCGCCGGTGGTTCGACGCGTGACACTCCCTGCTGCGTTCGCGTCCGAACCGTTGCCGATCGACCGACACGTCGCCCTGCAGTCGCACGACCCGGTCGCGATCGTGTGGACGAGCGGCACCACGGGCGCGCCGAAGGGCGCGGTCTACGACCACGGTGCGATGCGCGAGATCTCGATCGGCATGGGCGAGCTCACCGAACCCGGCGATCGCCGGCTCTCGGTGACACCGTTCCCGCACGTCGGCTACATGACGCGGGTCTGGGACGAGCTCGCCAACGGAACGACCCTCGTGCTCACCGGCGACCCGTGGTCGGCGTCCGAGCACCTCCGATGCCTGGCCGAGGAACGCATCACCGTCGCGGCGGGCGTCCCGACTCAGTGGTCGTGGATCCTCGACCACCCCGACGCCGCGACGATCGACACCTCGCACCTGCGCATCGCGAGCATCGGCGCCGCGTCAGTGCCGCCCGAGCTCGTGCGCCGCATGCGTGAGACGCTCGGCTGTCCGGTGATCGTGCGCTACACGAGCACCGAGGCCGGCCTCCTCACGGGCACCCGACTCGGCGACCCCGACGACGTCGTCGCGGCCACGGTCGGGCGGCCGTCCCCGGTGGTCGACATGCGTGTCGTCGACCCCGACACCGACGAGCAGGTCACGCCCGGCACTGTCGGTGAGGTGCGGTGTCGCTCCCGAGCCATGTTCACCGGCTACTGGAACGACGCCGACGCGACCGCGGCGGCGTTCGACGTCCACGGCTACCTCAAGACGGGCGACCTCGGAGCGCTCGGCGCCGACGGCAACCTGCGCCTCGTCGGGCGGCGCTCCGACATGTACATCCGTGGGGGCTTCAACGTGTACCCGGTCGAGGTCGAAGCCGCGCTCGCCGAACACCCGGCCGTGGCGCGCGCCGCGGTGGTCGGCACGCCCCATCCCGCGCTCGGGGAAGTGGGCGTCGCCTTCGTGGTGCTCGACCCGCAGGCCGAGCCGATCGACGAGACCGAGACGCTGCGCGAGTGGTGCCGTGCGCGCCTCGCGGGCTACAAGGCTCCCGAACGGGTGATCGTCGTGCCGGAGCTCCCGGTCACCGCCATGATGAAGGTCGACAAGCGCGCGCTCGCCGAGCGGGCCACGGAGGAAGCATGAGCACCATCCAAGAAGTCGGATCGGGCGACACGCGGGAGCGACCCATCAAGCTCGGTGGCGCGCTGTTCACGCTGGTCGAACCGCACCGCGGGCACGAGGTCGAGTACAACCGCTGGTACGAGCGCGACCACTTCTACGCCGGATGCCTCATCGGAGCGTGGACGATCGCCGGCGCCCGCTTCGTGGCCACCCGCGAGCTCAAGGCGCTGCGCTACCCCGCCGACTCCCCCGTCACCGGCGGCGACGTCACGAAGGGCTCGTACCTCGCGCTCTACTGGGTGCTGAAGGGCAAGTTCGGCGAGTGGATCCAGTGGGGCACCGACCAGGTCAACTGGCTGCACGCGAACGACCGCATGTTCCCGCACCGCGACCACGTGCACACGCTCATGTACAAGATGCGTGCCGAGGTCAACGGCAGCCCCGATGGTGTCCCCGCCGAGCTCGCGCTCGATCACCGCTTCCCGAACATCGTCGCCATCATCGGCGAACCCGCCGACGGCGTGACCGCCGACGACCTCGCGTCGTGGCGCGCGGGTCGGCCTGCGACCGCCGACGTCATGGTCGAGATGACACCGGTGTCGCTGCTCGACAACGCGCCCGCCGATGTGCCGCGCGACACGAACGCCAACCGCTTCCTCCAGCTCTACTTCCTCGACGAGCCGGTGCTCGACGTGTGGGACGAACGATTCGCGCATCTCGGTGCCGACATGGAGCGCGATGGGCTCGGCACGGTCGCGTTCGCGTCGCCGTTCCTCGCCACCCGTCCTGGCACCGACCTCTACACCGACCAGCTCTGGTGACCACCGCATGAGCCAACGCATCCTCGTCGTCGGATCGGGCGCCGTCGGCGGCGGGATCGCGACCGCGCTCGCGCAACGACCCTTCTTCGAGCGGTGCGTCGTCGCCGACCTCGACGAGCACCGGGCCGAGCACGCGCTGCGGGCGATCGACGACGAGCGGTTCGCCGCCGCGCCCCTCGACGCCTCCGACGCCGAGCAGATCGCGCAGCTCGCGCGTGCCGAGCGGATCGACGTGATCGTCAACGCGGTCGATCCCCGCCTGAACCCGCCGGTGTTCCACGGTGCGTTCGCTGCGGGGTGCGACTACGTCGACATGGCGATGACGCTGTCGACGCCGCACCCGGAGCGGCCGCACGAGCTGGCGGGCGTGAAGCTGGGCGACGACCAGTTCGCGGTCGCCGACGAGTGGGAGCAACGCGGCCGGCTCGCGCTCGTCGGCATGGGCGTCGAGCCCGGCCTCTCCGACGTGTTCGCGCGCTATGCCGCCGACCACCTCTTCGACGATATCGACGAGATCGGTGTGCGCGACGGCGCGAACCTCGAGATCGAGGGCTACGACTTCGCCCCGACGTTCTCGATCTGGACCACGATCGAAGAGTGCCTCAACCCGCCCTTGATCTGGGAGCGCGAACGTGGCTGGTTCACGACCGCACCGTTCTCCGAGCCCGAGGTGTTCGTGTTCCCCGACGGCATCGGCCCGGTCGAATGCGTGAACGTGGAGCACGAAGAGGTCGTGCTGATCCCGCAGTGGATCGACTGCAACCGGGTCACGTTCAAGTACGGGCTCGGCGACGAGTTCATCGAGGTGCTGCGCGTCCTCGACAAGACCGGGCTCGCCGCGAAGGAGCCGATCCGCGTGCGCGGTGTCGAGATCGCGCCGCGCGACGTGGTCGCGGCCGCACTCCCCGACCCCGCCACCCTCGGTGAGCGCATGACCGGCAAGACCTGCGCGGGCACCTGGGTCACCGGCACCAAAGATGGCGCGCGCCGCGAGGTGTACCTGTCGCACGTGGCCGACAACACCGAGACAATGGGTCGCCACGGGATCCAAGCGGTCGCGTGGCAGACCGCGATCAACCCCGCGATCGCGCTCGAGCTGCTCGCGACGGGCCTGTGGCAAGGTGTCGGCGTGCTCGGACCCGAAGCGTTCGACGCCATGCCGTTCCTCGACGCACTCAGCGAGCGCGGGGAATCGTGGCACCTCGACGACCGCACCCCGACGCGATGACGAGGTTCCGGCGGCAGCCCCCGCTGCGCGACGAGGGCACCGAACCCGACGTCCGGTTCTCCTACGCGAACGAACGCACGTTCCTCGCGTGGAACCGCACCGCCCTCGCGCTCGTCGCCGGTGGGCTCGCGGTCGTGTCGCTCCTGCCGGAGTTCGAGCTGTCGTACGGACGTCGCCTGATCGGCGTCCCGCTCATCGCGCTCGGCGCGTACCTCGCGTTCACGAGCTACCGCCGGTGGGAGGGCAACGAGCGCGCGATGCGTCGCGGCGAGCCGCTCCCGCCGTCACGGCTGCCGATCGTGCTCACCGCGGGGATCGCGATCGCCGCCGCGATCGCGGCCGTCGTCTCGATGTTCGGCGCGTCGGAGTGAACGCGCGGTGAACGCGCGGTGAACGCGCTCGACGACGAGGAGACTCCGGGCCTCGCGGGCGAGCGCACCGACATGGCGTGGAGTCGCAGCGGTCTCGCGCTCCTCGTCGCGGTGGGTGCGGTGCTGCGGCTCGTCTTCCTCCCCGACGACGCCGACGCGCCGACGATCGTGTTCGCGCTCGTCGCCGCGGGCGCGATCGCGTGGTTCGTCGCGATGCTGCACGCGCGCACGATCAGCCGTCACACGATCGAAGGGCGACCGATCGCCGACCCGGCGCGCCTGCGAAGTCTCGCCTACGGCACCACCGCGTTCGCGCTCGGCGCCCTCGTGCTCGCCGCCGTGCAGGGGTGAGCGTCAGTCGTCACCGGCTGCGTTGACCACCTCGACGTAGTCGCGGCACGGCTGACCCCGCAGCGACGGGCACGGCGGCAACGCATCCGGCGCGTCCAGCCCGTCGAGTACGGGCAGGACCACGCGCGACGCCTGAGCGCCGCCGCGCCCGATCTCGATGCGCTGGCCCGCCACCGGCTCGACCGCGTCGAACTTCCACCGCGGCCGTGACGCGCCCGGCGCCTCCACCACGATCCGCACGCGCGACCCGGCCCGGAACACGTGCGCGAACGGGAACAGCTCGACGCGCGCTTCGACGAACTCGCCGCCGGGGAGGTCGGCCGCGTCGGCCTCGGTGTGGCTGTGGCGCGGTCGCAGCTCGGTCGCGTCGTCGGCCAGCGCGCGATGGCTCGCGCGCAGCCAGCCGCTCTGCACGTAGACCTCCTGGCCGTCGGGGCGCACCTCGGTGATCGTCGCCTGCAGGTCGGCGTCGGGTCCGTCGGAGCGGATCCACAGGTCGACGCTGCCGCCGCCCACCATCACGACCGGCGCATCGAGCGCGTCGGTCTCGTAGGCAACCGACGCGCCGTCGAGCGGCGCGGGCCATTGCCACTCGGGGAGCGCCCGCCACACCTCGTCGGTCCCGCCGGAGAACGTCGTCACCTGCGCGCGCGACGTGTCGTAGCGGTACGAGTCGGCGGCGGCCTCGTCGGGCGCGTCGCTCACGAGCGCGCCCGCCTCGTCGAAGTACCACGCGGTCTCGGTGGTCCCGGGGAGCGGCCACGCGTCGAAGCCGGCTTCGAACGTGGGGACCGGCGCGCCCGGCGCGCCACCCGCGCCGTTCTCGAACAGCACACGGACCCGCGGGTCGGACTCGAACCGCTCGACCGCCTCGTCGTAGTCGGTGACGTCGGTGAACCGCTCCGGCGGCAGCGCGACGTCGGTCCCGAAGATCGCGCCGCCGATCGTCGACACGACGACCCCGGCCGTCGGCGCGCGCCGCGGCACCTCGCGCGCGACGAACAGCGACAGGAACTCCATGTAGCGCGAGAAGATCTCGGGGCCGAGCGAGTCGGTGTGGCCGCCGTTCGTGAGCGTGAACCACGCCTGCGGGTTGTCGGCGAACTCGTCGATCATGTTCGCGAAGTACCCGCCGGTCTGCTCGTCCTGGAACGCACCAGCCATGAACACCGGCACGTCGATGCGGTCGACGAACAGCTCCGGCGCGAGCGGCGCGGCGATCTCGTCGGTCCAGTACTGGTTGTCCTCGATCATCGCGATGATGTCGGGGTTCTGGCCGCGCAGGCGCTGGTTCTGCGCGCACGTCTCGTCGCCGGCGTCGATGCGGCGCTGCGCCCACTCCTGCCCGCCCGGCTCTGCTTCGCGCTTGCGCTCCTCGGCCCACTCGGTCGCGAAGCCCGAGTTGAGGATCCCGCCCGGGTACAGCGTGCCGCGCGCGGTGTCGCCGATCACCGACAACGGCGTGATCGCCGCGAGGTGCGGCGGCTGGGTCGCGGCCACGAACAGCTGCGCGATCCCCGGGTAGGAGATGCCGACCATGCCCACGGTGCCGTGCTCGACCCACGGCTGCGCGGCGATCGTCTCCACGACGTCGTAGCCGTCGGTCGACTGCAGCGTCTCGAAGAACTGGAACGCGCCGCCGCTGCAGCCGGTGCCGCGCACGTTGACACCCACGGTGGCGTAGCCCAGCGTGCCGGCGATGAGCGAGCCCGGCTCCGCTTCCTCGGGGTTCGCCGGGTCGTAGCCGGAGTACTCGATCACCGTCGGGTACGGACCGTCCTCGACGGGCCCGGGGAGTGTCACGTTGATCGCGAGCAGCGTGCCGTCGCGCGTCTCGAGGTAGCCGTAACCGGTCGCGATCTCCTGGTCGGCGTAGAAGTCGGCGCTCGGATGGTCGTCAGGCGCGCCGACGGCCAGCGTCTCCGACGCCTGCACCGGCGCATCTCCCTCGGTCGCGGCGACCGTCGCCACGCGGTACTCGTCGCCCGGCTCGACACCGCGCAGGATGAGGCTGCCCTCGTCGTCGGCTTCGCCGAACGCGACGACCGCACCCTCGCTCGCGACCAGCTCCAGGGCAACGCCCGGTTCGGCACCGGTGACCCACACCTGCTCGACGCTGCCGTGGGCGTCGAACGACGCCGCGGCCGCATCCGAGAGGTCGCGTGTGACGCGTTCGGCGTCGTCGGAGTCGTCGTCGGACGAGCACGCCGACGCGACGAGCGCGGCCGCGAGCGCGGCCACGGCGAACCGCACCGCTCGGGCGCGGATCACGCGGCGTCCGAGCGCAGGCGCGGCAGCACGTCGCTCGCGAACAGCTCGAGGCTCGCCCACGACAACTCCGGTGGGAGCCCACCTGCGAGCGGATTGAACGTGAGCGCGCCCATCGGCGGCACCTGCTCGGCGATCGCGAGCACCTCGTCGGGCGTGCCCACGACGATCTGCGGCGACGCCTTCAGGTCGTCCACCGTCGCCGCCTGCACCATCGGGGTCGAGTGCTGCCCCGGCGGCTGGAAGCTCGCGTACGTCTGCGCCTCGTACAACAGGTACGGCGCGATCTCGGCCCACGCCCGCTCGGGGTCGTGCGTCACGTGCACGAACGTCGGGCCTTCGGGGGTCATCACGAACCCACCCTCGTAGCCGACCTTCGCGGCTTCGTCGGCGTACGCGGTGTGCAGCTCGGGATCGGTGTTCATCGGCATCATCGGCAGGCGCAGGCGCGCGGCGCGGCGCGCGGCGGCGGGCACGCCGCCGCCGACGAGCACGGTCGGGTGCGGCTGCGAAGCTGGCACCGGCGTGACGCGCACGGTGCGACCCTGCCACTCGAACGGCTCCCCGGTCCACGCGCGCAGCATCGTGGCGACGTACTCCTCGAGGATCCGCCCGCGCGCGCCGTACTCGACCCCGGCCATCGCGAACTCGTCGGTCTTGTAGCCGGCGCCGAACACGGTCCAGAGCCGGCCGGGGAACGCGTTGTCGACCACCGCGATCTGCTCGGCCAACCGCACCGGGTCGTGCAACGGTGCGATCGACGCGCTCACGAGCACCGGCGCCCGCTCGGTCACTGCGAGCACCATGCCCGCCATCGTGATCGGCGCGGGCAGCCAGCCGTCGTCGATGCCGTGGTGCTCGGAGAGCACGAGGAAGTCCCAGCCGTGCTGGTCGGCCCAGCGCATCTGCTCGAGCGCGGCGGCGTAGATGTCGCGCGTCGAGGCGGGACCGAAGGCGGGCGCCCGGAAGTCGTGGCGCATCGTCAGCAGGGGCACGGATGGTCCTCTCGGAGTCAGCAGGGGATCTCAGGTGAGCGCGGTGCGCTCGAGGAGCGGCCCGACGTCGCGACCGAACGCTTCGATCTGGTCGCACAGCTCGTCGGCCGAGCGGGTCGCGAACCGCAGCTGGAGGTGACTCACGCCGATCGCGCCGAGCTCGTTGAACGACGCGGCGATGCGCTCGGGTTCGCCTGACACCGTGTGCTTCGGGACGTCCCAGTCGGGGTCGCCCACGTACACGTACTCGGTGATGTAGCCGATCTCGGGCACCGCGCCGGGGCGGGCGCCGTCGCGCAGGCGCAGGATCGTCGCGATGTCGTCGGCCATCTGGGTGCGGGGCGTGCCCTGCGGGATCCAGCCGTCGCCGCGTTCGGCGACGCGGCGCAGCGCGGCCTTGCCGGAGCCGCCGATCCAGATCGGTGGGCGCGGCTGCTGCACCGGGCGCGGCCGCTGGCCGACGTCGGACGCGGTCCACGTCGGGCCGTCGAGCACTGGCCAC
>DASUMP010000207.1:0-6406 GCA_036277635.1 Acidimicrobiia bacterium | reverse complement strand
CGGCGTGAACCTGCTGCGGGGCCGGGTCGTCGACGCGGGCACCGTCCGGCTCGCTTCGGGCGTCGACCTCGCGGTCGCGGACGCGGAGCCGGCGGCGGGGACCGCCGTCGTCGCGATCGTGCACCCGCGCGCGGTCGCGCTCTACTCGACGCGCCCCGACGGTTCGCCGCGCAACGTGTGGTCGGCCCGCGTGGTCGCGATCGACGACGAGGGCGCGCGCGCCCGCGTCCAGCTCGCGGGGCCGGTTCCTCTCGTCGCCGAGATCACCCGCGCCGCGGCCCAGGAGCTCGACGTCCGCACCGGGGTGGAGCTCTGGTACAGCGTGAAGGCGAGCGAAGTGGTCGTCGCCGCCGAGTGACCGCGCCGGGTCAGAAGCCGTAGCGCTCGGGTGTCGCACGGCGCCGGGCGCGTGCCACCTGCCGGTTCGACAGCCGCGGCAGCGCCCACACGTAGATCGCGAGCGACCCGACGGCCGCGATCGCGTACGGCAGCCGGATGTCGACGCGCGCCGCGAGTCCACCGAGGACCGCGCCGACCGGGAGCGCACCGAGCGCGAACAGCAGGTACGCCGAGGTCACCCGGCCGAGCAGCTGCGGCGGGACGAGCTCTTGGCGCAAGGCGGCACCGGTGATGTTCCAGGTGACGCCGAGCCACCCGGCCAGCGCGAGCGCCGCCCCCGCGACCCACGGCGTCGTGGTGAGCGCCAAGGTGACCGCGGTCACGACCGACGCACCGATGACGAACAGCAGCGCGCCGCCGTCGCCCAACCAGCGCAGCATCGCGGGCGCGGTCGCACTGCCGATGAGCCCGCCGACGGCGAGCGCGCCGAGGAGCACGCCGTACCCGCCACCCTCGATGCCGAGGCGCTCGCCCGCGAGGACGACGAGCACCGCGGTCATCATCGCGTCGAGCGCGTTCCACACCGCCACGACTCGCGCCATCGCGCCGAGGATGGGATCCGCGAACAGCGCGGTCAGGCCCGCGGTCAGCTCCCGACGCAGACCGTCGGCGCGCCCGCGATCAGGGGTCGGCGCGATGTCGACGTCGGGCGCGACGGCCCGGAACCGCCCCCGCAAGCTGAGCACGAGCGCCCCGGCGATCGCGAACGACGCGGCATCGATCCAGAACGGCAGCGAGGCGGCCGCCACGAACGCGACCCCGCCGAGCGGCGGACCCACGAGGCGGTCGCTGATGAGCGTCGACGCCTGGATCTGGCTGTTCGCCACGCGTAGCCGTTCGGGCGCGACGACCATCGGCAGCATCGCGTGGGCCGCCGTGTCGGCGATCGTCTCACCGATCCCGACCACGAAGACGACGGCGAAGAGCATCCACAGCTCCACCACGTCGAGCGCGACGGCGAGCGCGAACACGGCGAGGGCGAGCGCTCGCAGCGAGTCGACCAGCGCGCGCAACAGCCGTCGGTCCATGCGATCGACGACCACACCCGACAAGAGACCGACCAACAGCCACGGCAGCGTCGCGGCGACCGACACGCCCGCGACGAGGAACGCGTCGTCGGTGAGCTCGAGGGCGAGCAGCGGCGCGGCCGCGAGCAGCATGCCGTCGCCGAGGTTCGAGATCGCGTTGGCGCCGAGCACCCGCGTGTAGCCGCGCGCGTACCCGTTCTCGTTCCCCGGCCGACCATCCACGGCGGCAGCGTATGGGTGCGCGCGACGAGGGTGGGGGTGGGTGGAGCACGTGTGGGGTCGCGCCCCGACCCACCCCCGGGGTGGGACCCTACGCGCCGCGCCGGCGGAAGGTGCTCAACAGCGACACAACGATGTGTCGCATCACCCGTCCCCTCAGAGTCGGCGCGTGCGGTGTTCCGGTTCCCGGACGGCTCGGAATTCGGTGCACCGGCGCGCCACTGGTTCGGGCCGGTCGTGTGCGATGCTTCCGTCCCCGACCGGATACCTCGCACTCGATGACACGACGATGACCTCGCGCTCCGCCTCCTCCGTTGTGCCGCGCCGCCGAGCGTGGGCTGTGCTCCTCGCGCAGGCTGCGCTCGTCGCCGGGCTCGTGGCCGTCCCGACGACCCCCGCCGCCGCGGCGGGCGGCGACGACACGTTCTTCGCGTTCGGCAGCGCGCCGTTCGCGGGGTCGACGCGCGGGTTGCCGGTACGCGCCAACCCGATCGCGGTGGCGTCGACGCCGTCGGGCAACGGCTACTGGCTGCTCGCGAGTGACGGCGGACTGTTCTCGTTCGGCGACGCGAAGTTCCGCGGCTCCACCGGCAACCTCGCCCTGCGCCAACCCATCGTCGGCATGGCGGCCACCCCCACCGGGAACGGCTACTGGTTCGTGGCCCGCGACGGTGGTGTGTTCTCGTTCGGCGACGCGACGTTCCGCGGCTCCACCGGCAACCTCGCCCTGCGCCAACCCATCGTCGGCATGGCCGCAACCCCCACCGGCAAGGGCTACTGGCTGGTCGCGGCCGACGGCGGGATCTTCGCGTTCGGCGACGCGACGTTCCGCGGCTCCACCGGCAACCTCGCCCTGCGCCAACCCATCGTCGGCATGGCGGCCACCCCCACCGGCAAGGGCTACTGGCTCGCGGCGGCCGACGGCGGGATCTTCGCGTTCGGCGACGCGACGTTCCGCGGCTCCGCCGCGGGCCGCACGTCGAGCCCGGTCGTGGGGATCGCGCGCACGACCGGTGGCAACGGCTACTGGCTCGCGGCCGCCGACGGCGGCGTGTTCGGCTTCGGCGACGCGCCGTTCCTCGGGAACTCGATCGGTCGCTTCGCGTCGGGCCGCACGGCCGCGATCGCGAGTCGCGCGAGCGGCAGTGTCGGGTACTGGCTGCTCGCCGCCCCGGCGCTCCAGGCGGGTCTCGCTCCCGGATCACGCGGCGCGGCCGTGGCGCAGCTCCAGCGCGAGCTCCACGCACGCGGCTACTGGGTCGGCACGTTCGACGGCGGCTACGGGCTCGCCACCTTCCAAGCGGTGCGGGCGGTGCAGAAGGCCCACGGCCTCGCGCGCACCGGGGTGTTCGACGCCGCGACGCGCGCCGCGCTTCTCCGCGGCATCCCCGCCGCACCGATCACCGGTGACGGTGCCGCGGTCGACCTGCGGCGCCAGCTCACGTTCATCGTGCGCGGCGGGATGACGCAGTGGGTCTTCGACGTCTCGACGGGGACCGCGGCAACCCCGACCCGACCGGGTTCGTTCGTCATCTACCGCGCGGATGTCGGCCGGACCAGATCGTGCGACGGCTGCTTGTACCGCCCGCGGTTCTTCGACGGTGGACGCGCGTTCCACGGCTACATCAGCGTTCCTGCGTATCCCGCGTCGCACGGGTGCGTCCGCATGATCAATCCCGCCATGGACTTCATGTGGTCGGCGAACCTGGTGCCGATGGGTTCACGCGTCGTCGTGTTCTGATCCGACGCCGTCGTCGGGGAAGAGCACCCGTGGGTTCAAGATGTCGCGAGGGTCGAGCGCGCGCTTGATCGCGCGCATCGCGGCGAGCTCCTGTGGCGTCCGTGTGAGGTGCACCCATCGCCGCTTCGCGGTGCCGATGCCGTGTTCGGCACTGATGCTGCCGCCCATCTCGGCCACGAGGTGCAGCACCGCGTCGGCGACCCGGTCGTCGTCGGGGTCCACACCGGTGACGTTCACGTGCACGTTGCCGTCGGCCGCATGTCCGAACAACCACACGCGCGCGTCGGGACGGTCCGGGAGCGCGCGCGCGACCACCCCGGGAACGACGTCGACGAACGACGCGAGGACCGCTCCGGGAAGGGTCACGTCGAGCTTGTGGGGCGCGCCGAGGAGGTTGATCGCCTCGGTGTGCCCCTCCCGGTACCGCCACAGCGCGGCGCGGCGTTCGGGATCGCTCGCCACCGCGATGTCGCCGACCTCGACCCGGTCGGCGAGCGTCCCCGTCGCGGCCGCGAGCTCGTCGGTCGGGTCGTGCGCGGCGGCGCACTCGACGAGGAGATACGCGCGCGACGCGACCGGGAACGGTGGGGGCAGCGCGAGCCGATCGCACACCAGACGGAGGCCGTCGTCGACGAACAGCTCCACCGCCGACAGGCTGTCGAGCGTGCGCCGCAGCACCGATGCTGCCGCGACCGCGTCGTCGACCGATGCGAACGCGATCAACGCGACGACCACGTGCGCGGAGCGGGGAACGAGACGCAGTCGCGCGGCGGTGACGACGGCGAGCGTGCCTTCGCTCCCGCACAGCAACGCGGCGAGGTCGTAGCCGGTGTTGTCCTTCTCGAGTCCGTCGAGTCGGCGCAAGCGCGTGCCGTCGGCGAGGACCGCTTCGTACCCCACGACCTGACGGCGCGTCGGCCCGTAGCGGAGGACGTGCAGCCCGCCGGCGTTCGTCGCGATCGTGCCGCCCACCGTCGCGCTGTCGCGGGCCGCGAGGTCGACGCCGTACTCCCAACCCGCGTCGTGCGCGTGCGCTCGCAGCGTCGCGATCGTCACACCCGCCCCAACGGTGACCTGCCCGACGAGTCGATCGACCGCGCCGAGCTCGTCGAGGCGACGGAGGCTCAGCAGGATCTCGTCGCGTTCGGGCACCGCCCCGGCGACGAGTCCGGTGTTGCCCCCTTGGGGCACGACTGCGACACCTGCGTCGTTGCACGCCGCGAGCACCGACGCGACTTCGTCGACATCGGCGGGTCGGACGACGGCGCGCGCCGCGCCGGAGAACCGGCCGGTCCAGTCGCGGGTGTACGACGCGGTGATCGCCTCGTCGGTGACCACGTGCGCGTTCCCGACCACGGCGCGCAGATCGTCGAGCAGCGACACGACGTGCGAGGCTAGGCCGATGCGTCCCTCGTGCCGCGGCCGGCTGCTCGTCGCGACGCCGCTGCTCACCGATCCGACCTTCGATCGGACCGTGGTGCTCGTCCTCGAGCACTCCGACGAGGGCGCGCTCGGCCTCGTGCTCAACCGTCCGAGCGACACCGATCTCTCCGACCCGCTCCCCGACTGGGCTCCGTTGGCGACCCCGCCCGAGGTCGTCTTCATCGGCGGTCCGGTCGCTCCCGACGCCGTGATCGCGCTCGCTCGCGCCGAGTCCGACGCGGAGCACGAGGCGTTCACCCCCGTCCTCGGATCGATCGGCAGCGTCGATCTCGGCACCGACCCGTTCGAGCTGGGCATCGGGTTGCAGGCGGTGCGCGTGTTCACCGGCTACGCCGGCTGGGCTCCCGGCCAGCTCGACCGCGAGCTCGACGTCGACGGATGGTTCCTCGCCGACGTCGACGCCGACGACGTGTTCACCGCCGATGTCGACGGCCTCTGGCGTCGGGTGCTGCTCCGACAGGGTGGTCGCGGCGCACTGTTCGCGTTCTATCCCGAGGACGCATCGTGGAACTGAGCGACGACGACTGGGTCGCCGTCGCCACAAGCGACGCGCTCCGACGCGGCGCGGTGCTGGCGCACGGCGAGGTCGTGGTCTGGCGCTCGGCGAGCGGCCGGCTGTGCGCGCAGCCGCGCCGCTGTCCCCACCTCGACTGGGACCTGGCGGAAGCCCGCGTCGACGGCGAGGAGCTGATCTGCCCGGGGCACGGCTGGTCGTTCACCGTCGACGGGCGGGCCGGGAAGCGCAACGAGCGGGGCCGGTTCGACGACAAGGGCACGGTGACGACGCGACCGGTGCGTGAACGCGACCGCCGCATCGAGGTGCGCACCGCGTGACGCTCGTCCCCGACTACCCGCCCGCGCACCACCTGCTGCGCGACCTGCGCCTCGACGTCGAGCACCGACCCGACGGATCGAGCGTCGCGTGGTTGCCGGTGGTGCCCGCACTGCTCGACGACCACGGCGGGGTCCGCACCGGCGCGCTCGCGACGCTCGTCGACGTGATCGGCGGCGGGCTCGCCGCGCACGCGGCCCGCCCCGACTGGATCGCCACCGCCGACCTCACCCTGCACCTGGTCGACGACGCCCGCGCCGGGACCGTCCGTGCGCACGCGCACGTGCTGCGCGCCGGGCGCACGACCGTCGTGCTGGAGGTGACGCTCGCGACCGAACCACCCGACGGCGGTGCCGCGGTCACGCTCGGGGCGGCGACGATGACGTTCGGCGTCCTGCCCCGCCGCGACGGCAACCCGGTGATCGACGGCCACGGATCCACGGCCCGCTCGACGCTCGCGCTCGCCGACTCGGCGTTCCGCGGCCCGTTCATCGACGAGGTCGGCGTGCGACTCGTGGAGCGCGGCGACGGGCGTGCGGTGGTCGAGCTCCACCCGCACGACTACATCCGCAACTCGCTCGGCGCGGTGCAAGGCGGCATCGTCGCGACGCTCGCGGAGTCGGCGGCACGCGAGGCGCTGCGCGATGCGTGCTCGGCACCGGTGATCGCGCGCGACCTGCACGTCACGTATCTCGCGCTCGCGCGTGTCGGACCCGTGCGCGCGACCGCCGTCACGCTCGCGGC
>DASUMP010000206.1:0-3308 GCA_036277635.1 Acidimicrobiia bacterium | reverse complement strand
GGCGCGATCGTGCTCGCTCCGACTCGCGGCGCGCAGCGGGGGGCACTCGGCGTCGCCGCGCCCGAGCACGACATCGTGGTGGTCGACCCCGACTCCGGCGTCGAGTGCCCGCGCGCCGAGTTCGACGAGCACGGTCGGCTCATCAACGCGACCGCCGCCATCGGCGAGATCGTCCGGCGCGACCCGAACGTGCGCTTCGAGGGCTACTACCGCAACGACGCCGCCGCGGCCGATCGCATGCGCAACGGGTGGTACTGGTCGGGCGACCTCGCGTATCGCGACGCCGACGGCGTCTTCTACTTCGCGGGCCGCCACACCGACTGGATCCGCGTCGACGCCGAGAACTTCGCGGCGGCGCCGGTTGAGCGCATCCTCGGCCGGCATCCCGACGTCGCCGCGGTCGCCGTGTACGGCGTCGCTGACCCGGTCACCGGCGACCAGGTCATGGCCGCGCTCGAGCTGCGCCCGGGAGCGACGTTCGATCCGACCCGGTTCGAACGGTTCCTCGCCGAGCAGCGCGACCTGGGCACGAAGTGGGCGCCGACGTTCGTGCGGATCGTCGAACGTCTGCCGACCACGGGTCCCGACAAGGTCGACCGCAAGCCCCTGCGCGCGGAGGCGTGGGCGACCAGCGACCCGGTGTGGTGGAAGCCGGCGCGCGACGCCGACTACCGGTTGCTCACCGACGCCGACCGCGCGGCGTTGCGTGCCCGCTTCGCCGAACACGGACGTGCCGACTTCGCTCCCTGAGTGCTCGGCGTCACACCGCTAGACGGGCGTAGGCGGCCTCCGCGTGGCGCAACAGTTGCGAGTTCGAGAGCGCGCGCGTGCTCAGCGCGGTGATCGTCGCGGCTCGTGATCCGACCGAGATCACGACGAGCGCGCCGTGCAGACGCCAGACGCCGATCGCAGTCGTGAAGCGTGCGGCGTAGGTGCGATTGCCGAGCGTCGGGAACGCGACCGCGCGAAAGCGTGTGGTCGCGTCGGTGCTGCACGCCTCGACGGCGCGCGTGAACCCGTCGTAGAGCGCGTCGACGTCGTCGTAGGTGCCGACGCCGGTGACGACGAACGGGCCGAGGATGCCACCTTGGTAGGCGACCTCGAACGCTCCCCGTCCACGAGCTCGGAACGGTCCGGCGTCGTCACAGAAGACCTCGTCGGTATCGAACCGTGCCGGACCGACCGAGAACCCTCGGGGGATGTCGACGGTCGTGCGCGGCGGCTCGGAACCTGGCGGGGCCAGCTCCGTGACGGGCGGGTTCGACGAGCCGGTCGGGATCGAGCCGTCACTGTCGGCGGCGGCGTTCCCGCACGCGGCGGTGCCCGCGAGCAGTGCGGTGGTGGTGACGATGGTGGCGAGACGTCGCATGGTTCATCCTCTCGTTGCGAGGGCCGCGAGCTCGTCGAGGCTCTCCTGCTTGTGGTGGCGTTCGTCGAGCCCGATCTGGCGCAGTACGTCGGCGAACGACTCGGGACACCCGTAGTCGTCGGAGACGGTGCAGGTGCACGACTCCTGCTCGAGCTCGGGGTGCTCGGCGACGAAGGTCATGTACTCGTGCTCGGCGTGGTCCTCGAAGTCGGCGTTCAGCGCGTACGACCACGCCGGACGCACGAGGTACAGCAGCAGCGACACGAGGAGATAGCTGAACGCGATGATCTGGGGGAGCAGGCGGTAGCGGAACCAACCGAGCCGCTCGCCGCGGTGCTCGAGCACGTCCTCGATGATGAACAGGTGCCACTGCTCGTTGTCCTGCTGGTCGCGCGCGCTCCGCACCCGGTCGTAGATCGCTCGGGCGCGGCGGGTCTCCCGAGCGTGACGGGTGATCGACAGGTAGGCCGCGTGCTCCCATGTCTGGTACGGGACGCGAGCGACCAGCTCGAGCACCAAGAACTTCTGCAGCGTCCGCCGCCGTCCGTAGAGCAGGTCCATCCCGAAGAAGAGGGACCGGGCGACGAGCCCGTAGCGGCGCCGGGGCGTCTCGAAGGTGCGGTGCTGCTCGGCGATGAGGGTTGCGTGTCGAGTTGCCATGCCCGCACCCTGACCGAGGGACCTTTCGATCTCCTTTGGAGCGGCCGAGGCCGGTCGGGCACGCGCGGGCGGGTCCGTCGTAGCGTCACGCCGTGGAGTTCCGGGTGCTCGGACCGATCAGCGTGGTGCGTGACGGCGCCGAGGTCGCGCTCCCCGGGCGCAAGCCCCGCAAGCTGCTGGCCCGGCTGCTCGTCGACGCTGGGTCCGTCGTGTCGGTCGACGCGGCGATCGAGGCGCTCTGGTCCGACGACGACCTCCCCGACGACCCGCCGGGGACCGTCCAGGTCTACGTGTCCAACCTCCGGCGGGCGCTCGACGGGGGGCGTGATCGTGACGAGTCGGTCATCCGGACCGTGAGTCCGGGGTACGCGATCGTCCTCGACGAGCACGAAGTTGACGCGCAGCGACTCACGTCGCTGGTCGGCGAAGCCCGGCGGGCCCGCGCCGAGGGCGATCCCGCGTCTGCCATCGCCGCCGCCCGGTCCGCCGTCGACCTCGTGCGCGGCGACCCGTATGCCGACGTCGCGTACGAGGACTGGGCCCGCACCGCAACGCTCGAGCTCGCCGAGCTCGTCGTCGCCGCGCACGAAGAGCTGCACGCCGCGACGCTCGCCGCCGGGCACCCCGACGCGGCGATCCCGGCGCTCGAAGCGTTGGTCGCGGCGCATCCGTTCCGGGAGCGGCTGCGCGCGCTCTTGATGACCGCGCTCTACCGCGTCGGTCGGCAAGCCGATGCGCTGCGGTGCTGCGCGGATGGTCGACGCGTGATGATCGACGAGCTCGGTGTCGAGCCGGGTCCCGAGCTGCGCCAGCTCGAGGACCGGATCCTCGCCCAGGACCCCGATCTCCTCCTCGCGCCGGCGGCTCCCACTCCCGAGCCGCGCGCTCCGTCGCGCAGCGTCGGCCTCTTCGGGCGCGAGCGCGAGCTCGGCGCGCTCGACGGTGTGCTCGACCTCGCGCACGAGCGGCTGCAGGTCGCGCTGCTGCGCGGCGAGTCCGGCATGGGCAAGTCGGCGCTGGCCCAATGGACCACCGCGCGCGCCCGTGCGCTCGGTTTCGCGACCGGTCGCGGTCGCGCGCACGATCTCGACGGTGCACCGGCCTACTGGCCGTGGACGGAAGCGCTGCGCGAGCTCGATGTGACCGCGCTCGGCGACGCCCCGTCGCTCGCGCCGCTGATGCCCGAGCTCGCGCCGGCGTCGGACGCGACCGCGGCCACCGATCGCTCGCCGTTCCTGCTCTTCGACGCGGTCGCGCGTGTCCTCACGGCGATGTCGCG
>DASUMP010000205.1:0-2415 GCA_036277635.1 Acidimicrobiia bacterium | reverse complement strand
CGGCTCGGGCGGCGACGCCGCCAAGCTCAAGGAAGCGTTCCACCCTGATGCGCGCATGTTCGGGCACATCGGCGACATGGAGACCTACGTCCCGATCGGCGAGTTCATCGCGATGGTCGAGAGCAGCCCGTCGATGGCCGGGCCGAACTACTCCGCCGACGTCCGCACCGTCGACGTCGCCGGTGACGCCGGCGTGGCCGTGCTGGTCGAGCACGACTACCTGGGCTGCGACTTCGTCGACTACTTCACCGTCGCGCGCATCGACGGCCGCTGGTGGATCACCAACAAGACCTACGCCCACACGGGCGGCTCCATGCCGACCCACTGACGCCGCGCGTCGTCGCGAGCCCGGCCGCGTCCCGCGCGGCCCCAGTAAGCAGATCGCGCTCTATCGGCAACGTCCGGCGATCCCGACCCGGTCGCGCCGACCACATCGGGATGAACTTCGGCCACCATGATCGTGGGCACTCGGGCCGTGGACGGCGGACGCGAACGCGCACAGGATGCAGAGGTGAGCGCGTTGGCGAAGCGACTGCGGACGAGCGCGGTGGTGGTCGGTCTCGTCGGGTCGCTCGTGGGTGGGGCGTGGTCGGTCACCGCGCATGGTCTCGACGCGAGCACGAGCGCGTCGGTGGGCGTGCCGGGGGAGGACGTGAACGAGGTCTTCGACGCGGGGGCGGTGCAGTGGTTCCCACCGACCGAAGCGGGGGAGCCGCTTTCGGGAATCGGCAGCTGGCCGATCACGCTTGCGTCGATTCGCAGACCGCTCCAAGCGGGTGCGCGCTTCGGAGCGACCGTCGCGCAGGGCGACCTCGACGGCGACGGGTTCGCCGAGCTCGTGATCGGCGCGCCGGGCGCGTACGACGGCGCGGGCGCGGTGTACGTGCTGCCCGGCGGGCCCGACGGGGGCCTCGACTACTTCGAGGCAGGCGGCCTGCTGCAGGGACGGGGACTGATCTCGGGTGGTCGGGAGCCCGGCGACGCGTTCGGGGCTGCGATCGCCATCGGCACGCGTTCGAACGGCGAAGGGTGGCTCGCCATCTCCGCACCCGGCGAGGATCTCGGCGGCATCGAGGACGCCGGTCTCGTGCACGTGGTCGACGGGACGCTCACGGGCGGCGACGTGCTGATCTCGCAACGGAGCCTCGGGCTCGCGTCGGAGCCGCACGACCGCTTCGGCACCACGCTCGCGAGCGCGGGCACGGCGCTCGTCGTCGGGACGCCGCTCGAAGATGTCGCCGGGTCGATCGACGCCGGCATCGTGAGTGTGCTCGCGGCGGCGTCCGGTGACCTTCCCGGGTCCGGCGCGACGAGGAACCTTCTGCCGGGATCGGCGGGCACGCCGGGGATCTCGGAAGCGGGTGACCACTTCGGTGCTGCGCTCGCCTGGCTCGATCCGACGCTCGTGATCGGCGCGCCCGGCGAAGACGTGGGCAGCGCCGCCGACGCGGGCGCGATCGTCGTCGTGTCACTCGGCGCGCCCGCGCCCGCCCAGCACTGGTGGCAAGGAGTCGGTGGGCTCGAGGGGTCGGCCGAGACGGGCGACGGGTTCGGCGCGTCGCTCAGCGCCGGAGCCGATGCGTTCGTGGTCGTCGGCGTTCCGGGCGAAGACGTGGGCGCGGCCGCCGACAGTGGGGCGGTCCAAGTGATCCGCGCGTCGGCGAGCGGGCTCGTCGCGGCGGGGAATCAGTTCGTGACACAAGCGAGCACCGGCGTCGAAGGCGACAGCGAGACCGGCGACCGCTTCGGCCACGCGGTGAGCACGCACGGCGAGCGAGTGCTCGTCGGTGCTCCCTTCGAAGACCTCGGTCCGCGCGCCGACGCGGGAGCGATCTGGGTGTTCATCGCGGCGCCGAGCGGCGGGCTCGATCTCGCGGGCGATCAGCTCTTCACGCAGGACAGCTCCGACGTCCGCGGCATCGCCGAGACGGGCGACCAGTTCGGCGCGGCGACGTCGGGTGATCGCTGACGCGAGCCCGGCGACCGACGCTCACCGTCCACGGAACGGCTCAGCCCTTGGGTTGCACGACGCCGAGGACGTTGCGGGACGGGTCGACGATCCACGCGGCCCAGGAATGACCCATGTCGGCGATCCCGTCGTTGGTCTTGGGCTCGTCGTACTCCTCGACCTTCACGCCCCGCGCGCGGAGGTCGTCGATCGCGGCGCGCAGGTCGGGCACGCGGAACACGCACTGTGTCTGCGTATCGGAAGTGCCGATCGTGCTGTGCGAGATCGCCACTTGCGTGCCGTTGCCGCACTTGTAGACGAGGCGATCGACCTCATCGCCGACGCGGTACTCGCTCGCGAGCTCGAGTCCGAGCGTCTGGCCGTAGAACGTCCGGCTCGCTTCCATGTCGGTGGAGAGCAAGACCGGGAACACCGGGGATTCGCTGAGCATGCGCGTTCCTCGATCG
>DASUMP010000204.1:0-3421 GCA_036277635.1 Acidimicrobiia bacterium | reverse complement strand
CGGCGGGGGGACTTGTACGCTTCGCTCACTCAGCCCCTCCCCCCGACGCATCCGAAAGGTCCGTCGATGCTGCCGGCGACGACACGTGAGGCGGCACGTCGATTCGGCGATCGTACCGCCTACGTCACCGACGACGGCTGGACGCTCTCCTACACCCAACTCGACGAGATCTCCGACGCGGTCGCGTGTGGACTCGCGCGGCGAGATGTCGGCGGCGGCGATGTCGTCGGCCTCGTGCTGCCCCCCGGACCCGAGTACCTGATCGCCTATCTCGCGATCGCCAAGGTCGGCGCCATCACTGCCGGTGCCAACGACCGGCTGACCGATCACGAGCGCGCGGCGGTGCTCGACATCGCGTCACCGCGAGTGGTGTTGCACTCGCCCCCGTGCGGCGTCGCTCGTGACGGGGCGATCCCGATCGCGCGCGCGACGAACGCACGCGACCTGCTCGCCGACCTGCGCGAACCGGGGCACCCGCCGCCGCTCTCCGACGACCCGGATCGCCCGGTTGCGATCATCTTCACGTCGGGGACGACCGGACTCCCGCGCGGCGCGCTCTACTGCAACCGCCAACTCGAATTCATCACCCGCACCGACGTCGGCGACGCGTGGGGAGGCGGCACCCGCAGCTTCACGGGTACCTCGTTCGCCCATCTCGGGTTCATGACCAAGCTTGCCGGGAACCTGCGCCGGGGCGGCACGAGCTTCATCATGACGCGCTGGCGCGCGGATGACGCGCTGGCGCTCGTCGAGCGCGAGCAGATGGTCACGATCGCCGGTGTCCCTGCGCAGCTCGCGCTCATGTTGCGCCACCCCGACTTCGACCGGTTCGACCTGTCGTCCGTGCAATTCCTCGTGGTCGGCGGCGGCCCGGTCACCGCGGGCCTGGCCGAGGAGGCCCGCGAGCGCTTCGGAGCGCGCCTCGCCACGCGGTACTCGTGCACCGAAGCCGGCATCGGGCTCGGCACCTCGTTCGACGACCCCGACGAGGATGCGATCGTCAGCGTCGGTCGGCCGCACGCGAGCGTGGAGCTCGCAGTCGTCGCCGACGACGGCGCGCGCGTCGCGCCCGGCGACGTCGGCGAGGTGTGCCTGCGCTCCCCCGCAGTCATGAGCGGCTACTGGCGCGACCCCGGCGCGACGCGGGCCGCGTTCACGGCCGACAGGTTCGTGCGCACCGGCGACCTCGGCTACGTCGACGATCTCGGTCGCCTGCGCCTCGTCGGACGCAGCAAGGAGATGTACGTCCGCGGCGGGTACAACGTGTACCCGGTCGAGGTGGAGAGCGCCCTGTCGACACACCCCGAGGTGGCGGCCGTCGCGATCGTGCCCCGACCGGATCCGGTGATGGCCGAAGTCGGCGTCGCGTTCGTCGTGCCTCGCCGACCCGACGCGCCTCCCACGCTCGAGTCGCTGCGCCACCACGCGGCGGGCTCCGTCGCGCCGTACAAGCTCCCCGACGACCTCCGCGTCGTCGATGCGCTCCCGCTCACTGCGATGGAGAAGATCGACCGCACCGCGCTGCGCGCTCTCGTCGGCGACGAGGTGCCCGGGCCCGACGGCCGTCGCTAGCCTGCGGCTCCGTCAGCAACGGTCGAGGTGCACGCCGCGCATGGAGCTCGAGTTCACCACTGAGCAAGACGAGCTGCGCGAGAGCATCCGCACCGTGCTCGCGAACGAGTGTCCGCTCACGCTCGCACGCGAGGTCACCGAGAACGGCACGGGCGCCGAGCGGCTCTGGTCGACGCTCCGCGCGCTCGGGTGGGCCGGCCTCACGATCCCGAGCGAGCACGGCGGCGTCGGACTCGGCGCGGTCGAGGCGGCGATCCTCGCCGAAGAGCTCGGCCGAGCGGTCGCACCGGGTCCGCTGCTCCCCACGGTCACCCAGCTCGTCCCCGCGATCTCCCACCTCGGTGCGCCCGAGCAGCACGCGACGTGGCTCCCCGCGATCGCGGCCGGCGAGTGCACCGGCGCGCTGGCGATCGTCGACGAGCACGACACGTCGCCCGACGACGCACCCGCGACGACGGTGCGGCGCAACGGCGAGCGCGCGGTCGTGCGGGGCCGCAAGCGCTACGTGCTCGAAGGCGACGCCGTCGACGAGCTCGTGGTGCTCGCCCACGACGTCGACACCGATCGCCTCACCGCAGTGCTCGTTCCCCGCGCCGCAGCCACCACGACGCGGGTGCAGTCGCTCGATCGCTCCCGCCGGTTCGCGCACGCCACGTTCGACGACGTCGAGGTCGATCGCGCCCGCGTGCTCGACGGCACCCACGCATCGGGCGGCGACGCGATCGGCCGCGTTGTCGACGAAGCGACGCTCCCGATCGCACTCGAGATGGTGGGGACCGCGCAACGAGCGTTCGACATGACGCTCGAGTACGCCCGCAATCGGGAGCAATTCGGGGTGCCCATCGGTTCGTTCCAAGCGGTCAAGCACAAGCTCGCCGACATGTTCGTGGCACTCGAACGGGCGCGTGCGACCGGCTACTTCGCGGCGGCAACGCTCGCCGAAGACGACCCGCGCCGGGCCGGCGCAGTCGCGGTCGCGAAGATCGCGGCGGGCGACTGCCAGCGACTGATCGCGAAGGAGACGATTCAGCTCCACGGCGGCATCGGCTACACGTGGGAGCACGACGCGCACCTGCTCGTGAAGCGCCTGAAGTCGGGTGAGCCGCTCTTCGGTACGAGCGCGCACCATCGCGCCCGCCTCGCAGAGCTCCTCGGCGTGTAGCGACGCGGGCGACCGCGTCTCGCTCAGGCCTTGAACAGCCCTTCGGAGAGCAGGTACAGCACGACGATCAGCACGGCGCCCGTGATGATCGCGTTGCGGTGCGTGTCGTAGATCGTGCGGGGTCCGCCCGCGGCGGTGCCGCCGAGCAGTCCGAGCGCGTTGGCTTCGAGGAGTCCCAGGATCGCGAGCCCGACGATGAACCAGACGGCGAGGTCGCTCCCGTCGGCCTCGATGACCCAGTGGCGCCCTTGGTAGAAGTGCGACGCGCCGACCATGAACACCAGCAGCGGGAGCGAGAAGATCGTGTTCTGGCGCGATGCCATCGCACCCCGGCGCGCCGCGCCCGCGGCCTCGGGGTCGGCTTCACCGCCGGCCTGCACGTTGCGCGCGTTCGCGATGACCTTCTGCTGGTTCGGCCAGATGACGAGCCACACGTTGAGGAACATCGTGAGGCCGAACGCGATGCCGAGCAGCAACGTGGCGCCGGCGGGCGACTTCCAGTAGTCGACGTCGTAGACATCGGGTTGCTGCCCGATGATGAGCACTCCGAACGCGACGGTGGCCATCGCGGCCCACCGGAACCACCACAGCGCGCGCCAGGTGAGCTTGTCGAAGGCGTTGTTGCGCGCCCCGGGCTCCATCTCGGCGTACGCCGGCGTCTGGACGACGTTGAAGAACCAGAGCAGG
>DASUMP010000203.1:0-2518 GCA_036277635.1 Acidimicrobiia bacterium | reverse complement strand
GCTGGTCGTGTTCGGCGGGTTCCGCCTCGCGCGCACCGGGCGCGTCGCCGACGCGACGCGCGCCGCCGCTGCGCTGGTGGTGGCGGCCGCCGCGTTCGCCGTCGCGCACCTCGCCTGGTACGGGGGGCTCACGCCGTACGCCAGTGGCGACCACTTCGTCGACGGGCAGCTCACGGTCGTCGGGAGCGATCCCGACTACGTCGGTCGCGCGACGCGACTCGTCGGCCTGCTCGTCGACCGCGACTTCGGCCTCGCGGCGTGGCATCCGCTGTACCTGCTCGCCGTCCCGGCGCTCGTGTTCCTCGTGCGCCGACGCCCGCCCGGATGGAGCGTGCTCACGCTGGTGCTCGCCGCCGGCTGGTGCAACGCGTCGTTCGTCGCACTGACGATGCACGGATGGTGGTTCCCCGGTCGTCAGGTGGTGGTGGTGCTCCCCGCCCTCGTGCTCGCGCTCGCGTGGTTCGTCGCGCAGGTCCCGAGGCTGCTGCCGGTCGTCGTCGCGCTCGGCGGGCTCGGCGCATCCGTGTTCGCGTGGTTCGTCGTCGAGGCCGCGGTCTCCGACCTCACGATCGTCGTCGACTTCGAGTCGATGACCCATCCCGTGGTCGGGGCGTGGCGGGCGCTGCTGCCCGATTACCGGCGCGGCGCGCTCGTCGACTGGTCGCTGCACGCGGCGTGGCTCGCCGCGATCACCGTCACGATCCGTGGCGTGTGGCGCGGTGGCGCACCCTCGACGCCCGATCCGTCGCGTCCGACCGCTCCGTCCGATCTGTCCCTCGAGCTCCACAGGAGTCCATCGTCATGAACGTCTCGCGCCCCCGTCCCGCACTCCGCGTCCTGCTCGTCCCCGCCCTGGCCCTCGGGCTCGGCCTCGCCGCGTGCGGCGACGACGACGGCGGCGACGTCCGCAACCTGGGCGAGTGCCCCGAGAGCGGTTCGGGTTCGGCCTCGGGATCGCCGTCGGCGACGGCATCCGGATCCGGCTCGGCGTCGGGGACCGAGGACTGCCCCGACAGCGGCACGGGTTCGCCGGTGGAGACGACGACCGCCGTGCCGTGACGAGAGCGCGGGCCTCAGGCGACGCGCACGGAACGCGAACGAGGTGGCTTCGTGCCGGGGTCGCCGCCTTGACGCCGCAGCACGACGACGGCGACTGCGAGGAGCACGGCACCGGTGATCATCAGGACCGCGGGAGGGCCGAGCGCGTTGCCGAAGAGGTCGAGCATCGCCCACGGCAAGAACGCGAACAGTCCGACGATCCCCAACGCGAGCTGCACACCGGCGGTCGCGCGCTCGCGCTGCGCGACGCCGATGCCGACGAACGTCGTCGCGATCGCCAAGCCGAACAGCGGCGCGAGGTCCGGCCAATCGCCAGCGACGATCGCGGCGCCGACGAGCGCCCCGAGCGCGCCGAGCGCGGTCCACACCGTGTCCGGGCGCGCCGCGCCACGATGCGCGAAAGCGAGCCCGATCGCGCCGGAGCCGACGAGGAGCAACCCTCCGACCGCCGCCCAGGTGCCGGAGGTGGCGACGCAACCGACGAACACGCCGACGACGCCGAGTCCGGCACCGACCAGTTGTGGTGGCACGAGCTCGAAGCGCGACGCAGCGAGCCACAGCGCGCCGACGAGGAAGATCGCGAGACCGGTGAGGCCGGAGCCGTCGGCGGCGTAGGTAGCGGACACCGCGGCGACGACCGTGAGCGACACGAACGCCGTCATGTGCTGCAGCGGACGGTCGCGCAGCTGCCACAGCGCGAACGACACGACGCCGGCACCGCCCGCGGTCAGCAGCGCGACGCCACGCTCGTCCAGGTCGAAGCCGTCGACGCCCACCACGGCGAGCGCACCCGCGGTGGCGCCGGTGGAGAGCAGCCACAAGAACTCGCGGAGCCGTTCGAGTGGTGCGGTCGCGGTGCGCAGGGCCGCGCCGGCAGCGAAGAAGCCGGCGGCGCTCCCCGCGAGGATCGCGACCTGAGCACCGAACCCGAGGTCTTCCCAGGAGGGCGCGACGAGCAGCGTCGCGCCGACGAGGCCGAGCACCCCGCCGAGGTACCCGAGCGCCTCCATCGCGATCGGGAGGCGTCGACGAGGGAGCCGCGCCGCGGCCGGCCGCTCGTGGGCGAGGATCGCGGCGGCCTGCTCCGCGTGGATCAAGCCGTCGTCGACCCACCGTCGGAGCACCGCTTCGAGCGCCATGGGGCCGGTCGGGAGCGGAACCCGCGGCTCGGACCGAGGCCGTACCGCCCAGACGACGACGATGACGACGATGACCAGGAGTGGGAGCAGCGTGAACATCGCCGAGCCCCTTTTCCTCGGGGGTCGGCCCCACCGTGCGCTCCCGACGGCCTCGCCGGCCAGCGGCGAAGGTCCCGACGGTGCGTCGGCTTGCACTCGCGGGGCGTGAGTGCCAACATGGCTTAGCACTCGCCCGAGGTGAGTGCTAAGCCCCCCAGCCGGTCGGTCCTGCCGAGCCGGGGCGGGGCACCAGTCCGCACACGACCCACACGACCTGCAGC
>DASUMP010000202.1:0-12881 GCA_036277635.1 Acidimicrobiia bacterium | reverse complement strand
GCGACGTCGGTCGGACCCTGCGCGAGCCACTGGTCGTAGCCGAGGCCGGGCTGACCCCGGTGCTCGAGCGCGTACTGCGTGCCGTCCGGGAAGTAGCGGTACGGGTGGTGCGGCATCGTGAGGTGCAAGAAGTGGAACCCCCGCCGGTCGGCGTCGCGCTCGGCCGCGAAGCCGTCGACGAACTCGACCCACCGTCCCGGTGCGTTCTTCGGACCGTCCCACGATTCGGCGTCGGTGCTCGTGTGGTCGATGTCGACGGCGAGCTGCTGCTCCTCGAACTGCGCCGTGTCTGCGGGCGGGGGTTCACCGGGACCAGCGAGATCGGTGAACAGCTCCCACGCGTCGTCGAGCATCGCCCCCGCGTGCTCGCGGCGCGGCGGATCACAGATGTCGGCGGGACACAGCCGGGTCACGAGCTCCGACACGTACGCCATGTCGTGCGAGTCGCGCAGCCACGTGAACAGGTTGTCGGGGTGCTCGCGGGCGACCGCCGCGATCCCGTCGTCGACGTAGCGACCGGAGAACAGCATCGGGATCGCGCGCGTCGTGACGCCGGCGTTCGTCGTCGCGTTCCGATACCACGTCGTCTCGCGCGCCAGGCGCGCGAACCCGGGGTACCGCATTCCGTCGATCTGCCCATTGCCGTCGAGCAGCGACGCGACGGGGAACTCGTCGAAGAGCAGGAACACCACCGGCGCGTCGATCCCCGACGCCGCGGCCGGCAACGTCGGTGACGGCAGCACGAGCGCGGAGACGGGCGACGAGAACAGGAACACTCCGAGCGCCAGCAACGGCGTGAAGACGGTGAAGAGCACGAAGACGCGGATCGCCTCCCACCGCCAGTACGCGACACCGGCGAGCGCTGCGATCACGATGGAGACGGCGAGCAGCGGCGCGTCGATCAGTGGCGTGGCGTCGCGCAGCACCTTGTCGAGGAACGCCACACCGAGCAGCGCGAGCATGACCGTGTGCACGACGCGCCGCACTCCCGCGCCGGCCAGCCCCGCGAGCAGCCCGACGCCCCACAGCACGACCGGTGGCACCAGCGCGACGAGGATCCCGAACGCGACGACCTGCCACCGGCCGAGCCCCTCGAACACGAACGTCTCGGGGCTCTTGCCGAACACGTCGAGGACGGGTACCGCCACCGCGAGCCCGCACGCGCCGGCCAGCTCGGCGAAGCAGCGCAGCTCGGTGCGCGCGCGTCCAGCTTCGCCGCCCCCGGCCGACACCATGCGCCCTCCCCCGCGTCCCCCGACGCGACGCCGCGCACGCTAACCCGCTCCCCCCACCACATTCATTGAAGCGATCTCCTCGATATGTCGGGCTCGATCTTCAATGGACGGAGTGAGTGTCCCCGCCGGCGATACCGTCGTCGCCGAGCGAGCGTGGCGGAACTGGCAGACGCGCCGGGTTTAGGTCCCGGTCCCCTCGGGGGTGGGAGTTCGAGTCTCCCCGCTCGCACCCGCAGCCCACCGACCGCTGATGTCATGGTGCGCGCCTCAGCGGCGCGGATCGCACCAACGGCGAGGCGTGTGGGCCCGGGCGGCGGTCAGTCGTCGTCGACGATCGTCACCGTTCCCACGGCGCGCGTGATGGTCGCACCGGTTGCGTTCTGGAGCTCCACGACGATCGTCTCATCGACCTCGCCGTCGGCGTCGGGGAACACCGTGAACACCACGGTCTTGATCACCGGAGTGAAGCCGGTCGACAACGACCGTGGGAACCGCAGCGTCCGCGTCGGGGTCGTCTTGTAGTCGATGCCGGGGCCGGCGAGCTTCGCGTGGGCTGCGTCGCCGCCGACCACCGAGACGGTCACGGTCACGTCGCTCGTCGCACGCTCGTCGAGCACGACACGGAGCTGGACCTTTCGTGCCCCGTCGGCGCCTTCGTGCACGGTCGCGTCCCCGATCGCGATCTCGACTCCCTGCTCGGTGCTGTCGTCGTCGAGGATCGTGCCGACTGCTGCTCCGTCCCCGATCTCCACACCTCCCGTCGGGTTCGAGAGCGTCACCGAGAAGGTCTCGGTTCCCTCGTCCTCCCCGTCGACGTAGACGATCGCGGTGGCGAACTTCGTGGTCGGGGTCTGGCCGGTGGACGCGAGCGGCCGGAACCGCAGCGTCCTCGCGACTCCGCCCTTGTCGTTCACGTCGACGCCGGGCAGGAGCTTGTTCGCGCCTGTCGCGCTGTCGCCGGTGATCGTGTACTCGACCGTGACCTCGGAGGTCTGCGGCTCGGACAACGTCACGGGGAACGAGAGCGTGCGCTGCTTGTCGTCGCCTTCGACGATCGTCGCGTCGCCGATCGAAACCGTCGGGCCGCTCGGCCCGGCCACCACGGCGTACGACACCTGAGCAGTCCCCACGTTGCCGGCGGCGTCGGTGGCCGTGACCGTGAACGTGTGCGGTCCTGTGGTGGCGGTGTCGATCGGCGCGCCGTGCGCGACGTCGCCGACGCAGCTCGCGATGCCGGACCCTCCGGGCTCGTCCTGGCACGCGTAGTCGGCCAGCACGACCTCGTCCTGCACGAACGTCGCGCCATCGGTCGGCGCGGCGATGCTCGCGACCGGGTCGATGTCGTCGTCGACCTCGACGGCGGTGAAGAACTCGCCCTTGTTCGAGCTCGCGGCGACGTTGCCGGCGCCGTCGACGGCCTGCACCATGAACTCGACGGCCGTGGTGCCGTTCGGGACGTTCACGACGGCGGAGAAGCGACCCGGCGCCGTCTCGCCCAGATCGACGTCCTGCCAGCCGGTGCCGTCGTCGTAGAGCGCGAGGACCCGGTGGATCCCGGACGCGTCGGACGCGTCGACCGTGAACGACGCGACCGTGGGTGATCCGGGGACCACCGTGCCCCTCGCACCGACGAGCTGCGGCGCGTCGTAGTCGGTGCTCGACGAGTGGTAGACGAGGCCCGAGACGTGCGAGTAGAGCCGCTGGCGGCCGATCCCGTCGTCGTCGTCCACGCCGTCGCCGAAGTACTGCCCGGGCACGACGACGAGTCGCTGGCGCAGGCGCGGGCCGGTCCCCGATGGCAACCCGTGCTGCGCATCGCTGTAGGTGACGAGCGAGGTGAGCCGGCTCGGGAAGCCGAGGTCGCCGGCCGGCACCTCCGGTTCGTTCGCTCCGAGATCGATCGTGGCTCGCGTGAATGCGCCGTCGAAGCCGGCGATCTCGTTGCCCACGGTGAGCGCGGTCACGAGCGCGCCGTGAGCGGGGAGCAGCGCCGTCGACCCGGCGGTCACGTCGAGATCGGTGCGGGGCTGCACGGGGCGACCGGCGAGCGCGAGCGGCGGCTCCGTGGCGCCACCGCCGGCGTCGACCTCGTACCAGTCACCGAGGTCACCGCTGCGCGCGGTGAACGTCGGGTCGACGGAGAACGGTGCAGTGGAGAGCCCACCGCCGATGCCGGTCGGCGTCACGTTCGTCGGCGTCGCGCGAGTCACGGTTTCGTCACCCACCCGGTACATCGGCAGGCCGTAGAGCACGGTGCTCGCGAGGACCTTCTCGTCGTACGCGCCGTAGAGGCCCTGCGTCGCGAAGTACCGCTGCTTCGCGTTGACGACCGCCTGACCGAGGGGGACGGCGCCGTCGAGCTCGTCGGCGAAGAGCACCATCAGCCGTTCGTGCAGGCCGACGGTCACCTGGTCGCCGAACCCGTAGCCGGTCACCGCGAGGTACACGGCGCCGCGCCGAGCGAGCGCCTGCGCGTGGTCCTCGTTGTCGGGACCGGTCACGATCGCGTCCGACACCGAGAGTCCGGAGTGGCACCCCATCGAGAACATGAGCCGACTGCCGACCGGGAGCGTCGCGGCGAGTCCGGCACTCGTGAAGGCGTCCGCCGACCCACCGCTGTTCGCGGCGGCTGACACGCCGAACGTGTGGTCGAAGTGCGCGTACACGCCTGCGACGTCCGGGTCGGCTCCGGCGAGGTCGGACAGCAGCTGCGCGGTCGTCCACGTGTCGTTGATCCTGGTCGTGACGTTCGGCGCGCTCCCACCCGCACTCGTGAGTGACTGTGCGAGCCGGCTGCTGACCTCGCTCGCGCCGTTGGCCATGAAGTCGTAGCCCGACACGTACGCGGCCGCGGTGTCGAGTCTGCCGTCGTTGGTGAGGAACTCGTCGATCACCGTCGCGATGTCGGACGGCGTCTCGACCAGCCGACCGACGCCGAGGTCGGGGACGTAGAGCCGCCGGTTCATCCACGGGATCGGGTCGAGATCGCCGTACGGATCGTCCGAGAGCGTGAACTCCGAGAGGAACGCCTGGTGGTACGGGGTGTCGCTCGCGAACGCAGTCGCGTACTCGCGCTCGTTCCCCGACCGGGTCGTGTCGTCGAGGCGCGCCATGGGGATCATGTCGTCCGCACCGACGAGCACCACGTGCTGCAGGTTCGGGTGCGGAGCGATCCCGGCGCCGGCATCGCCGAGGCGCACCCGATCGACCAGCGCGCCGATCTCGTTCACCACCGCGTTCGCGAGCGCGGGATCGCACTGGTCCGCGTTCCACGCCGCGTACGCACCCGCCACCGCCGGGTCGCCGTCGACCGCGAGCACCGCGCCCTGGACCGCCGCGTGCGCGGCGAGGTCGTCGAGGTTTGCGAGCAGCCCTCCGACGGCGGCCGTGCCGAACGTGTCGCCGAGCCGCTGCTGGTTGACGAGGATGAGCGTCTGCACGCTGGCCGGCACGCCCTGCAGGTCCAAGGTGCCGGCGACGCCGCCGCTTCGCGCGTACGGCGCGCACGCCGTCGTGGGCGGTGGCGCATTGTCGCGGACGCGGAGCACGTACGGCAGGCTGCTCGTGAGTCCGTCGTAGGCGGACACCTGGATCAGGTTGGCCCCCGGTGCGGACGCGGCTTCGCCGCCGCCCGCCGTGTTCGTCGAGCGGTGCAGCACGGTTTGGCCGGGCACCTTGGGGACGTCGTCGCCGAGCTCCGGACTCGCCGGAGCGACCGCGTTGGATGCCGCGGTGCCCGTGTCCTCGAGCGGTGGGACCTGCGGGGCCGCGTCTCTGGTCGCGCGCGGGCTCGGGCCGTTCGCAGCGGTGTCGATCGGCGGTCCGTACAGCACGAGGTCGGCGTCGCCGGCCAGGTGGCTCAGCCGGACCGAGACGTGACCGCCGATGCTCGGCGTGTAGTCGAACAGGTCGACGTCGGTCGCGCTGTCGACGTACTGGAGGTACAGCGTCGCCGGGGACACGTGCGTCGCGGACCCCGCCTCGTCGCTCGGGTCGGTGGGCGGATCGACGGTGAGCAGCAACGGCGCGTCGGTCGCGTCGGGGACACCACCGAAGCTCGCGGTCGCCGTCGCGGCATGCGTTCCGAGCTCGAGACCCGGCAACGTCCCGAACACGATCTCGTACGCGCTCGCCGCGTCGACGTCAGGCACCGTGAAGGCGAGCTGCGTGCTCGACGACGAGTACGTGACGACGGGATCGATCGCGCCGATCGACGCGCCGCCGGCGAGGTGCAGCTCGGCGCTGTCGCGCTCGTAGCGCCATCCCGCCGGCAGTGAGACCTCGACCGTGCCACGCACGAACCCCGTGCTGGCCGGGAACGACACGCCGGCCGTGATCTGGACCACCGGGGCGGATGGGGCGTACTCCTGCACCCCCGAGGTGATGAGGTCGAGCTTCTCCCACGGGAAGTCGACCTTCTCGAGGTAACCCGTGATGACGTCGTTCACCTCGATCGAAGCCGGGATCGCGGTCGCGATGTCGTCGAGGTCGACGGCGCCCGTCCCCGCACCGAGCATGGCGAGCCGCGCGGACGGGCTCAGCGCGCCGGCGGCGCTCGCCTGCGCGAGGGTCGTCGGAGCGGCGCACGAGAACCCCGACAGGCTGCACTCGACGAGGCCGTCGAGCGTGCCGCCTCGTCCGGCCGCGACGTCGTCGAGCTCCACGGCGCCGAGCGCACTCGAAGCGGCGACCGCTGCGGGCAACCCGATCTCACCGAGGCGAGTGACCCCGAGCCCGAGCTCGTCGAGGCGCGCGTCGAGCACCGGCGCGCTCGCGGCGCGCAGGTCGGCGAGGTTCGGGACGATCGGCGGACGCCGCAGCGACGGGTGGTCGTCGAGCACGACAGCGGCGCTCGACGTGAGGTCGAGCTCGACCAGCGTGGTCACGCTGGTGACACCGAACGACGCGCACGTGTGCGCGCCGCTGGTGAGCGTGTCGAGGCGTGCACACCACGACTGCCCACCGGCGAACTCGAGCGCCTGTACTGGCGTCGCGCCGAGCTGGAGCGCGGCCGGACTCATGTTCACGAGCGCGCTCGCCGCGAAGTCGATGTCGCCCATCGTGAGCGACCGCAACGGATGGCCTCCGGGCAGCGAGACCGGAACCCCCACGTACAGCTGGAGCACCTGCTCGAACGTGACGGACTGCACCGGCAGTCCCTCGTACGGCGTGTCGACCAGCAGCGAGCGCCAACCGCCCGGCACGTCGACCTCGATCAGGCTCAACGGCGCCCGCAACCCCGATGGCGCGCGCAGCCCCGACGGCGCGAACTCCGCGAGTGGCGCGCGCAACCCCGACGGCGCCCGCAATCCCGACGGCGCACGCAAGCCCGACGGCGCACGCAACCCCGACGGCGCCGACGCGACGTCGAGCCCGAGGTCTCGGATGGTCTCAGTCGGGATGTCGTTGATCGGGACCGCCGTCGCGCCCGGAGGCGTGGAGGTGGTGTCGGCGCTCAGCGTCACCTCGACGTTCGCCGGCTGCTCGCCGAACTCGGTGACGAAGAGGTCGCTCTGCCCGTTGGTGTCGCCGTCGACGAGCGTGGGCATCGACGCGCGGTACAGCACGCGCGGCGCTTCGGTGGCGAGCAGTGGCATTTCCTCGGCGTTGCCGGTCCCGCCCGATCCCCCATCGCTGGCGAAGGTGACAGCGAGCGACCCGCCGATGGGGGGGAAGATCTGCGCGATGACGGCGGCACCGCCGCCGGCGTGCCAGTTCTCGGCCACGTAGGCCACCGCGGCGTCGGTGACAAGAGGATGACGCGCGTTGGCGCCGGCCGTCACGAAGTAGATCGCGCCGCTGAAGCGCTCGTCCATGACGCCGTTTCCGTCCGCGTCACGGTCGTAGACGTAGATCCAACGGTCGCCAGCAGGGTTGAACGGATTGATGCTCGTCGCCGCAGTCCCGAACGCGATGTACCTGCCGCTCGGACTCATCGAGAAGTGCTGCGAGCCACCGGCCCCCGTCAGATCAGCGTTCATGTCGGTGAAGTCGATGACCGAGATCGTCTGGAGCTGGGTATCGATCTCGCCGGGGCCGGCCTCGTCGTAGATCCCGTCGTCGTCCTTGTCGCGGTCGTGGACGTAGACGCTCCGCGCGGTCCCGGTGTCGTCGGGATCGAGGTTCGTGGCGGTCGAATCGAACGCCACGAACCTGCCGTCGTCGCTGACGAACACGCCAGTTGCCGTCGAGCTCGCGTTCGACTCCGCGCCCGTGGGGCTCACGTTGACGCGCAGTGTCTTCTGAGCACCGGGTTCGTCGTAGAGCCCGTCTCCGTCCGTGTCGCGGTCGCGGACGAACACGTCGAACTGCTGTACGCCGGGGTTGTTCGTGTCGCCGGGGACCAGGTCGTTCGCGGCGGAGATGAACGCGACGTACCGGCCGTCGGCGCTGATGTCGAGTCCGTGCCTCCGGTTGACACTGCCGCTCTGGGCGCCCGCGCCGGCGTTGCGGCCAGTGTTCATGTCGACGGCCCCGCCTGGTTGCGCCGCGCGACTCATGATCGTCGTGGCGACCGCGCCCGATTCGTCGAAGATCCCGTCGCCGTCGGTGTCCCGGTCCCGGACATAGACGTCGAGGTGGTTGTTCACGTCACCTGCGACGAGGGCGCCTTCGTGTACGAACGCGACGTACCGACCGTCACCGCTGATCACGGTGTCGTACGCGTTCCGTCCGGCGAGCATGACGACGGAACCGTTGGTCGCGGCCGACGCGAGTGCGGTCGTCTGGTTGACCAGATCGCGGACGTAGATGTCGACGTTCGTGTTGGTGTCCGCGGGCACCAACGCGGTGCCGGTACCGAAGGTCACGAAGCGTCCGTCATCGGAGATCGAGCCGCTCGTCATCGCGAACGGATCGGTGAGCTGCTCGCCTGCCGGGCCGACGTTGACCCGCTGCGTCGAGAGCACGGCCGGCGCCGCGGCGGCGGGCGGCGCCGTGACGACGCCTTGTGCGACGACGAGTGCGCTCGTCAGGGCACCTGCGAGAAACGTGGCGATCCCACGCCGAACTCCGACCCAACCCACGGTGGACTCCCCACGTCGGGCTCCCGGCGCAGGAGCCGTCGCGCGGAGCGTAACCCGCGCGTCACGGACCGGTCAGGTGGGGATCGGGGGGACCTCGACGACGCCGAGACCTTCCAGGATCTGGGCCGCCACCGTCGGCGGCTCGTCGTCGGGCGCGCCCTCGCGGTGCGCGCACTCGGCGAGCGCGAGCCGGGTCAGCGCGCTCTCGTAGCGCGCGTGTTCGCGGTCCGCTCGCTCCCGCGCATCTTCGAGCGCGATCCGTGCCGAGGCGACGTCGCCGAGCGCCAGCAGTGCGTAGGCGGCAAAGCGGCGCGCCGTGATGGGCACCACCGGATAGGGCCCGAACGTGTCCAGGTCGCGGATCACCTGGCGCGCACAGCTCAGCGCCTGCTCGGCACGCCCGGTGTAGAGCAGCACCTCCACCTCACGCACGCGAGTGTCGAGGACCATGTCGTCCGAACCGAGCGCTCGGAACTCGTCGAGCGCCTCGGCCAGCAACGACTGCGCCTCCTCGGTGCGGTGCGCGCGCAGCTCGAGGCGGCTGAGTCCGCTGGTGGTCAACGCGACTCCGAAGCGGTAGCCCGCCGCCCGCATGATGCGCCGGGCGACGAGCAGACACTCGCGCGCTTCGTCCCAATGCCCTTGGTCGGTGAGGATCTCGGCACGGTTGTTCACGGCGATGCCGGCACCGATCACGTCGCCCGCGCGCTCGTAGGCGGCACGGGCGCGAGCGTTCAGCTCGAGCGCGCGTGCGGTGTTCCCGGCGTTCAGCGCGGTGACGGCGACGTTGAGCAACAAATTGCCGAGCCCGAGATCGTCGCCGAGCTGCTCCCAGAGCTCCAGGCCGCGCGCCTCGTGATCGGCGCGCTCGGGGAGACCGAGCCGCCCGGCGTTCATCTCCAGCTGGAGATATGCCTGCGCGACCGCTCTCGCGTCCCCGATGCTCGTCGCGCGGCTGACGACCGGGCGCGCTGCTTCGAGCGCCTCACGGAAGTGGCCCTGGTAGTGGCGCGTCACCGAGTACGCAAGCTGCGCCCGGACCGACTCCGTCTCCGCTTCGGGTTCCGAGCAGCCGTCGAGGATCCGCATCGCTCGACGGAGCCACCGGATCGACTCCCGATAGCGTCCTTCGCGCTCTCGGACCTCCCCCACCTTCCGCATGAGTCGCCCGCGCGTCGCGGCAGGAAGGTCTGTTCTCGCGCCCGTGACCCGGTACGCGGCGACGGCGTCCTCGAGCCGGCCCACGCGCAGCGCCGCGTCACCCAGCGATTCGCCGACGACCGCGACGTCGGCATCGGCGAGATCGAGCCGCCGGGCCGCGTGCAACGCGCGCTCGAAGTGCTCGATGGCCTCCACCAACGCCACCTTCGACTGGGCGTCGCGCGCGGCGGCAACCGACCACCGCCACGCCTCGGGCCAACGTTGGGCCTCGGCGAAGTGGAGCGCGAGCGCGCCCGGCGGAGTCTGCGCGCGTGCGGCGAGCGCGTCGCCGACACGCCCATGGAGCTCGCGTCGGCGGCGGTACGACAGCCCCTCGTACGCAGCGACGCGAACGAGCTCGTGGCGGAAGCGGATCGCCCCGCGGTCGATCGTCACGAACTCGGACAACGCCCGCCAGGTGTCGGGCTCGACGACACGATCGTCGCCGCACGCCTCGGCGAGGAGCGCGAGGTCGACCTCGGGTCCGACGACCGAGGCGTCGCGGAGGACGGTCCGGGACCCGAGGTCGACGGTGTCGACGCGCGACGCGAGGAGGCGTTCGAGCGAGTCAGGCATCCCGCTGCCGGCCCGGCGCGCGAGGACGAGCTCGCGGAGGAACAGCGGGTTGCCGCCCGCCCGCTCGACCAGGACACCGAGGTCGTGGTCGCTCATCCCGGCGTCCTCGGCCGCGGAGATCGCGATCCGGGTGGCGGCGGCACGATCGAGCGGCGTGAGGTCGATGCGGATGAACGGCGCCCGCTCCGCGATCGACGCACCCTCGGGTCGCCGGGTCGTCACGACGGCGAACCGGCAGGGTTGGTCGACGTCGGCGAGATGGTCGAGCAGCGCGCGCGACGCCTCGTCGAACCAGTGCGTGTCCTCCGCGACAACCACACGCGCGGGCAACGCGGCCGCCACGTAGGTCGTGACCGTCTCGTGCAACCGGTCGCGAACGAATTCCGGCGCGAGGCGCTGGACCTCGTCGGTTGCCTCCACCACGCCGTCCACCACGAGCGCGAGGAGCGGCAGCCAGGGCACGATCTCGGGCGCGACCGCGCGAGCGCGAGCGAGCAGCGCGGCACCGACGGTCGCCGGATCTGCGCCCGCAGCGAGCCCGAGCGACGCGCGCAGCGCGGTCCGGAACGGCGCGTACGCATCCGCCGCTGCGTACGGCTCGCCCCGCAGCCACAGCCACTCGTCCGACCCGGGGGCACGCCGCCTGACCTCCTCGACGATGCGGGTCTTGCCGAGGCCCGCCGCGCCGACGACCTCGACCGTCACCCCGTCCGATGCGACGACCGCGCGGAGCAGTGTGTCGGTCTCGTCGTCACGGCCGACGAGCTCCTGACGGTCCGGCGCGTCGCGGCGTCCGCGCGCGTCGCCGACGCTCATCGTCTCGACCGGTGCCGCCTTGCCCTTCGCGCGGAACGGCAGGAGCGGCTCGGCGTCGAAGCGCAGACGGGTCCGCTCGAGCACCGGAGGCGTCGCGAGCAGCAGGCCGTCGGGCGCGTGGGCCATCACGCGCGCGGCGAGGTTCGCCGCATCTCCTGTCACGCCGTAGACCCGACGGCGGGGATGACCGACGTCGCCGACGAAGATCCGTCCGCGGTTCACGCCGGCAGCGGTCCGGAGACCGCTGTCGATCGCGAGGATGCGCCGCATCGCGATGAGCATGCGGTCCTCGTCGTCTTCGCGCATCGCCGGGGCGCCAGCGACCAGGAAGAAGTCGCAGCCGCCGGGCAGCGCGTCGGCGCTCACCCATGTCAGCTCGAGATCGGCCGCGACGCGCTCGACCCCGTACGCGAGCGTGCGCAGCCGCGCCGACGCCTCATCGGCACCGGACGACCCGAACACGTGGTCGACGCCCCGCACGCCGACGAAGCCGAGGACGAGCTGGCGGTGCTCACCATGCGAGCTGCCGCTCCCGAGCACCACGCGCAGCGACGGCGCCACGAAGTCGGCTGCCGGACCGTCGGGCGCGGCGACGCCATGCGTCGCATCCGCCGCGGTCAGGTCCGGTACGGGGACGCGCCGGAGCAGCCGACCGCCGTCACGGGCGCCACCGAGCCAGCGGGGGTCGAGTGCGGCGGCCATCGCGTCGCTGACCAGGACCTCCCCCGCGTCGGCCACCTTCTCCATCGCGCACATCGCGCTCGCACCGGGCCCGAACGCCAGCACGTGTCGGTGCTCCGCGCCCAACAGGACGAAGTGCAGCTCGCCGCTGTGCATCCCCACCGACATGCGCAAGCGCACAGCCCCCAGCTCCGTCTCGACGCGACCCGACCGGGTGATGAACCGCTGCATCGCCGCGGCCGCGAGCGCGCCGCGCCGTGCATGATCGTCGCCAGTGAAGAGCACGAGGATCGCGTCGCCGCTGAACTGGATGACGTCGCCGCCGTACGCGAGCACGGGGTCGATGAGCCCTTCGTAGATCCCGTCGACGATCTCCGAGATCGCTTCGCTGCCGAGCTTTCCGAGCCGAGCGAGACGCTCCGAGAGGCGCGTGAACCCCGAGACGTCGAAGAAGCCGATCGTGCCGTCAGCGGTCCGCCACGTCGTGGTCGGGTCCTGCGCCAGCCACTCGACCCCGATCCGGGGCGCGAAGGCGCTCAGCTCGACGGGGCCGACGACGGCGACCGGGTAGCCCCCGCGCTTTCGCGCCGCGGCCGGCGCGGCCCCCGATCCCACGACCGAAGCGTACGCAGCCGCGTTCGCGCGTGCGTCGGTCAGGGTCGGCCCGCCCGGTCAGCGCGCCCCGACGGGCAGTCCTCGCCATCGCGGGGAGGTCCCAGCCGCGGATCTCGGCGTCCCGGAAGGCATCGAGCTCGCCGAACGACGACCGAGAAGTCGCTCGACGCGACGCGCACCGAAGAGACCGCCGTGATGGTCGACACGTTCCGGCCCCTGCAGGTCTCCGACGCCACACGCGCCGCCTCGGATCCGGCCTACCCCCACAGCTGTGCCCGCCGCGGCGCGTGACCGTCGCAACGGGCGGGGGTCGGAACTACCCTGGCGACGCTGGAGCACACGCTGACGCTGGAGCACACGCTTCGGAGTCGACCGGCGCCAGGACGCACGTCGGGGGGCGTCGATGGATCACGTTCGCGCAGCCGGACCTCGGCGCACCGCCCGTCGGCGGTTACCGCGGCTGTTCGCCGTCGTTGCCGCAACGATGCTCGCCGCCGCCGTCCTCGTGGTGGGCACCGGCGTCACCGCGAGCGCGGCCACGGTCACCGTCGACACGGACTGCGTCGGGCGCCTCGACGACCCTCTCGGCGCGGTCGTCACCCAGCCGTCGGTGCCCGTGACGTTCACCGCGTCGGACTTCCCCACCCACGTCGACTCCGATGCCGAATGGAGCTTCGACATCGCGTTTGCCGAATCGGTCGCGCCCACCACCAACACCGGCCTCCCCGTGGCG
>DASUMP010000201.1:0-2407 GCA_036277635.1 Acidimicrobiia bacterium | reverse complement strand
GCGAGGCGGAGCGGATGGGGGCGGGCGAACAGGGCGTGCGCCTGGCGCTCCAACGCCACGAACGCGGCCTCGGGCTCGTCGGCGGCCCACGAGACGCCCTCGACGGGTGCACGAGGCGCCCGCGGCGCCGGCTCGGTGGTGACCGATGGGGCCCGGTACAGCGCGGTCCGGGGACGAGGGGGGGCCGGCGCCCCGCCGCACGCAGTCGTGACGGCCAGCCCCACGCCGACCCCCAACGACGCGACCGACCGGAGCACACGAGACATTCGTCCTGCCATGCTTCACAGTGTGCCAGAGTGTCTTATACCGCCGCTCATTCGGCACAACGCGTGGGCCGGCACAAGTCCCCGTCAGCGATCGCGGGATCGCGCTTCAGCCCGCCGTCCAGTGGACGACAAGAGAGGTGACGGCTCCGGAGGTTGCACGATGTTCGAGATCAGGTCCCACGTCCGCGGCACCGACACGCTGCTCGCGCTGACGTTCCACGCGGGTGTGTTGGAGGTGTTCGCCGCCGGGGCCTCGCTCGGGCGCTTCCACGTCCACGGCATCGACCGTCTCGACCTCGCGGTCGACCGCCACGCCGACGTCGATCTCCAGCTCGAGCTGAGCGACGGGACGACACACGCGTTCGCGCTGCCCGCCGAGGCCCGCCCCGACGCGCAGCTGCTCATCGCGAGCGTGGAGCGCGAGCGCAGCGCACTCGCGCTCTGAGCATCACCCGCTGAGCGTCAGACGCTGCGCGTCGCACCTCCCGGATAGCCACCCCCGCCGAAGTGGCGGTCGAGCTCGTCGTAGTCGACCGCGGACCCCACCCGCGGCAACACGTCGACGAACTCCACTCGACGCGGCTTCTTGTACGACGCGATGCGGGTTCGGCAGTGCTCGATCAGCTCGGCGTCGGTGACCGACGTGCCGTCGCGACGCACGACGATCGCCACGACGTGTTGCACCCACGTGGCGTCGGGCGCGCCGATGACCGCGCAGTCGGCCACCGCCGGGTGCGCGCGCAGACAAGCCTCGACTTCGGCGGGATAGATGTTCTCGGCGCCCGACTTGAGCATGCGGGACTTCGGTCCGACGAACGTGAACGTGCCGTCGGACTCGTAGCGACCGAGGTCGTTGGTGAGGTGCCAGCCGCCGCGCCGCCGGGCGCGGTCGAGCTCGGGTCGGTTCCAGTAGCCCCGCATCACGGTCGCACCACGGATCGCGATCTCGCCCACGTCGCCCGGCGCCACGTCGTCGCCGTCGAGGTCGACGACGCGCAGCTCGACCAGTGGTGACACGCCGCCGTGGGCACCGATGCCGTCGGGCGCGAGGAGGTTGAAGGTCGCCATGCCCATGACCTCGGTCTGGCCGTAGCCACCCGGCCGCCGACCCCACGCGCTGCGGTCGGGCTGCACCATCGCGTCGAACTCCGGGTGGCCGCGGCGACCCCGGAACGACGACAGGTCGTAGCGGCGGTCGGCGTTGGCGGCGACGATCGCGTCGACCATCGGTCCGACGACGAAGCCGCCCGTGCAGCGGTGCTCGGCGATCGCGCGACACAGCACCTCACCGTCGCTGCGGGGGACGAACACGTTCGTACCGCCGGCGACGAACGTGGAGAGGTTGGGCATGAACGTGCCGATGTGGAACAACGGCCCGCTGTTCAAGAACACGTACGAGTCGTCGATGTCCTGCCACGGCGCCATCAGCGCCCCTTGTGCGACCAGGGCGCGGTGCGGGAGCAACGCCGCGTTCGGGTGACCGACGAACGCGGCCGTGTAGATCGCGAGGACGGGCGTGTCGGCGTCGCCATCGGCGTCGGGATCGGTCCCCGGCTGACCGGCGAGCAGCGATTCGTAGCCGTCGGGGTCGTCGGGCGGACCGTCGTGACGGAACCAGCGCGCGCTGTCGGCCGCGGCGGACGCCGAACGCGCCGCGCGCACGGTCGCACCGATCTCGTGTTCCTGCCACACGACGACGCGCGGCGCGAGGTCGTCGATCACGAACGCGAGCTCGGCGGTCTGTTGGCGCCAGTTCGCCGGACACAGGACCGCTCCGAGCTTGGCGCAGGCGAGCAGCAGCTCTTGGATCCGGTACGAGTTCTGGCCCAACCACAGCACGCGGTCTCCCGGCCCGACGCCGCACGAGCGCAGCCCGTGCGCGACGCGATCGACCCGATCGTCGAGCGCGGCCCAAGTGAAGCGCACGTCGTCGTCGATGACGGCGACGGCGTCGGGGCGCGTGCGCCGATGCGCACGCAACACGTCGGCGATCGTGCCGATGCTCACGCGGGCCGGAAGCACGGGACGGTCGTCCCGTCGCGCACGTCGTACCACTCGAGCTCGACCGGCATCCCGATCCGCACGTCGTCGGGCTCGCACTCGACGATGCTCGCGACGATCCGGCAGTCGGTGCCGGGCAG
>DASUMP010000200.1:0-17988 GCA_036277635.1 Acidimicrobiia bacterium | reverse complement strand
AGATCCCCGGCATCTACACCTACTACCCGTTCGTCTACTTCTTCTACGGAGATGACCTGACAGACATCGGCCGAGCTCCGTAGTCGGAGGATCGGGTCTGCGAACACACAGTCCTCCGGCTGGACCAGACACGGAAGATGTTGTCCGTTCTGCCCCGATGGTGAGCGGCGTCGGCACCATCTGTTAGAGAACCGTGAGAGATTCGCGCGAACGACGCCGGTCCCGAGTGGGCCGGCGTCGGTGTTTGCGCAGGTAGTTGTGGTGTCGGAGGGGGGACTTGAACCCCCACGCCCTTGCGGGCACTAGGCCCTCAACCTAGCGCGTCTGCCTATTCCGCCACTCCGACGTGCTGCCTTGCGGCAGGGTCCGAAAGCATACCGAAGGGGGTGTCAGACGACGGCTTGGACCTCGGCGAAATGGCAGGCGACGGGGTGACCTTGGCCGCGGTCGATGAGCTCGGGTTGCTCGATCGCGCAGATCTCCTGCGCCTTCCAGCAGCGGGTGCGGAAGCGACAACCCGACGGCGGCGCGGCGGGGTCGGGCGGGTCGCCTTCGAGCACGATGCGCGTGCGGCTGCGTTCGAGGCGCGGGTCGGGCACGGGAACCGCGGAGAGCAGTGCTTGCGTGTACGGGTGCGCGGGTTGCTCGTACAGCTCGTCGGCGGTGCCGGTCTCCATCATCTGGCCGAGGTACATCACGCCGACGGTGTCGGCGGTGTGGCGCACCACCGACAGGTCGTGCGCGATGAACACGTAGGCGAGGCCGAGTCGGTCTTGCAGGTCTTCGAGCAGGTTCACGACGCCGGCTTGGATCGACACGTCGAGGGCGGAGACCGGCTCGTCGAGGACGATGAGATCGGGGTCGAGCGCGAGAGCGCGCGCGATGCCGATGCGCTGGCGCTGACCGCCGGAGAACTCGTGGGGGTAGCGGTTCACGTGTTCGGGGTTCAGCCCGACGAGCGCCATGAGCTCTTTGACGCGCGCGTCGCCGCCGTCCTTCCACGTGCCGTGGACGCGCATCGGATCCGCGATGATCCCTTGCACGGTCATGCGCGGGTTGAGCGACGCGTACGGATCCTGGAACACGATCTGCATGCGCTTGCGCATCTCGCGCAGCTCATTGCCGCGCAGCTCGAGCACGTCGCGCCCCCCGAAGCGAACCGTGCCCGACGTCGGCTCGATCAGCCGCAAGATGCATCGGCCGGTGGTGGACTTGCCGCACCCCGACTCCCCCACCAACCCGAAGGTCTCGCCGCGCCGCACGGTGAAGCTCACGTCGGCGACGGCGCTGACCCGACCGATCTCGCGCCGGAACAGCCCGGCGCGGATCGGGAACTCCTTCACGAGGTGCTCGACCTCGAGGAGCGGGACGTCGGCGCCGGAGGTGGGCACGGTCGTCGATTCCGACACCGACGTCATGACGCGGTCTCGCGCAACGACTCGGGCGTGAGCCCTTCGAGCTCGGCACTGAAGTGGCAGGCGCTGCGCCGAGCGCCGCCGACGGGGGCGAGCTCGGGGCGTTCAGTGGCGCATGGTTCCGGCGTGCGGGCGAACTCGCAGCGCGGGTGGAACGGGCAACCGGGAGGCACGAACACGAGCGACGGCGGCTGGCCCTTGATGCGGTGCAGCTTGGTTCCTTCGCGCCGGCGGTCGATGCGTGGGAGCGATGCGAGGAGGCCGAGCGTGTACGGGTGCCGCGGGGCGTAGAAGATGTCGTCGACGCTGCCGGTCTCCACCGCGCGGCCCGCGTACATCACCATCACGTCTTGGGCGACGCCGGCGACCACGCCGAGGTCGTGCGTGATCAACATGATCGACGAGCGGGTGCGCTCCTGGATGCGCTCCAACACCTCGAGCACCTGCGCCTGGATCGTCACGTCGAGTGCGGTCGTGGGCTCGTCGGCGATGAGCAGGTCGGGGTCGTTGGCGATCGCCATCGCGATCATCGCCCGTTGGCGCATGCCGCCCGAGTACTCGTGCGGGTAGAGGCCGGCGCGCTCGCGCGGGTTCGCGATGCCGACGAGGTCGAGCAGGTCGTGCACGCGCTCGCGCGTCTCGTGCTTCGCGAGCTCGTTGTGCACGTCGATCGCTTCGGCGATCTGGTCGCCGACCTTGTACACGGGGTTGAGCGACGCGAGCGCGTCCTGGAACACCATCGCGATGCGGTTGCCGCGGATGCCTTGGAGGTGCTTCTCCTTGCGGCCGAGCAGCGACAGGCCGTCGAAGAGGATGTCGCCGGTGATCTTGGCGCTCTTCGGGAGCAGGCCGAGGATCGCGAGCGACGTGACCGTCTTGCCCGACCCCGACTCCCCCACGATGCCGAGCGTCTGGTGCCGGTCGATCGAGAACGAGACGCCGTCGACGGCCTTCAGCGTGCCTTCGTCGGTCGGGAACTCGACGCGCAGGTCGCGCACCTCGAGCAACGGCCCGTCGGGCGTGGCGGACGCCCGGGATCCGTCGGTGGGGAGGGTCTCGAGCTCGGCGTGGTCGCGCATCTCAGTGCTTCGACTGGGGGTCGAAGGCGTCGCGCAACCCGTCGCCGATGAAGTTGATCGCGAGCACGGTGATGAGGATCGCGAGTCCGGGGAAGTACACGAGGTGCGCGGCGTCGGCGTCGATGTAGCTGCGACCGCGAGCCAGCATGTTGCCCCACGAGGTCTGTGGCGGCTGCACGCCGAAGCCGAGGAACGACAACGTCGACTCGGTGATGATCGCTGCCGCGACCGCGAGCGTGGCGTTCACGACGATCGGGCCGATCACGTTCGGGAGGATGTGCCGGGCGATGATCCGCGTGTTGGACGCGCCCGACGCGCGCGCGGCTTCGACGTATTCCTTCTCCTTGATGGAGAGCACCTGGCCGCGCACGACGCGCGCGATCACCATCCAGAACACCGCGGCGAGGATCAGGATGATGGTGATGTCTTTGTTGCCGAATTTTCTGAGGGCGATGGCAAGGACCGCGATGCTCGGCACGACCAGGAACAGATCGGTGAGGCGCATGAGCGCGTTGTCGATCCAGCCGCCGAAGTAGCCGGCGATGGCGCCGAGGAGCGTGCCGACCGCGGTCGACAGGAGCGCGACCGCGACGCCGATCTTCAGCGAGATCTGCCCGCCGTAGAGGATGCGCGACAGCACGTCGCGGCCGACCTCGTCGGTGCCGAACCAGTGTTCGGCGTCGGGCTTCTGGTTGAAGTTGAGGAGCTCCTGCTGGTTCTCGCCGAAGGGCGCGATCCAGCTGGCGCTCAAGCACAGGACCGTGATCGCGAGGAGCAGGAACACCGAGAACACGGCCATCTTGTGGCGCAGGAAGCGCCGGAAGACGAGCTCGAACTGCGATCGGGCGACCGGCTCCATCTCACGGATGGCTTCGGTGTCGCTCGAGCGCGGCGCGGCCGGCGGCAGGCCGCCGATCTCGTCGGGTGCCTGCTCGTCGATCCTCATCCGAGCCGGATCCTGGGATCGAGCCACGCGTACAGCGTGTCGGCGACGAGGTTGAACGCGATGACGAAGGCGGCGGTGACGACGACCCACGCGGCGAGCACCGGGGCGTCGCCGCGTTGCAGCGAATCGAAGAACAGCCGGCCCATGCCGGGGATGGAGAAGATCGTCTCGGTGATGATCAGCCCGCCGAACAAGAGACCGATGTCGACCGCCATGACGGTGACGAGCGGGATCAGCGCGTTGCGCAGCCCGTGCTTGAAGATCACCTTGCGGCGCGGCACGCCCTTGGCGCGGGCGGTGCGCACGTAGTCGGAGCTGAGGGAGTCGAGCATCGACGCGCGCTGGTAGCGGGTCCAGCTCGCCACGATCTGCACGGTGAGGGTCATGACCGGCAGCACGAGGTGGCGCGCGTAGTCGAGGAAACCGCTGTCGCCGGTCGCGGAATGGAGGCCGACGAAGTAGAACGGCGGGTCGTCGAGGTTCCAGGCTTGCTGCGGTTCGACCGCGAGCCATTTGATGGCCATCAGCCCGAACCAGAACGGTGGCATCGCGACCGCGATGAACGCGATGCCGGTGAAGATGTAGTCGGGTATCGAGTACTGCCGGACGGCGGAGTACACCCCCACGGCGATCGCGATCAGCGCGGAGATCGCGATTCCCCAGAAGATCAGCTGCATCGTGACCCACAAGGCGCGCCGGATCATCGGGAACACGTCTTCGCGGGTGCGGTCGCTCTCGCCCCAGTCGCCGGTCACGAAGTCGCCCGCCCAGTTCGTGTACTGGATCACGAGCGGGTCGTCGAGTCCGAGGCGGTCGCGCTCACGCTGCACTGCGTTGACATCGCGCGACTGGCGGAGGTTCGCGGTGGGATCGAACGTGACCCGGACGATGCAGAACAGCAGGAACGACGCGACGATCAGGACCGGGATCGAGTACGCCACCCGTCGTACGACGAACGTGAGCATCTGGAGACGAAGCGTAGTGCCGACCGCGGAGAGGCCCGGCGTCACCGCCGGGCCTCTCCAATCGGTAGCGCGTCTGGCTACGCGGCCAGACCCCAGGTGTGGATGTTCCAGAAGGGACCGAGGATCGGGTGCGAGAACAGATCACCCACGATCTCGGCTTCCTTCCAGAGCAGGATGTTCGGGAGCGGGTCGAGCGGGAGTGCGACCGCGTTCTCCGCCATGATCCCGTCGGCTTCCTTCTGCGCCGCGACACGCTCGTCCTGGTCGAGCGACCCGTCGACCGTCTCCAGCAGCGGATCCATCTCGGGGATGCTCACGCGCTGCCAGTTCTGACCCGACTGGTTGTTCGCTTCGGACGGGATGTTCTTCGAGCAGAGGATGGCGCACAGCGCTGGTTCGAGCGTCGTGGCCACCTGCGCGTAGAGCGCGACCTGGAAGTCGCCACGCGGCAGCTGGTCGCCGAAGAGGTCGCCGGCTTCCTGGAGGGAGATGTCGAGCTGGATGCCGACTTCCTCCAACTGTGCCTGCAGCACCTCGGCGGTGAGCTCACGCCGGGCGTTGCCGGTCGTGGTCTTCAGCGTCGCCGCGAACTTCTGGCCGTCCTTGGCGTAGATGCCGTCGTCGCCCTTCACCCATCCGTCGCCTTCGAGCAGCTCAGCGACCTTGTCGACGTCCTGCTCGTAGAAGGAGAACGCATCGACGTCGCTGACGCCCGAGAAGATCGGCGGGTTCAGCGCGTTCGACGGCTCGGTGACACCGAGCGGGCCGAACAGACGCTCGACCAGCGCGGGCCGGTCGATCGCGTAGCTGAACGCCTGACGGGCGGCCACCGTGTCGAACGGGAAGGCCGAGTTGTTGAACCAGAGCGCTTCGAGGTTGCCGGTCTCACCGGTGAAGTCGGTGCCGGCGCCTTCGACGCCCTGCTCGATCGCCGCGACCGTGTCGGGCTGGGGCTGCGGGTAGATCGCGGAGACCTGACCCGACTGGAACGCCTGGAACTCGGCCGAGGTGTCGGTGATGAACTGGAAGACGACCTCGTCGAGGATCGGCGGTTCGCCCCACCAGTTCTCGTTCGGCACGAGGACGGCCTGGACGCCCTTCTCCCAGCGGTCGATCTTCCACGGACCACCGGAGAACTCGTAGCCGTTCGCCATCATGGCGCTGCGGTCCTGGCCTTCGAGGATGTGGCTCGGCAAGATCCCGTACTGGCCGCCGAAGATGCCCTTCCAGCCTGCGTACACCTTGCTGTAGGTGACGACCGCGACGCTCGGGTCGGAGTCGTCGACGCTCTCGACGTCGGCGTAGCCGGTGGTGTCGTAGATGTCGTCACCGGTCGCGATCTGCTCCCAGGTGTACTTGAAGTCGGTGGAAGTGATCGGCTCACCGTCGGACCACACCGCTTCGGGGTTGATCTCGTAGGTGACCGTGGGCTTGTCGGTGCTGTCGTCGAGCACCGGCTCACCGGTGAGCAGGTCGCTGTTGTACTCGTAGACCCAGTCCTCGCCGTCCTTCACGATGTCGAAGGAGCGGGGCAGGGTGGTGACGTTCATCATCCAGTAGCCCCACGACGAACCCGAGCACGACGCGATCCAGTCGGTGCACTCCGGTTCCTGCTCCGCACCGATGACGAGGGTGCCGCCGTCTTGGACGTCGGGGGCCGATGTCTCGTCGGTCGTGTCGGGCTGGCCTTCCTCGTCGTCGTCGTCACCGCACGCGGCGGCGACGAGGGCGAGGGCGGTGATCACCGCGAGCACTCGCCACCACTTGCGCTGTCTGAGAGTCAACCGGGACCTCCCCGTCTCCGTGGCTGGGTCGATGCTGGGGATGGCCCCGTACACCGCGTCGGGACGATACTCCCGCCGGACACCGAATTCGCGTCACGACGTCATCAGATCCGCGCAATTCCGAGGGAATCCGGTCAGGAATCCCCGGACGCCCCGGTCGGGGCGGGCCGCTCAGGTGAGGCGGATCGACAACAGGATCGTCGTGAACGTGAAGATGATCGCGGCGATGACGGTGAGCCGGTCGAGGTTCCGCTCCACCACGGTGGAGCCAGCCATGGAGCCGCCCGCCGCTCCCCCGAACATGTCGGAGAGGCCGCCGCCCCGGCCGGCGTGCAGGAGGACCAGCACGACGAGCACCAACGAGACGATCACGTGGATCCCGATGATGATCGCGTTGAGCACGCGACCCACTCCTTTGCCGGCGGACGGACCCCGTGATGGTAGTCGGGGCCGGGTGACTCAGCGGGCGTAGCGCACGATCCGGGCGAAGTCGTCGGGGTCGAGGGACGCCCCGCCGACGAGCGCCCCGTCGAGCTCGGGCATGCGCATCAGCTCGGCGATGTTGCCGGGCTTCACGCTCCCGCCGTAGAGGATCCGCAGCCGTTCGGCCACGTCGCCGACGATGCTGCGGACCGTGGCTCGCACCACGCCGATCGTCGTGTTGGCGTCGTCGGGGGTGGCGTTGCGACCGGTGCCGATCGCCCAGATCGGCTCGTACGCGAGGACGCAGCGCTCCACGTCGGCGGCCTTGAGTCCGGCCAACGCGGCGCGCACCTGCCCCTGCACCTTCGCGTCGGTGGTGCCGGCTTCGCGTTCGTCGAGCGTCTCGCCGACGCACAGGATCGGCTGCATGCCCGCGCCGAGCACCGCGCGCAGCTTCTTCGCCACGACGTCGTCGGTATCGCCGAACAGCTCGCGTCGCTCCGAGTGCCCGACGATCACGAAGGTGACGTTGAGCTTGGCGAGCATCGTCGCGCTGATCTCGCCGGTGAACGCCCCCTGCTGTTCCCAGTGCACGTCTTGGGCGCCGAGCGCGATCGGGATGCGGTCGCTGTCGATCGTGGTCTGCACCGAGCGGAGCGCGGTGAACGCCGGGCACACCGCGACGTCGACGCGCTCGTAGTCGAGGTCGTCGAGGCGGTACGACAGCTTCTGCACCACTTGGATCGCTTCCAGGTGGTTGTGGTGCATCTTCCAGTTGCCGGCCATCAGCGGCTTGCGGGCCGAGGTGCTCATGCGGTGCGTGCCTCCCGGAGCGCCTGCAGACCGGGCAGGTCGCCGTGTTCGAGGAGCTCGAGCGACGCGCCGCCGCCCGTGCTCACGTGGTCGATGCGATCGGAGAGCCCGAAGCGGCGCACGGCCGACGCGCTGTCGCCACCGCCGACGACGGTGAAGCCGCGGCAGTCGGCGACCGCGTCGGCGACGGTGCGCGTGCCCGCGGCGAACGCGTCGAGCTCGAACACGCCCATCGGGCCGTTCCACAACACGGTGGCGGCGCCGGCGATCGCGTCGGCGTAGGTGCCGGCGGTCTCGGGTCCGATGTCGAGGCCCATCCAGCCATCGGGGATCGCACCGGCCCCGACGTGGCGGCTCGTGGCGTCGGCGGACATCTCGGTCGCGGCGACGATGTCGGTGGGCACGAGCACCCGGCCGGTGTCGAGCAGCCGCCGGCAGTGCTCGACCTGATCCGCCTCGACCAGCGAGCTGCCGACGCGCGCGCCGTTCGCCAGCAGGAAGGTGAACGCCATCGCGCCGCCCACGACGATCGTGTCGCAGCGTTCGAGCAGCGCGTCGATCACCCCGAGCTTGTCGCTCACCTTCGCGCCGCCGAGGATCGCGACGAACGGGTGCTGCGGAGCTCCGAGCAGGCCGCCGAGCACCTCCACCTCGCGGGCGAGCAGGCGGCCGCCCGCCGACGGGAGGTGCCGCGGCGGACCGACGATCGATGCGTGGGCGCGGTGCGCGGCGCCGAACGCGTCGTCGACGTAGACGTCGCCGAGCTGACTCAGGTTGGTCGAGAACGCGGGATCGTCGGCGGTCTCGCCCGGGTGAAAGCGCAGGTTCTCGAGCAACGCGACCTCGCCGCTCGCGAGGTTCGACACGGTGCGGAACGCGGCCGGGCCGACGATCTCGGGAACGAGCGCGACGTCGAAGCCGAGCAGCTCGCCGAGCCGGCGCGCGACCGGCGCGAGCGAGTACTGCGGGTCGGGTGCGCCCTTCGGTCGACCGAGATGGGAGCACGCGACGATCGACGCGCCGGCGTGGCGCAGGAACTCGATCGTGGGCAGCGCCGCGGTGATACGCAGGTCGTCGTCGATCGCGTCGCCCTGCAACGGGACGTTGAAGTCGGCGCGCAGCAGGACGCGCGTGGTGCGCCCGAGGGGGAGGTCCTCGAGCTGCGGGACCGGTGCGACCACTACTGCGTCTGACCGAGGAACACCGCGAGGTCGACCAGGCGGTTCGAGTAGCCCCACTCGTTGTCGTACCAGCCGAGCACCTTCACCATGCGCCCGTTCGCCATCGTGTCTTCGGCGGAGAAGATGCACGATGCCGGGTTGCCGACGATGTCGGCGGAGACGAGCGGCTCTTCGGTGTACTGGAGCACGCCGCGGAAGCTCGTGTCGGCGGCGGCCTCGGCGAACGCGGCGTTGATCTCTTCGATCGACGCCTCAGCGCCCAGCACGGCGACGAGGTCGGTGATCGACCCGGTGGGGGTCGGGACCCGCAGGGAGATGCCGTCGAGCTTGCCCTTGAGCTCGGGCATGACGACGCCGATGGCGCGGGCCGCACCGGTGGAGCTCGGGATGATGGAGAGCGCGGCGGCCCGCATGCGACGCAAGTCGGCCTTGCCCTTACGCGACATCTGCGCGACGTCTTGGAGCGCTTGGTCGCTCGTGTACGCGTGCGCGGTCGTGATGAATCCCTGCTCGATGCCCCAGCGTTCGTGCAACACCTTGGCGAGCGGCGCAAGGCAGTTCGTGGTGCACGACGCGTTCGAGATCACGGTGTGCTGCGCGGGGTCGTACACGCTGTCGTTGACCCCGAGGCACACGGTCGCGTCGGCGTCGTTCGCGGGCGCCGAGATGACGACGCGCTGCGCGCCACCCGCGAGGTGGCCGGCGGCGGCGTCGCGCGAGGTGAACACGCCGGTCGACTCGATGACGATGTCGACGCCGTGGTCGCCCCACGGGATCTGCGCGGGGTCCTTCGACTCGAGCTTCGAGATCTCCCGACCGTCGACCGAGAAGCCGCCGCCCGTCTCCTTCACCTCGTTCGGGATCGTCCCCCCCACCGAGTCGTGCTTCAGGAGGAACGCCATCGTGTGGTTGTCGCCGAACGGATCGTTGACGGCCACGAGCTCGACACCGGCGTCGGCGCCGCGAGCGAGGATCGCTCGGTAGAACGAGCGGCCGATCCGACCGAAGCCGTTGATGCCGACTCGTACCGCCATGGATGCCTCCCGGAGCTGCGTGGTCATGGCCGGCGCGACGCGCTCGGACTCGACCGTCGATCGTACCGGGCGGCCCCGTCGCGGCGTCACCCGCGCGACCCGGGCGGCGCTCAGCCCCGGGCGACGTCGCGGTGGTGCACCGACGCAGGCAGCCCGTGCTGGCGGAGACGTGACGCGAGCTCTTCGGCGATCACCACGCTGCGGTGGCGTCCCCCGGTGCAGCCGATCGCGATCGACAGGTACGACTTGCCTTCGTCGCGGTATGCCGGGATGAGCATTCGCAGGAGGTCGTCGACCCGGTCGACGAACTCGGTGCCGAGCGGCTGGCCGAGCACGTGCTCGCGCACCGCCGGGTCGAGGCCCGTGAGCGGACGCAGCGCGTCGACCCAGTGCGGGTTCGGCAGGAACCGGCAGTCGAACACGACATCGACGTCGAGCGGGAGGCCGTGCTTGTAGCCGAACGACACGAGGTTGATCTGCAGCGCGTTCTCGCTGACCTCGTCGGCGAACAGCTCCCGCAGCCGGTCGCGCAGCTGGTGCACGTTGAGGTTGGTCGTGTCGACGAGGAGGTCGGACTCGCCTTTGAGCGGCTCGAGCAGCGTGCGCTCACGCGCGATGCCGTCGGTGACCCGGTCGGAGTCGGAGAGCGGGTGCCGGCGACGGCTCGCCTCGTAGCGGCTCACGAGCACCTGGTCGGAGGCGTCGAGGAACAGCACACGCGTGCGGGCGCCGAGGTTCCGCAGCTCGACGAGCGAGGTGTCGAGCTCGTGGAGGAAGTCGCCGCTGCGCACGTCGACGACGAACGCGTAGCGGGTCGGCAGGTCGGCCCCGGCGCGTGCGAGCTCGGCGACCTTGCCGATCAACGCCGGCGGCAGGTTGTCGATCACGAAGAACCCGAGGTCTTCGAGGACGTCGGAGGCCGCGGACCGGCCCGCGCCGGACATGCCGGTGATGACCGTCACGTCGATCGGGTGCAGCGTCATCGGTCGTCAATGGTCGCGCCGCTCGCCGGGGTGCTCGCGCCATCCCGGCTCGGCGTGGTCGCGACGCCCCCGCCGGGGCCGTGCAGCCGATCGTGGAGGGCTCGACCCACCGCGTCGGGGAGCCACGAGATCGCGAGCAGGTCGGCTTCCGACAACGCGCGCAGCTTCTTGATCGAGCCGTGCTCGCGCAGCAGCCGGGCGCGCCGCCCGGGACCGAGGCCGGGGACGTCGTCGAGCACCGACTTCGTCATCTTCTTGTCGCGCAGCTGGCGGTGGTAGGTGATGGCGAAGCGGTGGGCCTCGTCGCGCACCTGCTGCAACAGGTAGAGCGCCTCGGAGTCGCGAGCGATGCGCACCGGTTCGACCTGCCCTGGCAGGTGCACCTCTTCGAACCGCTTCGCGAGCGACGCGACCGCGATGTCTTCGAGGCCGAGCTCTTCGAGCACCCGCACCGCGACGTTGAGCTGGCCCTTGCCGCCGTCGATCAGGAGGAGGTTCGGCGGGTAGGAGAAGCGCTTGCCGGCCCGGGCGCCTTCGTCGCGCTCGCGCAGGTAATTGGAGAACCGGCGGGTGAGCACCTCTTCCATCGCCGCGAAGTCGTCCTGGCCGTCGAGCGTGCGGACCTTGAACCGGCGGTAGTCGGAGCGCTTCGGGAGCCCGTCCTCCATCACCACCATCGAACCGACGATCTCGGTGCCTTGCAGGTTCGAGATGTCGAAGCACTCGATCCGCAACGGCGCGTCGGGGAGCCCGAGCGACTCTTGGAGCGCCAGCAGCGCGCGGGCGCGGGCGTTGTGATCGGAGGCGCGCCGCAGCTTGTGTCGCGCGAACGCCTCGCGCGCGTTCAGCGTCGCCGTCGCGAGCAGCTCGCGCTTCCCGCCGCGCTGCGGGACCCGGATGCGCACGCGCGAGCCCCGCGTGTGCGTGAGGAACTCCTCGTAGAGCTCGCAGTCCTCGGGCACGACCGGAACGAGCACCTCCTTCGGCACGTCCTCGGCGGGCGCGTCGGCGTAGAGCTGTTCGACGATGCGGGCGACGAGCGCGGGCGTCTCGACGTCTTCCACCTTGTCGACGACGATGCCCTTGCGCCCGACGACGCGCCCGCGCCGCACGTAGAACACCTGCACCGACGCTTCGAGCGGATCCTCTTCGATCCCGAGCAGGTCGTAGTCCTCCTCGCGAGTGCCGACCATCTGCTGGCGTTCGATGGCCTTGCGCACCGATGCGAGCTGGTCGCGCAAGCGGGCCGCGAGCTCGAACTCCAGGGTTCCCGCGGCTTCGTGCATGCGGCGTTCGAGGCGGGCGATGACCGCGTCGCTGTTGCCGTCGAGGAACTCGAGCAGGTCGGTGACGAGCGCGCCGTACTCGGTGGGATCGATCGCGCCCACGCACGGCGCCGCGCACTTCTCGATGTGCGCGTACAGGCACGGCCGGCCGAGCCGCTCGTGGCGTTGGAACTTCGCGGGCGTGCACGTGCGGATCGGGAACGTGCGCAGCAGCAGATCGAGGGTCTCGCGGATCGCGTACGCGTGCGCGAAGGGTCCGTAGTAGCGCACGCCTTTGCGCTTGCGGCCGCGCATCACCATCGCGCGCGGCCAGTCCTCGTCGAGCGTCACCGCGAGGAACGGATACGACTTGTCGTCTTTCAGGCGGATGTTGAAGCGCGGCCGGTGGCGCTTGATGAGGTTGAACTCGAGGAACAGCGCCTCGACCTCGTTGCGCACTTCGATCCACTCGACGTGGTCGGCGGCAGTGACCATCTGGCGGGTGCGGTCAGGCAGCGTCTCAGGCGCGGCGAAGTAGTTGGCGAGGCGGCTGCGCAGGCTCTTCGCCTTCCCGACGTAGATGACCCGGCCGTGGCCGTCGACGAACTGGTACGAGCCGGGAGCGTCAGGGATCGTGCCGGTCGGCGGGCGCGTGACCACGTCCCATTGTCGCGGCCTTCCCGGAGGAATCCCCACCACTGCGGGCGGCGTTATGCTCGTCAGAGGCCGGCCCGGTACTCCGGCCACACATCAGGTTCCGAGGCCGACAACCCCGCGGTGCTGGCGACCGGGCTGTCACCCGCCGGCCGACGAAGAACCTTCGCCCCAGGAGGGCGTCGAGGATGCTCAGGCTCCAGGTTCCCCTGCCGGATCGGTACACCCGCGCGACCCCCGACGAGCTCGAGGCGTGGATCCGCGCCGCGAAGGACGAGCTCGGCGACCGCCTCGTGATCCTCGGTCACCACTACCAGCGCGACGAGGTGATCCGCTGGGCCGACGCGGTCGGCGACAGCTTCAAGCTGGCCCGATTCGCCGCCGACGCCGATCACGCGACCGACATCGTGTTCTGCGGGGTGCACTTCATGGCCGAGTCGGCCGACGTGCTCACCGGCGACCACCAGCGAGTGATCCTCCCCGACCTCAACGCCGGCTGCTCGATGGCCGACATGGCCGACATCGACCAGGTCGAAGACGCGTGGAGCGAGCTGGGAGCGGTCGTCGACGTCGACCGGATCGTGCCGATCACCTACATGAACTCGTCGGCGGCGCTGAAGGCGTTCGTCGGTGAGCACGGCGGCGCGGTCTGCACGTCGTCGAACGCGCGAGCGGTGCTCGACTGGGCACTCGCGCGCGGCGAGAAGGTCTTGTTCTTCCCCGATCAGCACCTCGGGCGGAACACGGGCATCGCGATGGGGTTCGGTCACGACGACATGCGGGTGTGGAACCCGCGGGCCGATCTCGGCGGGCTCGAGGAGCGCGACGTGAAGGCGGCGACGTTCCTGTTGTGGAAGGGCCACTGCTCGGTGCACCAGCGGTTCCGCCCCGAGCACGTCGACGCGGCGCGCGCCGAGCACCCCGAGATCGAGATCGTGGTGCACCCCGAGTGCGCGCACGACGTCGTGGCGATGGCCGACAAGGTCGGGAGCACCGAGAAGATCGCGGAGTGGGTGCGGGCAGCCGCGCCGGGTGCGGTGCTCGGCATCGGCACCGAGGTGCACATGGTGCAGCGCCTCGCCAAGGAGCACCCCGACAAGACGATCTTCACCCTCGACCCGCTGATCTGCCCGTGCGCCACGATGTTCCGCATCGACGAGCCCCACCTCGCGTGGGTGCTCGAGCACCTGGTGCGCGGCGAGGTCGTGAACCAGATCGTCGTCGACGCGGCAACGGCCGAGTGGGCCCGCGTCGCCCTGCAGCGCATGCTCGACATCACCTGACCCACCTGTGTTTGGTGAGAATGCCGGCGCGCAGCGCCGCATTCTCACCAATCAACGCGTGGTCAGTGGCGGGTGGCGACGAGGAGCAGGAGGCGCGGGATGGTCGCGGCTTCGGCGTACTCCGACGCACGCGCGAGGAAGCCGGCGGGCGGTGCGGGCTCTTCCATGCGGTCGAGCGTGAGGCCGCACTCCGCCATCGTGTTCACGTACTGCGACAGCGGCCGGTGCACGAACGGCAGCACTACTCCGGGGGCGAGCGTCTCCATCGAGACGTCGACGGTGAGGTAGGCGCCGACGCGCCAGTACTGCTCCTCGAGGATGTGGTCGTCGATCCACCCGCTCCCCGGCGACTGCAGCAGCGGATGGTTCAAGAAGAAGACGAAGCGGCCTCCGGGACGCAGCACGCGCGCCACCTCACGGATGGGCTCGACGTGATCGGGCAGGTGCTCGAAAACGAGACACGCGACGACCGCGTCGAACGACGCGTCGCGCGCCGGGACGTGCTCGGCCGACCCGCGCACGTAGTGCACGCCGCCGCCGCGCTCCCGCGCCGCGCGCAGCTGGGCCGCCGTGGGGTCGACGCCGACGACGCGCTCCGCACCGTCGGCGCGCACCAGACGGGCGATCTGACCGTCGCCGGTGCCGATGTCGAGGACGTGCGCCGCGCCCGCGAGCCACTGACGCGCGAGCGGGAGGATCTGCTCGGTGTACTCGGGATCGGCGCCGTCGGTGAACCCGTCGATCCACCACTGGGCGTTGCGCTCCCACGCGTCGTGGGCGCCCGGGTCGCTCCCCGTCACCGATCGAGGCCGAGGAGCGGCGCGAGGAACGCGCCGGTGTGGCTGTCGGCGACCTTGGCCACGTGCTCGGGCGGCCCTTCCGCGACCACCGACCCGCCGCGCGACCCGCCCTCGGGGCCGAGGTCGATCAGCCAGTCGGCCGACTTGATCACGTCGAGGTTGTGCTCGATGACGAGCACCGTGTTCCCGGCGTCGACGAGGCGTTGGAGCACGCCGAGCAGGCGGCGCACGTCTTCGAAGTGGAGGCCGGTCGTCGGCTCGTCGAGGATGTAGATCGTGCGGCCGGTGGCGCGCTTGCCCAGCTCGGTCGACAGCTTCACGCGCTGCGCCTCGCCACCCGAGAGCGTGGGAGCGGGCTGGCCGAGGCGCACGTAGCCGAGCCCGACGTCGACCAGCGTCTGCATCTGCCGCGCGATCGACGGCTGGTTCGTGAAGAACTCGAGTGCTTCCTCGATCGGGAGGTTCAGCACGTCGGAGATGTTCTTGCCCTTCCACGTGATGTCGAGCGTGTCGCGGTTGTAGCGGTCGCCCTTGCAGACCTCGCACGGCACGTAGACGTCGGGGAGGAAGTGCATCTCGATCTTGATCGTGCCGTCGCCCTGGCACGCCTCGCACCGCCCGCCCTTCACGTTGAACGAGAACCGCCCCGGCTGGTAACCGCGCACCTTCGACTCGGGCGTGCTCGCGAACAACGTGCGGATCTTGTCGAAGACGCCGGTGTACGTGGCCGGGTTCGAGCGCGGTGTGCGGCCGATCGGCGACTGGTCGATGTTGATGACCTTGTCGAGGTGCTGGATGCCCTCGATCTTCTTGTGGCGACCCGGCACGGCCTTCGACCGGTACACCTTCTGCATCAGCGCGGGGAACAAGATGTCGCCGACGAGGGTGCTCTTGCCGCTCCCGCTGACGCCGGTGACCGCCACGAAGCAGCCGAGCGGGAGCTGCACGTCGAGGTCGCGCAGGTTGTGCTCGCGCGCGCCGCGCACCGCGAGCCACTGATCGCCCGGCTCGCGCCGACGCTCCGGGACCGGGATCGTGCGCTTGCCCGCGAGGTACTGCCCGGTGATCGACGCCTTCGACTTCAACAGCTGGGCGACGGTGCCCGACACGACGATCTCACCGCCGCGCTCCCCCGCGCCCGGTCCGATGTCGACGACGTGGTCGGCGACCCTGATCGTCTCCTCGTCGTGCTCGACCACGATCACCGTGTTGCCGAGGTCGCGCAGGCGCACCAGCGTGTCGATGAGGCGCTGGTTGTCGCGTTGGTGCAGACCGATCGAGGGCTCGTCGAGCACGTAGAGCACGCCGACGAGCCCGCTGCCGATCTGCGACGCGAGCCGGATGCGCTGCGCCTCGCCACCCGCCAGCGTGCCCGCCGCCCGGTTCAGCGAGAGGTAGTCGAGGCCGACGTCGAGCAGGAACTGGAGGCGCTCGTTGACCTCCTTCAGCACGCGCTCGGCGATCAGCCGCTCGCGCTCGTTCAGCTCGACGTCGCGGAGGAACAGCGCGGCGTTGCCGATCGACAAGTCGCCGACCTCGAAGATGTTCTTGTCGCCGATCGTGACCGCGAGCGATGCGGGACGTAGACGAGCGCCGTGGCACGCCGGGCACGGCACCTCGCGCATGTAGCCCTCGATGAGCTCGCGCGACCGATCGCTCTCGGCTTCATCGTGGCGACGCTCGAGCCACGGCAGCACGCCTTCGTAGTGCGTCGTGTATTGCCGCTGACGCCCGTAGCGGTTCTTGTAGCGCACCGTCACCGCGCGATCGCCGGAACCGTGCAGCACGACCTTCTTGTGCGCGGCCTTCAGCTTCTTCCACGGTGTGGTGGTGGAGAAGCCGTACTCCTTCGCGACCGCGTCGATCACGCGCTTGAAGTACTCGCCCCGGAACCCCGACCACGGCGCGATCGCGCCGTCGGCGACCGACAGGTCGTCGTCGGGGACGATCAGCTCGGGGTCGACCTGGAACCGGGTGCCCAACCCGTCGCACGTGTCGCACGCGCCGTAGGGAGAGTTGAACGAGAAGTTGCGCGGCGCGAGCTCGTCGAACGACAGCCCGCAGTGCGTGCACGCGAGGTGCTCCGAGAACGTGAGGATCTCGGGTTCGCCCTCGACGAGCTCGCCCTCCGACTTTGGGACGATCTCGACCTCGGCGACGCCTTCGGCCAGCCGCAGCGCCGTCTCCAGCGAGTCGGTGAGTCGCCGCTCGATACCGGCGCGACGCACGAGCCGGTCGACGACGACCTCGATGGTGTGCTGCTCGTAGCGCGCGAGGTCGAGCTTGGTCGGCAGGTCGACGACCTCGCCGTCGACGCGCGCCCGGGTGAAACCCTGCTGCGCCAGCTCGTCGAGCAACCCCGAGTACTCGCCCTTGCGACCGCGGATGACCGGCGCGAGCACCTGGAAGCGCGTGCCGTCGGGGAGCTGGAGCACCCGGTCGACGATCTGCTGCGGCGTCTGGCGGGTGATGCGCCGTCCGCACGTAGGGCAGTGCGGGATGCCGATGCGGGCGTAGAGGAGGCGGAGGTAGTCGTAGACCTCGGTGATCGTGCCGACGGTGGACCGCGGGTTGCGCGACGCCGACTTCTGGTCGATCGAGATCGCCGGCGACAGCCCTTCGATGAACTCGACGTCGGGCTTGTCCATCTGCCCGAGGAACTGCCGGGCATAGGCGGAGAGCGACTCGACGTAGCGGCGCTGCCCCTCGGCGTAGATCGTGTCGAAGGCCAGCGACGACTTCCCCGACCCCGACAGGCCGGTGAACACGATCAGTTTCTCCCGCGGGAGGACCACGTCGACGTTCTTGAGGTTGTGCTCCTTGGCGCCCCGCACGACGATCGTGTCGCTCACGCCGCCCAGCGTACCGACGCGACCAAGTCGTGTCGAACACCTGTTCGCTCCCGAGGGAACCCGTGCCGCGGCCGCTGGCTCCAGTCCCCGACTGGTCCCCCTTCCCGGCGCTCGATCACGGTAGGAACGGACCGTGATGACAGCCGTGAGCGCGCGGACGACATCAGCGACGGTCGCTCGCGAGCGCCGGATCGCGGTGCGGCTGGGCCTCGTGGTGCTCGTGCTTCTCGGTCCCGTTGTCGCGCGTCACGACGCTTCGTCGTGGTCGCGCACAGCGCTCACCGCCGCCTTGTGGGACGAGCACACGATCGACGTGACCAGCTACCCGCTCGGGATCGACCGCGTTGTCCACGACGCCGAGTACCGCTCCGACAAGGCCCCCGGCCAACCGTTCCTCGCTGTGCCCTTCTACGCCGCGTACCGGGCGTTGGGCGGTGAGCCCGCCGTCATCGAGCGGGCTCAGGAGAACCTCGGCCTGTGGTGGCAGACGTTGTGGACTTCGACGATCCCG
>DASUMP010000199.1:0-3471 GCA_036277635.1 Acidimicrobiia bacterium | reverse complement strand
GACTCCCGATCCGACTGGCCCGCTGAGGGCGCCTCGGCCCCGTGCCAACCGGACCGTCGGCTGAGGGGTCCTCTCCTCGGATGACCACCGTCGACGACGTCGAGGCGTGCGTGCGCGCCCAGCACGACCACCTGGTACGTGCGGTCGCGGTCGTGACCGGCTCGGTCGCGGGCGCGGAGGACGCAGTCCAAGAGGCGTTCGTCCGCGCGTGGACCCGAGCCGATCGTGGCGACGACTTCACGCACCTCGCCGGGTGGGTCGCGACCGTCGCGTTGAACGTCGCCCGCAACGACCGCCGGCACCGCAAGGTTGCGGAGCGCAAGCTGCCTGCGCTCGTGACGTCGCCGACCGAGCTCGACGTCGACGCGCGCGTCGACCTGCAGCGCGCCGTGCTCGCGCTCCCCGACCGGCAACGCCAGGTGGTCGTCCTCTACTACCTGCTCGACCTCGACGTCGCGACGGTGTCCGAGCTCCTCGGCGTCTCCGACGGCACGGTCAAGACCGCGCTCTCCCGCGCCCGCGACTCGCTCGCGACCGCGTTGCGCACCACGGAGGTGGACTCGACATGAGCACCGACATCCGCGACGACGACATCCGCGCCGCGCTCCACGATCTCGCCGCGTCGATCGATCTCGTCTCGACGGACGATCCGGTCGCGCTCGTGCACGAGCGCGCCGCGAAGTCCGACACACGCGTTAGAGGCGCGCGCGTCCTCGCGATCGCCGCCGTGCTCGCGGTGGTCGTCGGTGTCGTCGGCGTGGTCGCGACCCGCGACGACGATGATGGCCCCGACGTCGCGACCGAACCCACGCCGAGCACCGCCGCTGCACCGAGCATCAAGGCTCCGACGGGCCTGCCGGTCGACTCGCCCGTGGTCCTGCGCTTCGGCTCGGCGTGGGTCCGTCCCGGCACCGATGTGCTGATCGAGCTCGACAACGGCTCCGGCGACCGCGTCCTCTACGGCCCGATGCTGCACGTCTCCCGGTGGAACGGCATCGGATGGGTCCCGATCGCTGACGCGGTGGGCACCGACGCGACGTTCCAGGAGTGGCAAGGGCCGTACACGGGGGTGGTGTTCGACTACGACCCGACCGTCGTCGAACCGGGCGACCCCTCGCCGCACATCTCGCTCCGCCTGCCGGACGACCTCGTACCCGGCTACTACCGCGCCGTGCTCTACGAGGGCGCCCGTGAGCCTGTCGACGGCGGCGATCGGGAACGGTTGGAGATCGAGGGCCGGTTCGAGGTGATCGCCTCCGACGACTTCTCGCACGAGTCGTTGCAGTTCGGTCCGCTGCCGATCGACCGCGTGGTGCTCCCCGACTCGGTGCTCACACTCGACGACGGTCGCGTCGCGATCCGCTTCACGACCGCGTGCAACCAACCCGCGGAGGAGATCGGGTTCACGACCAACGGTGATCGCGTGCTCGTCGAGGTGCGCGTCGGGCACTTCATGGTGATCGATTGCGTCGGCGAACCATCCGTCTGGTCGGTCGTCCTCGACCCGCCCGTCGCGCTCGCCGGCAAGCAGGTGATCGCCGCCGACGACCTCGGCAACCGACGCGCGGCAAAGGACGCCGAGATCACCGAGACAAAGGTCCTGTTCGAACGCACCGACATGGGGAGCCAGGGTCAGCCCGCGCAAGTCCTCGGTGGGCCGTCCTCGTTCGCTGCGCCAGTCGCGTTCTCCACTGCGCCGCCATGCTCGAACATCGTGCGCGTCGTGCAGCTCAGAACCAGCAGGCAGTTGACACAGCTCGAAACCCGGGAAGGACTCTTCTACGAGGTTCGCGACGCAGGCTCCCCTGGCGCCGACTGCGTGCCGGCCCCGGGCTGGATCTCCCTGCTACCCCTCATCTCGTCGCCGGACGAGGCGCCGCTCGCGATCCCCAATGTCGTCGGGCTGGACGTCGATGAGGCGGTGGAGCTGCTGGAGCAGCTCGGGTTCGTCGTGGAGGTGGTCGTCGAGGGCGGTGGAGACGTCGGGGGTCGGGTCGCGGCCCAGGATCCCGCCGCGGCCGTGTCGGTTTCGTCGGGCTCGACGGTTCGCCTCACCGCCGCCCCCGGCTGACGCGTCGCGCCCGACCACCATGCGGTCGCGACTCCCGGAATCCGGGAGCGAGCACCACATTGACGGGTTGGCCGCCCTCCCCACGCGTTCTGGCGCGGTCGGCGTGCCACCGGCGCTGCGTTGGACGCGCCGGAACGATGACGCGGAGAATCGCTCCTCGCCCGAGACCGCCGAGGAGCTCCGATGACGACCGACCCGATGGCCGACCTCCACCGGGGGGTCGCGATCCCCGACCTGCTGGTCGCAGCCCTGAACGCCAACCCGGACAAGCCGGCCGTCTACCTCGGCGACACGGTGCTCACCGCCCGCGAGGTCGCCGCGGAGATGAGCCGGTACGCGCAGGCGTACCGGTCGGTGGGGATCGAGCAGGGCACGCCGGTGTCGATGCTCGCCCCGAACCGGCCCGAGGTCCTGTTCTGCATCGGAGCCAACGGGGTGACCGGGGTGCGGGGCACGCCGCTGCACCCGCTCGGCTCGCTCGACGACCACGCCTACGTCGTCGAGGACGCGGGCATCGAGGCGCTGATCTTCGATCCCGCGTTCGCCGAGCGCGCGCAGCAGCTGCAAGAGCGCGTCCCCGGCCTGAAGCACCTCTTGTCGTTCGGCCCGTGCGACGTCGGCACCGACCTCATCGCGCTCGCCGAGCAGTTCGCACCGCAGGAGCTCGTCGCGCCGCGGGTCGACCTCGACGACGTCGCCGGCCTCGCGTACACGGGCGGCACCACCGGCAAGCCGAAGGGCGTGATGGGCACGTACCGCTCGGGCGCCAACATGACGATGATCCAGATGGCCGAGTGGGAATGGCCCGACGAGGTGCGCTTCCTCATCTGCACGCCGCTCAGCCATGCGGGCGCCGCGTTCTTCATCCCCACGCTGCTGCGCGGCGGCTCGATCGTGGTGCTGCCGTACTTCGAACCGAAGCTCGTGCTCGAGACGATCGAGAAGTACCGCATCACCGCGACGATGCTCGTGCCCACGATGCTCTACGTGCTCCTCGACAACCCCGCGATCGACGAGCACGACCTCTCGAGCCTCGAGACCGTGTACTACGGCGCAGCCGCGATGTCGCCGACGCGCCTCAAGGAAGCGATCGAGAAGCTCGGATCGATCTTCTTCCAGTTCTACGGCCAGGCCGAGTGCCCGATGACGATCACCGTGCTCAAGAAGGAAGAGCACGACCCCAACGACCTCGCGCGCCTCGCGACGTGCGGACGGCCGGTGCCGTGGCTGCACGTCGCATTGCTCGACGACGACAACAACCCCGTGCCGCGCGGCGAACCCGGCGAGATCTGCGCGCGCGGACCGCTCGTGATGAAGGGCTACTGGAACAAGCCCGACGAGACCGCGGCCGCGCTGTCGGGTGGTTGGCTGCACACCGGTGACATCGCGCGCGAAGACGA
>DASUMP010000198.1:0-8705 GCA_036277635.1 Acidimicrobiia bacterium | reverse complement strand
GCCGCGGTGATCGAGCGCGCCGCGATCGGCATCGCGTCGTCTTCTTCTTCCCGCAGGTGCGGGAGCAGGGAGGCGGCCAGCGTCTCGAGCGCGTCGAGCGCCGACTGCGTCACGGCGTCACCGGGATCCGCCACGAGCGCGACCGCGGCGGTCTCCACCGCAGCAACTGCGGGAGCGATCGCTTCATGTTCTCGTTCCATGCGGTCGAGTACTGCTCGCGCGTCGGCCGCGTCTCCGACACGTGCGCGGACCAACGGATAGAGCCCACGGTCCTCGGACTCGTGGTGGGCACGGAGGAAGCTCATCATCCACGTGAGGTGCGCGCCGATCGCGCGTCGCTGCGTCGCATCGGCGCGTTCAGGCGCGGCGAGCGAACCACGGGCTCGCTCGAGGTCGCGTCGCAGCGCGTTGTGGACGATGCGCATCATCGCGGTGTCGGCCGGAGCATCGGATGTGACGGTCATGCAGAACCCTCCGCGAGTCAGGAACGCGGGATCACGCGCTCGAACGTTGCTGCGATCCATGCCTCGTACTGCTCCGAGGTCCAGCCGGACTCCTCGACGAGCAGGAGGTAGACCTCGGGGCTGGCGATCGCCCACACGCCGTCGGTCTCCGAGCGTGTCGGCACGCGACCGAGGAGCAGCCCGAGCGCGTCGGCGATGTCGACGCGCTGGCGTTCGCGCGTCGACCGCAGCATCTCGGCGATCCCCTCGTCGGCCGACGCCGCCTGCCGCAGCAGCGTGGCCACCGCACCCGTGCGGACGTGGACGGCAGTCAGCAGTCGGGCCGCGGCGGCGATGCGCGCGTTGCGGCGACCCGTGCCGATCGCCCGGAAGTCGGGGCGCTCGGCGAGCGGGACCGGCGCGTCGTCGCCGACGACGGCGGCGTCGGCGACCGCTCGGAGCAGGCCGCGCTTCGACGAGAAGTGCGAGTACACCGTCTCGATGGCCACTCCGGCGGCCGCGGCCACGTCGCGCATCCCGGTCGCCGCCCACCCGTTCGTCACGAACAGCTCGTGGGCCGCCTCCACCACCGCCCGCCGGGTCGCTGCGGTCTGCTGCTCTCGCAGTCGCGACGTGTAGCGCCGTCGCCCCGTGGTGGTGGTCTGAGCCGCTGCCGGCACGAGTCGACCTTAGCACTCCGATGTATTGGATACAAGTTCGTTCTGATTGAAGTGGCCCGTCGATCAGGGGCGCGGGTCCGGTGCGTCCGGTGGTGGCTCACCGAGCAGGCGACGGTGGAGATCACTCGTCAGCGCGTGAATCGCGCGGGTGAGGTCGGTGTTCGCACGGAGCTCTTGGGTCTCGGTCGCGAACTCGTGGTCGGCCTTCGCGCGCTGGAACTCGGCCTGACGGTTCTGGCCGATCATCACGAACGTCGACAGGAAGATGGCTTCCAGCGAGACGATCAGCGTCAGCTTCGGCCAGGGGTCGGCTTCGAGGAACACCATCCAGCACGCGAACGCGACGGCGTGGATGTACACGAACGGCATCGACCCGGCGAACCCGGTGATCCGATCCGCGATGCGGAGCTGGACATCGCTCGCTCGGCGCGCCGCGTGCTCGAGGACGACGGGATGATGGACCGGTCGCGGTGGCGCGAGGAGCGGCCGGCCGTTGCTGCCGTTCACGTCGTCTCCGGCGGCGCGGGGATCACGAGCACCGGCACGTTCGACGCGTGGACGATGTCGGCGGCGCCGGAGCCGAGCACCAGGTGAGGGACCCGGTCCCGCAAGCGACTCGTGACGGCGACGAGCCCGGCGGGATGCTCCTCGAGGTGGTCGCGCAGCCCCGGGCCAACACCGATCGGGTCGTACACGACGACCGTGTCGAGGCCGGGCGCCTCGAGTGCCCAGGTCTCGGCGAGACGACGGACGTACTCGTCGGCGTCTTCTTGCGGTCCGTGGTGACGACGCCACGGCGCGCCGATGCGCAGCGGTGGCGGGCAGGGCTCGGCGACCGTGACCACGGTGAGCTTCATGCCGAGCGCGTGCGCCCAGGCGGCGGCCACTCGCAGTCCGGCTTCAGAGCCGGTCGTGCCGTCGACGCACGCGACGAGACGGTCGACGCCGAGCGGCGCGGCCACGGAGCGGTCGTCGGGGTCGGGGTCGACGACGAGCGGTCCGGCGACGACCACCGGCCGGCGCGCGCGTTCGATGATGTCGCGCGCCGTCGATCCGATCAGCGTGCCGCCGACGCGTCCTCGCGCGTGCGTCGACAGGCAGATCAGGCTCTCGTCGAGGCGCGCGGCACAGCGGTGGACACCCGCGGCGACGTCGCTGTCGACTTCGACGTGGATGCGCGGGTCGGTCGGATCGGTGTCGAGTGCGCGAGCGCCTTGGGCGCGAATGCGGTCGCGCTCGAAGTCTGACACCACGACGCTGACGGTGTGGACCGTGGCGCCGAAGCGCGCGGCGAGCGCGCGCGCCGTCGGGATGGCGGCATCGGCGAACCGGGTCGCGTCGAGCGGAACGAGGACGGTGCGGTGGATCGGGTCGAGATCCCGACGAGCGCAGCTGTTCATGATCCTTCTTTCGGGCGTGTGTGGTCGCCGCGCACGATCGTCGCGGCGAGGGCGACGACCCACAGGGCGACGAGGGACCACGCGACCGCGACGATCGGCTCACCAGGGGCGAACCAGCCGCGGTCGACGAAGGTCGCGACGCTGGCGACGGCGGCGAGCACGGCGATCTCGATGTCGAATCGGACGAGCCAGCGGTCGGGTCGGCGTTGCGAGGGTGCGATGGCGCGCGCGTTGGCGAGCACGAGAGCCGCGACGGGCACCAGCGCGAGCGTGGCCAGGAGCTTCGCGGAGACGAACACGGCGAAGACCGTGTCGTCCGTCGAGCGATCGGCGAGCACCGTGGCCGTGACGAGGAACGCGCCGGCAAGGGCGAGCATCGAGATGCCCACGGCACCCATCACGAGGGTGACGGTCCACCGCCACGCTGCTCCGGCGCTCCGGCGAGCGCTGAAGGTGCGCAGGCTCGCGAGGAACGGGACGAGGAGCAGCGCGCCTACGGCGAGCGTGGACGCGGACACCATCGAGACGGTCGAGTGGTCGAGCAGGTGCAGTCGCACCACCGCCGGTGTCGTGTCCACGCTCGGTGTCGCCGACAGCATCGCGGTGGCCACGACGAGGGCGACGGCGCCGAGGACGCCCGCGGCGGCCCCGACGCGCTCTCCCGCCGCCGGCGCGGGGCGCCGGCGGCGGGAGGCGTAGGGCACGGGCGTTGCCGCCGCGGCGTGCGTCATGTCAGCTCACCGCGGTTCCGGGCCGCGAGGCTCGGAGGTTCGTCGACTTCGTCAGCTCGCGGGTCTCGTGGCGGACGATCGACGCCAGGTACAGCTCGTGGCCGCCGAAGAAGATCGCCAGCCAACCGATCGCCCAGGTGATCCCGAGCGCTCCCGCACCGGGGTCGATGACGAGGAGCGTGCCGAGCAGCACCAGGGCGACACCACCGAGCGCGATCGACCACGTGCCGTGCAGCTGCTTGCGTGTGGTGATCGCGAACGCGATGCGCGCACCTCCGACGAGGAACGACCACGTCGCGATCACGAAGAGCAGCGCGTACGCAGTGATCGACGGCCAGAGGAACGTCACCACGCCGGCGGCGATGCCGGTGATCCCCGAGAAGGCGACCCAGCCCCGGTGGACCAGCACCCGATCGGCGATCGCGGCCGACAACGACGTGATGCCGTCGACGAAGGCGAACGCGCCCCACAGGACGACGAGCGCCCACAGGGTGATCGACGGCCACACGAGCGTGGCCAGACCGAACAGCACCGCGGCGACACCGTGGACAGCGAGGTGCTTCCAGCTTCCGATGAAGGGGCGCATCATGACGACGCCCCCCCGGTCGGAACCTCGACCCCGGCCGACAAGTCGTCGGCCGCCATCCGGGCGAGGGCTGCGTCGATGACGGCGTACTCGGCGACGTTGAGGAAGTACGCGGCCAGCTCGATGGCGGCGGCGGCGTCCTCTTCGGCGGCTTCGGCGATCCGCACCGCGCGGTGCACCTCGTGCTCCGACTGACGCTTGTCGATGCGGGCGCGCAGCTCGTCGAGCGGGCGCTTCATCGACACCTTGGTCTCGCTCCACCAGGTGCGGCCGGCAGCCGCCGCGTCGCGGACGGCCGACTCGATCTCGCCGATGTCGCTCTTCAGCGCCTGGTCGATCTCCCGACGACGCTGCTCCAGCTTGGTGCGATCGGCCTCGAACGTGGCCGTCGCGGAATCCTCGAGGACCTTGACGCGAGCGGCAAGGTCCTCCAACGACTGTGACAGTGGCTTCATGTTCCCTCCGTTCCGTACGTGTTGTGCTTCCGAAGCGAACGTACGGCGGAGGGTCAGGGCATCGAATCCCCGAAAACCCCAGTCTTTCGAAGATCTCAGTCCGGAAGATCGACCTGTGCGAGCTGCGTTCGTGAGGTGACGCCGAGCTTCACGAAGACCTTGCGGAGGTGGTACTCGACGGTGCTGGTCGTGATGAAGAGCTGCGCGGCGATCTCGTGGTTCCGCTCCCCCGCCGCCGCCAGCCGGGCGATCTGGGCTTCCTTCGGGGTGAGCGCGGTCGTGGAGGGAACGTCCCGTTTCCGCACGTGCTCGCCCGTCGCCGCCAGCTCCGTGCCCGCACGTGCCGCGAAACGGCTCGCGCCGAACGCCTCGAACGCCTCGAGCGCGTCGTGGAGCGGCTGCCGGGCGTCCCGACGCCGACGGGCGCGCCGCAGCCACTCGCCGTAGAGAAGGTTCGTGCGCGCGTGTTCGGTTGCGATCGTCGAACGCGCCAGCTCGTCGATCGCGGCACGGAAGAGCTCGTCGGCGCTGTCACCGGTCGCGAGGAGCGCTCGCGACCGAGCGAGCAGACCGCGGGCCCACGGCGTACCGCACGCCTCCGCCTGTTCGGCGAGCGGCACGATCACCGACTCGGCCACGTCGGGTTCGCCGCAGCGCGTCGCGCACTCGACCAGGTCGGCGAGGGCGATCGTCCGCAGGCCGATGGCGCCGTGCTCGACACCGCGTCGCGCGGTGCGGAGAGCCACGTCGTAACGACCGCCGCCGATCTCGAGCACGGTCAACGCGGCGTACGCTTGGTCGATCGCGATCCCTTGGCCGCGGTCGTGCGCCTCTTGCATCATGCGACGCGCGCCGGTTCGGGTCGCCTCCTCGTTGCCCCGCCACGCGTCGGCGAGGACCCGCGCCGGAGCGGGCGTGCCGAGCAGCCCGCGCACTCCCGTGACCGAGGCGAGGTCTTCCGCCTCCGCGAGGTGGGACGCGGCAGACCCGAAGCGCCCCTGCAAGACCTCCAACCAGCTGCGGAACCCGAGCGCGAGCGGCAGCGCAGCGAGCGCACCGGCGCGGCGCGCCAGCTCGACCCACGAGCGCGTGAGCTCGTCCCAGCCGGCATCGTCGAGCGTCCCGACCGCGGCGAGGACCGTGTCGAAGTACACCACGTGGACGTGGTGGCCGGCGCCCTGCTCGAAGCGCACGCTGTCCTCGGTGGCCGCCGTGACTGCCGCGCGCAGGAGCGGCACCGCGTCGCCGTCACCGCTTTCCAGTCGCGCCGCCACTCCCATGAGCAGCTGCGGCAACGGCGTGGCCACGTGCGGCGCCGGGCAGAGCCGTCGGGTGCCCTCGGCGACAGCGCTCAGGGTCGCGTCGTCGACGAGACGGGCACCACCGAGCGCCACGGCATCCGCGGCGACACAGATGCCGAGCGCGAGCTCGGCGTCTGTGTCGGAGACGTCGGGAAGTGTGCGCGCGAGCACGTCACCGGCGGCGCGGACGTCGCCGGCGACGAGGTGGATCAGGACGGCCGTCCACGCCGCGTCACCGCGATGGCGGAGGTCGAGCCCGGTCGTCGTCGCCCGGTCGAGGATCTCCTGCGCGCGCCGGTTCCGCCCCGCGGTCAGCTCGGTGCGCGCGGCTTCCAGGAGTCGGTCCGTCGCACGCGACTGATCAGGCGTGAGCTCGGCGGCGCGCCAGAGGTATGCCGCGGCGACGGATGCGCCGCCTCGACGACGCAAGCGCTCGGATGCTGTCTCGAGCTCGTGCGCGATGCGCTCATCGGGTTCAGCCGCAGCGGCGCCGAGGTGCCACGCACGCCGATCGGCATCGCTCTCGGCGTCGAGCACCTCGGCGAGCGCGGCGTGCGCGGCGCGGCGCTGCGCGGGGGTGGCCGAGTAGTACACGGCCGACCGGACGAGCGGGTGACGAAACTCGACTCCGGGTGTGAACGCCACCAGACCCGTCTTCTCGGCGGCGGCGACCGCGTCGTCCCAGTGACGGTGGAGGATCGCGGTCGCGGCCCGTTGGAGGAGGCGAGGATCTCCCAACCGCTCGGCGCTCGCGAGCAGGAGCAAGCCGCGTGCGTCCTCGTCAAGGGTGCGCAGTCGCGACTCGAAGACGCTCGCGAGGCGCGTGCCGATCGGGAGCGGGTCGGGCAGCGGCGCCGCGCCGCGCAGCTGATCGGCGGTGAGGGCGTCGGGGAGCTCGACGAGCGCGAGCGGATTGCCGTCGGTGGCCGCGACCAGCCGGTCGGCGACGTCGCGAGCGATCGCGCCACCCGACGCCGCCGTCAAGAGCTCCAGCGCCGCGTCGGGGTCGAGCCCGGTCACTTCGATGCGGCGCACGCCCTCGAAGGCGACCGGACTGTTCGGAGTCGTCCGGATCGCGACGACGAGCGCGACGCGATCCGCCTGCAGCCGGCGGGCCACGAAGGACACGACGGTCAGCGACTCCTCGTCGAGCCACTGCGCCTCGTCGACGACCACCAGGACGGGCTGCGCGGCGGCGGCGCCGGCGAGCAGCGAGAGCACCGCCAGCCCGACGAGATACGGATCGGGCGGATCACCGTGCGCCGTGCCGAGCACCGTCTGCAGCGCCGCCCGCTGTGGACCGGCCAACGCGTCCACGAGGCGCGCGAACGGGAGCACCAGCTGGTGCACGCCAGCGAAGCCGAACGCCATCTCGGACTCGACGCCCGCGACGCGCAGCACCCGGAAGTCGCTCGCCGCGTCGATCGCGTCGCGCAAGAGCGACGACTTGCCGACCCCGATGCCGCCGGCGACGACCACCGCGCCGCTCGTGCCATCGCGAGCGCCCTCGAGCAGCGCGCCGATCGCGGCGCGCTCCCGGGCGCGACCCACCAGCGTCCGGGACCGCTGCCCTTCCGGATCCGAGTCGACCACGTCCGACACGCCCCCTCGCTCGCGTGACCATCACAGCACCGACGCCCGTGCGTCCGCCACGGCCGAAGGCACGAGCGCCGGCGTCGCGCTACGGCGCGAGTCGCGGCCTCCCGACCGATCGCGCGCGCGTCCTGATCCGGAGGGCGAGCGGCACCGACTCGAAGTCGAGTGGGGGTTCGAGGTGCACGCTCTCGCCGTCGATCCCGAGCGCCACCGTCGTCGCCGACTCGACCCGCAGCGTCGGGGCGGTCCACTCCGTGATGCCTCGTGGTGGTGGCCCGGTCACCGCGATCACGCCGAGGACGCCGGCGTCGACCTCCCCTCGAGTCCCGCGTCCCGGCCGCGGTGCGGGCGCGTACCGGTTGTTCGACACGACCACGAGATCGGCGCCGTCGTGACGACGACCGGCAGGGTCGGTGAAGCGCAAGTCGAACTGTGCGACGTCGGGACCGAGCCGCGCGGCCATCGTCGCGATCGCGGTCTGCACCTTGTGCTCTCGGTACTCCGGCGAGTCGACGATCGCGGCGTAGAGACCGAGCGCGGCGTTGTTCAGGAAGACGCGACCGTTCACCCGCGCGACGTCGATGCGGCGCTCCTCGCCGGCGGCGAACGCGTCGAGCGCGCCGACGACGTCGCGTCGGTCGACTCCGATGTCGAACGCGAAGTGGTTGCGCGTCCCGGCCGGCACGCACACGAACGGCAGATCGTGTGCGATCGCGACGGCCGCGACGGCGGCTTGCGAACCGTCGCCGCCGGCCATGCCGAGCGCGTCGGCGCCGTCGGCGACGGCCGCCGTCGCGAGCGCAGCGAGATCGTCACCCGGCTGGAACACGATCGGCTCGATGCCGCGCGTCCAGCACTGGGTGGCCAGGTCGTACCGCTCGGCCTTCCCGCCGCCCGAGCGCTGGTTGATGATCAGCGCGGGCCGCGTCGGGCGCGGGACCATCGCGCTCAGTCGGTGGGTTCGAGCACGAAGAGCGGGATCACCCGCTCGGTGCCCGCCTGGTAGTCGTCGTAGGCGGGCCACACCTTGGTCGCGCGCGCCCACCAGGTCGCCTTCTCGTCGCCGTCGACTTCGCGCACCGTGTACTCGCGCACCGATTCGCCGTCGTGCACGCGAGCGACGGGGTTGGCGCGCACGTTGTGCACCCACTGCGGGTGCGTCGGCGCACCGCCCATCGAGCCGATGACGGCGTACCGACCCTCGCCGTCGGCGACGCGCACCAACGGCGTCTTGCGCACCTTGCCGGACTGCGCACCGAGCGTCCACAGCACGATCCACTGCTCGCCGACGAGCTCGCTCGGTTCGGCGCCGTTCGTGCGCTCGTACAGCTCGACCTCCGCGGCGATCATGTCCCACGGACTCGGTTCGTACTCCGCGTCGAACGCTGACAACGTCGTCTCCTCAGGTCGAGAGCGCGGCGGGGCGCTCGGCGGGGTCCTTGTTGATCGGGGCGGTCCAGGCTTCGCCGGGGACGCTGGTGCCGATCACGATCCGGGCGTGCGTGCCCGCGAG
>DASUMP010000197.1:0-12280 GCA_036277635.1 Acidimicrobiia bacterium | reverse complement strand
GTGCAGCACGAGCCCTTCGTACGGATCGAGGGACACCCGGAACGACCACCGCTGCCACCGCACCAAGTTGCCCTCGACCGTGAAGCTCGGCCCGTCGCGCTGGGTGATGTCGAGCGGACGCAGGTCGGTGCGCAACGGCCCGACGTCGTCGGGGTAGTAGCTCGCCCGCTGCTCGGGCACCGGGATCATCCCGTAGTCGACGACGTCGATCACTTCGCCCCGCCCGAGGTCGACGAAGCCGATCACCCCGTCGATGGGCTTCGCGTACCCGTTGTCGGTGTGGTCGGCGCGCAGGTACGACAAGCAGCGGGTGAGGCGACGCCCCTCCTCGACCGGGAGGCCGAAGCTGCCGGGCGGCCACGGGTCGATCTGCACGCGGTCGAAGTCGGTGATGCCGCGCCGGCGCATCGCTTCCTGCCAGCGCGGATCCTCGCGGATCGCGACCATCGCTACGAACGCTTCCTCGAACAGGATCGCCGGTCGCATGCCGTCGAGCTCGCGCCAGTCGAGGATGCGCTGGTCGGCGACCGACACGATCGCTTCGACCAGCTCGAGACCCGGGCCGGGAACGATCAGCACCTCGACCTCGCGCGACACCGGCGCGCCCGGCGTGAACGCGCGCACGCGCTCCTTGTCGGGCTCGTGGAGCACCACGTGCGCGAAGCGTGCGCTCTCCGTGAGTCGGCCGCTCGCCCGCAACACGTCGATCGCCACGCGGATCTCCCGCTCGCTCAACATCGACAGCGGGTGATCGGGCTCGCCGACCGCTTCGGTGCGGGTCGGGGGCTGCGTCGTCTCGGTCATCGGGTGCTCCCTGTGCGCGGGGCGCCATCATCGTCCGGTACGACCGTCGCTGTCATGGTGGGCGCGCCGGTCGGGCAACATGGGGACGTGGATCCCCACGACGAGACGCCGTTCCTCGACGCCGGCGAGCTGGTCGGGATGCTCGCCGACGACGACCGCCGACTCGTGCTCGCCGCGCTCGTGCTCGGTGCCACCGACGAAGCCGACGTCCGCCGCACGACCGGTCTCGAACCCCGCCGTTCCGTGCGCGCGCTCCAACGTCTCGTCGACGCCGGCCTCGTGACCCGCGGCGACGACGGCACGCTGCACCTGCTGACCGAGGCGTTCCGGCTCGCGGCGCGGGCGGCCGCGGCGGCCCGCCCGGCGGCCGACGAGCACGGTGACGCACCCGCCGAGGTCGCTAAGGTCATGCGCGCGTTCGTGCGCGACGGGCGCCTCCTGTCGATCCCCGCGGTGCACTCGAAGCGGCTCGTGATCCTCGACTGGCTCGCGCAGCAGTTCGAGCCCGGCCGGAAGTACTCCGAGTCGATGGTGAACCTCGTGCTCGGTCGCTACCACGCCGACACCGCGGCGCTGCGCCGGTACCTCGTCGACGAGGGGTACCTCGACCGCGACCGCGGCGAGTACTGGAGGAGCGGGGGCACGTTCGACCCGAAGTAGCCTCGCCGCGATGGCGTTGGTGGAAGTCGAACGCGTGCGCCCGCACGTCTCGCTGGTCACGCTCAACAAACCCGAACGGCTGAACTCGATGTCGTTCCCGTTGGTCGAGGCGCTCTACGACGCGCTCGCCCGGGTCGGCGCCGACAACGAGACGTGGGTCGTCGTGCTCACGGGCGCCGGGCGCGGATTCTGCTCCGGGCTCGACCTGCACGATCGCGGCGTGCCCCCCAACGTCGACGGCCTGGGGTTCGCCCGCCTCGCGATGCGGTCGATGTCGTACATGGGCGGCGTGGTGCCCGCGATGCGCGAGCTGCCCCAACCGGTGATCGCCGCCATCAACGGCTGCGCGGTCGGCGGCGGGATGTGCCTCACGCTCGGCGCCGACGTCCGCTACGCGGCGAGCTCCGCGTACTTCTCGGCCGCGGGCATCGTGAACGGGCTCACGGGCAGCGAGCTCGGCGTGTCGTACCTGTTGCCCCGGGCGATCGGCACGTCGCACGCGTCGGAGATCCTGCTCACCGGCCGCCGGGTCGAAGCCGACGAAGCGTTGCGGGTGGGGCTCGTCTCGAAGGTGACCGCCGACGGCGCGGTCGTCGACGCCGCGCTCGAGACCGCCGAGGCGATGTGCGAGCTGTCGCCGTTCGGACTGCAGATGACGAAGCGCACGCTGTGGGCGAACCAAGAGATCACGAGCCTGCACGCCGCGATCGAGTACGAGGACCGCAATCAGCTCCTCGCGGGCTACACCGGCAACCTCGACGAAGCGATCGCCGCGTTCCGCGAGCAGCGCAAGCCCGTGTACCCCGAGTAGCGCGTCACGCGTCGGCGAGCGCCTCGGGGTGCAGCGCGGCCACCATCCGGCGCATCCCCTCGCGCCACCCGACCGTGGTGGGTCCGATCAGCTCGCGCCGCTTCGTGTTGTCGGTGGGGATGCCGCCGATCGTCGCGTCGGTGGTGGTGAACGTGGCCGTGCGGCCGGTCAGGCGCGCCAGCTCGGCGCACCACTCCTCGATGCTCGTCTCCTCGTCGCCGCCCCAGTTCACGATCGTCGCGGGCACGGTGGCCACGTCGAGGAGGCGCGGCACCATCGAGACGATGTCGTCGTCGTGGATCGGGTTGAACCGGCTCGGTGCCCGCGGGTGCACCGGGACGGGCCGGCCGGCGAGGATCAGCTCGAGGTGGAACGCCGGCCAACCACCGCGATCGCCGTAGGGGACGTTGAGGCGAGCGATCGTGGTGGGCAGCTCGAACAGGCGCGCGCACGTGCGCACCACGGCTTCAGCCGCGATCTTGCTGATGCTGTAGGTGGGCATCATCACGCGGTGGTTGTCGCCGAGCGGCGCGTCTTCTCGCTGCGGCGCGCCGTCGGCGGCTTCGTAGACGCCGGTCGACGAGCAGTGCAGGAGCGACCGGGCACCGCGACAGCGCGCCATCAGCAGACCCACGGCTTCGGCGTTGCCGGCGAGGTCGACCTCCCACCGGTTCGACTTCACGACGCCGAAGTGCACGACCCGATCGACGGCGGTCGGGATCTCGTGGAGGTCGCCGCGCGCGAAGTCGGCGGTGACGCACGTGACGCCAGCACTCTCGAGCGCGGCGCGCGCGGCCGTGTCGCGGAACCGCGCGACGCCGATGACCTCGTGGTCGCGCGCCAACGCGAGCGCGACCGGGAACGCGACCTGCCCGGTGACCCCGGTGACCAACACCCGTTCGCCGCGCTCCACGCGCCATGCGTACCACGACCCGCGCTCACGGCGCGCCGGCGTCCGGGTCGATGTCGGGGTCGATGTCGAGGTCGGGCGCGACCCATCGCCACGGGTGCTCGCCGAGCTCGGCGAGCGAGTATGCGCAGCCGCCGACGAGCACGAACCAGTCGAGCACCGGCGCGCCGCACGCATCGCCGTGCGCGAGAAGCCGGGCGAACCTCCGCGCCTCTGCCGGCGTGACCGCCACGCCGCCCGCTGCCTGAGGTCGAGCGTGCGCCAGCACGACTCCGGCGGTGTCGCCCGCGTAGAGGTCGAGCAGGATCCGCGTGCGATCTTCGACGTCGGGGTCGTCGTCGCACAGGCACAGGTCGAGCGGGCGCCACGCGAGGTCGAGGACGAGCGCGGCGACCCGACCGGGCGTGACGAGCGCCGACGCGGCGCCGAGCACGGCGAGGGCGTCGGCGGGGGCGAGGACCGCGGGCGGGATCGACGGGGCAGGACGCCGACGGCATGACCGACGGTGGTGGAGCACGGTGCTTCCTCCGGACGTGGGACCGATCGGGGGAAGCCGCGCCCGCATCTTGGCAGCCGGGTGCGACAGTCACCGATTGCCGCCGCGCCCGCCGCACCGGCTACGCATGGTCCGTGGACGCGTTCCTCGTGAGCTTCTGGTGGATCTTCGTCGCCGAGATGGGCGACAAGAGCCAGCTCATGGCGCTCGCGTTCGCCACCCGGTACCGCCCCGCCGCGGTCCTGGTCGGCATCACGATCGCGACCGCCGTCGTGCACCTCGTCTCGGTCGTCGTGGGTGCGGTGCTCGCCGCCCAGCTCCCCACCGACGCGATCAACGTGCTCGCCGGCCTCGCGTTCTTCGCGTTCGCGATCTGGACGCTGCGCGGCGACGCTCTGGGCGCGGGCGACGTCGAACGCGCGGAACGGCCGATGCGCTCGGCCATCATCGCGGTGAGCGTCGCGTTCTTCCTCGCCGAGCTGGGCGACAAGACCATGCTCGCGACCGTCACGCTCGCGACGCGCGAAGGGCTCTTCGGGACCTGGCTCGGCTCGACCGTGGGCATGGTCGCCGCCGACGCGATCGCGATCGGCGTCGGCGGCGCGCTGGGCGGCCGGCTCCCCGACCGCGCGATCCGGATCGGCGCGGCGACGCTCTTCGCGGTGTTCGGAGCCGTGCTACTCGTCGAAGGGCTGCGCGGCTGAGCCGCGGCGACCGGGGCTAGTGTCCGCCGCCGTGGACGACGCGCTGCGCGACCTCCTCCAGCACGGCGTGCCGTTCGCCGGCTTCGTCGGCGTCGACATCGCCGACATCGCCGACGGTCGTGCCGTGGTGGTGCTGCCCGAACGCCCGGAGCTCCACAACCATCTCGGCACCCAGCACGCCGGCGCGCTCTTCACCGCGGCAGAGGCCGCGTCGGGTGCCGCCATGGTCGGCGCCTTCGCGGCGCAGCTCGCGCGGGTGCGCCCCGTCGCTGCCGAGGCCACGATCCGCTACGTGCGCCTCGCACGCGGCGCGATCACCGCCACTGCCACGCTCGACGACGCGCCCGACGCGCTGCGCGACCGGCTCGCCGCCGACGGCAAGGTGCGGTTCGACGCGACCGTCGCGCTCACCGACGCCGACGGTCGCGAGGTGGCGCACGCCACCGTCGCCTGGCACCTCTCGTCGACAGAGGGCGGACCATGAGCCGCACGTCCCGGATCGTCGCGCTGTGCGCGCTCGTCTCGATCGTGGGTGTCGCGTGCAGCGACGACGACACCGCCGACACCGCATCCATCGACGCGGGCACCACGACCACCACGGCGCCCGAGCCCGAGGTGCTGCGCATCCTGGTCACCAACGACGACGGCGTCGGCGCCGACGGGATCGACGCGGTCGTCGAGGCGCTGCGCGCGCTCGACGCGGTCGAGGTGACCGTCGTCGGTCCGGCCGAGAACCAGAGCGGCACCAGCGACAACACGACGGCGGGCACGGTGCCTGTCAGCGAGACCACGACGGTGAGCGGCTACCCCGCGATCGCGGTCGACGGCTTCCCCGCCGACAGCGTCACCTACGCGCTCGACGAGGTCCTCGACGAGACACCCCACCTCGTGGTGTCGGGCAGCAACGAAGGCCAGAACATCGGGCCGCTCGTCGACGTGTCGGGCACGGTCGGTGCCGCCCGCACGGCCGCGCGCCGCGGGATCCCCGCCCTCGCGGTCAGCCAGGGGCTCGGCGAGCCGCCCCAGTTCTCCGTGAGCGCCGAGCTCGTCGTCTCGTGGGTCGAGGAGCACCGCGCCGAGCTGCTCGACCACGACGCCGCCGCCGGGCCGACCACCGTCGCGAACCTCAACGTGCCGTCGTGTCCGACGCCCGAGGTGCGGGGCGTCGTGGAGGTGCCGGTCGCGAGCGAGTTCGGCGCCAACGATCCGTTCACCGTCGACTGCGCGTCGACGCTCGAGGATCCCGTCGACGACGTCACCGCGTTCGTGAACGGCTACGCCGCGCTGAGCGAGCTCGACGCGGCGTAGCCGTTCACGCGACGTCAGTCGTCGTCGAGGATCGTCCCGACGCCGGTGCCATCGGCGATGGAGACGCCGGGCGCGCTCGTCACGATCACCCGCAGCGTCTCGTCGAGCTCTGCGAGGTCATCCGACTTGATCGTGATCGTCACCACCTTGCGCACCTGCCCGGCGCGGAACGTGATCGTGCGCAGCGGCTTCGCCACGTAGTCGACGCCCGCCGTCGCGTCGTCGATCGCGGTGAGGTACTGGATCGAGAGGTCGGTCGCGGCCGGCCGGCTCAAGCTGACCGTGAAGAAGAGCCGCGACACCTTTGCCCGACCTTCGAACGTGTTGCCCTCGTAGGCCCACTGGTCGCTGACCGCGAGCTCCGGTGTCGCCGACGTCGGGGCGTCGTCGTCGCGGATCACGACCTCGCCCACACCGTCACCGATCAACAGGCCGCTCGCGCTCGAGAGCAGGACCTCGAACGTCTCGTCGCCCTCGGCGAGGAGGTCGGCCTTCACCGGGATCGCCACCTTCTTCACGACGGCACCGTTGCGGAACCGCAGGATCTTGCCGACCCGCGGCACGTAGTCGGTGTTCGGCGTCGCGCTGAGCCCCACCGTCGAGAAGTTCACCGACACCTCGGTGGCGGCCGGACGGCTCAACGTCACCGTCAGCTGCGCGAGCGTCGGCTTGGCCGGATCGTCGCCCTCCCGCAGCTCGACCGAGCCGATGCTCACCGTCGGCGGGACCACCTCGTCTTCGACGATCGTCGCGGTGCCCGAGCGCACCTGGCCGGTGTTCGTGTTGGTGGCGACGAGGTCGAAGGTCTGGTCGCCTTCGTACACCGCGTCGTTGTTGAGCGCCACGACCACGTCGATCGACAGCGGACCACCGGGAAGGAACGTGAACCCCCCACTGAGCGCGTCGTAGTCGAACGGTGTGATGGCGCTGCCGTCGGCGGTCGCGTAGGTTACGGGCACCGGGTTCGTCGGGTCGGCGCTCAGCGCGACCGTGAACGTGACCGTCGGGGCGTTCTCGAGCGCGTTCCCGCCCGTGACCACGAGGTCGGGATCGTCGTCTTCGAGCACGGTGACGACCGATGCGCTCTCCCCCAAGGTGGCGTTCGTGGCGCTCGTGAGCGTGAGATCGAACGTCTCGTTGCCCTCGAACACGGAGTCGTCGAGCACCGGCACCGAGATCGACGCGCTCAGCGCGCCGCCGGGCGTGAACGTGAGCGTGTCCGACGTCGCGGTGTAGTCGTCGCCCGCGGTCGCGGTGCCGTCGGAGGTGGCGTAGTCGACCGTGACGGTCTTCGTGCTCGGGTTCGTGAGCACGACGTCGAACGCGATCGAACCGCCGTCTTCAGCGACCGTCCCGGGACCGACGAGATCGACGGTCGGCGGCGCGACCGTGTATGTCGACGACTGCTGCGTCGGATTGCCGTTGGCGTCGATCGCGACCACGCCGAACAGGTACGACCCCGACGTCGTGGTGTCGAGCGCAGCGCCGTTCGCCAGATCACCGATGCAGCTCGAGACACCGGCGGAGTCCGCACACGAGTAGTCGACGGCGACCGTGGAGCCCGGTGCGTAGACCGCGCCCGGCCCCGGGCGGGTGATCGTGATCGACGGCGGCGTCGTGTCGACGACGGTCGTGGCCGTGAGGAACGGGTTCGCTTCGGCGCCGTCGCCGTCGTCAGGGTCGCCGGCCGGACACGAGCTGGTTCCGCCCAACGTCGTGCTGAGCTGGAAGTGCTCCAGCTGCGTGCGCACGACGGAACCGACCGCACCGGTCGCCTGGATGGTGGCGCGCACCGGCGGCGGCTGGAACGGATCGTTCACGAACAATCCGGCATCGACGACGCTCGGGATGCGCAGCTCGATCTTGCCGCCGACGATCGTGATCGTCGGGCTGTTCACGCCCGTGCCCGCCCCGGTGAACTGCACGGCCGTGAACGTGCCGTTCTGCGGCGCCGCGAACCGGTAGAGGAGGTTCGAGCCGTTGTTGAACGGCGGGATGACGTCACGGCCGATACGGAACTCCCAGGAGAGCGTTCCGTTCTCGCCGACTTGAGTGGGCGCTCCGTTGTAGCCGCCGCTCGCCGCGTCGAACGGGATGCTCTCGTCGAACGCGCCGAACAGCGTGTTGCAGTTGAGGGGCACGCGGTTCGGTGCGCTGCCGAGCGGCAGCACGGCGTCGAAGTTCTGCTGCACGACCGCCGGCATCACGCGGTAGGTGTGCACGACGCGCGCGGGCACGCCGGCGAGGTCGACCGCGTCGACCGTGACGGTCTTGACGCCGACCGTGCTCGTGTTGATCGCCGCACCGCTCGCGACGCTGCCCACGCACGACGCGAGACCCGAGTCGGCGTCGCTGCAGCTGAAGCTCGCGGCGACCGTCGCGCCCAGCGCGTACGTGGCGCCGTGGGCGGGCGCCGTGATCGTGATGACCGGCGGCACTGTGTCACCGATCGGCGGGACCACCGTGTAGCTGTGCGTGACCGTCGTCGGGCCGTTGCCGAGCGCGTCGTCGGCGGTCACCGCGAACGTGAACGTCCCGAGCGCGCTCGTGTCGAGGGGCGCGCCGTCGGCAAGATCGCCGTTGCACGCCGCGACCCCGGAACCGAACGGTCCGTCGTCGCACGAGTAATCGACCGCGATCGCGGAACCGAGCGGATAGGTGCCGCCGTCGATCGGCGACGCGATCGTCACGACCGGCGGCGTGGTGTCGGGCGCGACGATCGTCGTGGTCGACAGTGCCGGGTTCCCCGGCTTCGGCCAGCAGTCGGTCGCGAGATCCGACGCGCCGAACAGCGGCAGCGTCGCGTTCACGGTGAGCTCGAAGCCCGGTGTGCCGCCGACGACGCCGCCGATGCGCGGCTGGATCGTCGTCAGGTCGGCACCGGTCGCTTGCAGCTGCATCGTGACGGTCGGGAACTGGTAGGTGGCGCCGCCGCTGATCGGGCCCGGCACCCGCAGCACGACGTTGCCGCCCTCGAGGCCGATGGTCGGGGTGCCCGCGCCGAGGCCGACGCCGCCGGCGAGCGACGACCCGACGTAGGTCGCGTTCGCCGGCACCGGCAGCCGCAGCACGAAGTCTCGGCCGCTGTTGATCGTGTTGCCCTGCACGTTCGACGGGAACGTGCTGACGGGAGTGGCCGCGACGACGGAGAATGTCGCGCCCGGGAGCACCTGGCTCGGCGCGGTCACGTCGATGTCGAGGTCTTGATCGGCGTCTTGGGGGCCGATCGGCGTGGACGCGACGCAGTCGAGCGGCACGACCACCGGCGCGGCGCTCGCGACACCGGCACTCCCCACCACGGTCGCGACCGGAACCAGCGCGCACGCGAGCAACCCCGCCCAGAACCTGCGCATCGCCCCTCCCCCCACGAGCCCCCTCGAGGTGACCGAACGGTAACCCAGTGCGGCCGGCCATGTCACGGAGCGTGTGCGGATTCGCCAGAACCTGCCAGGGCGCCGCGCCGACTGCTCCCGCGGGGTCGCCTCGCGTACCGTGGCCGCGATGGCGCGACTCACCGCCGAGCACCGGTTCTCCGCCCCGCGGTCGGCCGTCGAGCACGCCATCGTCGACCCGGCCTTCTACGAGCAGTTGCGGCTCCCCGACGTCGCCGCGCCCGAGGTGCTCTCGTCGCGCACCGCCGGTTCGACCTCGCACGTCGAGCTGCGGATGGCTTACACGGGGCGGCTCGACCCGGTCGGCCAGCGGGTGGTCGGCGACCGCCAGATCGCGTGGATCCAACGGATCGAGCTCGACGTCGACGCCCACCGCGGGGTGTTGCGGGTCGAGCTCGACGGCCAGCGCGAGCGCGTGCAGTGTCGGGCCGACATGACGTTCGCCGAGGACGACGACGCAACGACCCGGTCGCTGCGCGGCGACCTGTCGATCAAGGTGCCGCTCGTGGGTGGCCTCGCGGAGCGCAAGGTGCTGCCCGGCGTGCTGCGCCGTCTCGACCTGGAGGCCGAGGCGTTGCGGGCGTGGCTCGCGCGCTGAGTCGCCCTCAGAACACGACGACCGAGCGCAGCACGTCGCCACGCTGCATCGCCGCGAACGCGTCTTCCACCTCGTCGAGCGCGATCGTCTCGGTCACGAAGCGATCGAGGGGGAAGCGTCCCTGCAGGAACAGGTCGACGAGGAGCGGGAAGTCGCGCGACGGCAGGCAGTCGCCGTACCAGCTCGGCTTCAGCGCACCGCCCCGGCCGAAGAAGTCGATCATCGGGATGTCGGGGAACCGCATCTCGGGTGTCGGCACTCCCACCTGCACGACCGTGCCCGCGAGATCGCGCGCGTAGAAGCACTGCTCGAGCACCTCGGGACGGCCGACCGCCTCGATGCACACGTCGGCGCCGTTGCCGTCGGTGAACGCGCGCACGCGGGCGACCGCGTCTTCGCTCGACGCGTCGATGGTGTGCGTCGCACCGAAGTCGCGCGCCCACTCCAGCTTCCTGCGGTCGCGGTCGACAGCGATGATCGTGCGCGCCCCCGCGAGGTGCGCGGCGGCGATCGCGCCGTTGCCCACACCACCACAGCCGAACACCGCCACGGTGTCGCCACGCTGGACCTCGCCCGTGTTCACCGCCGCGCCGAAGCCGGCCATCACGCCGCAGCCGAGCAACCCGACGGCTTCGGGCGGCGCGCTCGGATCGACCTTCGTGGCCTGACCCGCGTGCACCAAGGTGCGCTCAGCGAACGCGCCGATGCCGAGCGCGGGCGACAGCGGCGTGCCGTCGGCGAGCGTCATCTTCTGGGTCGCGTTGAACGTCGAGAAGCAGTACCAGGGCCGGCCGCGCTTGCACGCCCGACACGTCCCGCACACCGCGCGCCAGTTGAGGACGACGAAGTCGCCCGGCGCGACCTCGCCGACGCCGTCGCCGACGCGCTCGACCGTGCCCGCGGCCTCGTGACCCAACAAGAACGGGAACTCGTCGGTGATGCCACCCTCGCGGTAGTGCAGGTCGGTGTGGCACACCCCGCACGCCTGCACCGCCACGACGACCTCGCCGGGGCCCGGATCGGGCACCACCACGGTCTCGATGCTCACCGGCGCGCCCGGCGCACTCGCGACCACGCCCCGTACGTGCTGTGCCATGGGTGCTCCCGGTCCGGTGGTACGGCTCGCGGCCGGTAGTCTGGTCGTTCCCCCGCCGGCGCGCGCACCACCTCTCCCCGGTGGCACCGCCCCGCCCGCCGCACCCCACGAAGGATCCCGCATGCCCGCGCGCGACAACCTCCGCAACGTCGCGATCGTCGCCCACGTCGACCACGGCAAGACCACACTCGTCGACGCCCTGCTCTGGCAGTCGGGCGCGTTCCGCGCCAACCAAGACGTCGCCGAGCGCGTGATGGACTCGAACGACCTGGAACGTGAGAAGGGCATCACGATCCTCGCGAAGAACACCGCGATCCGCTACGGCGACGTCACGTTCAACATCATCGACACGCCCGGCCACGCCGACTTCGGCGGCGAGGTCGAGCGGGGCCTCGCGATGGTCGACGGCGTGCTGCTGCTGGTCGACGCGAGCGAGGGTCCGCTCCCCCAGACCCGCTTCGTGCTGCGCAAGGCACTCGAGGCGCGCCTGCCCGTGATCCTCGTCGTCAACAAGGTCGATCGCCCCGACGCCCGCATCGCCGAGGTCGTCGACGAGGTGTACGCGCTGTTCCTCGACCTCGACGCCCACGACGACCAGATCGAGTTCCCGATCGTGTACGCGAACGCGCGCGCCGGTTGGGCGTCGCTCGACCCGAACGTCGAGGGCAGCGACCTCAAGCCGCTGTGCGAGCTGCTCATCGAGCACATCCCCGCACCGAGCTACGAAGAAGGTCATCCGTTCCAGGCCCTCGTCACGAACCTCGACGCGTCTCCGTATGTCGGTCGGCTCGCGCTGTGTCGCGTGCGCAACGGTTCGGTGCGGCGCGGTCAGCAGGTCGCGTGGTGTCGGGTCGACGGCACGATCGAGCGGGCGAAGATCACCGAGCTCTACATGTTCGACGCGCTCGATCGTGTCGACGTCGACGAGGTCGGACCCGGCGACATCATGGCGATCGCCGGCTTCCCCGAGATCACGATCGGCGAGACGCTCGCCGACGCCGACGACCCCCGCCCCCTCCCGGTGCTCCAGGTCGACGAGCCCAGCCTCGCGATGACGATCGGCATCAACACCTCGCCGCTCGCCGGCCAGGAGGGCACGAAGCTCACCGCCCGACTCGTCGAGGCGCGCCTGCGCCAAGAGCTCGTCGGCAACGTGTCGCTGCGCGTGCTGCCGACCGAGCGACCCGACGCGTGGGAGGTGCAGGGCCGGGGCGAGCTGCAGCTCGCGGTGCTCGTCGAGACCATGCGCCGCGAAGGCTTCGAGCTCACCGTCGGCAAGCCCCAGGTCGTCACCCGCGAGATCGACGGCAAGCTGCACGAGCCGGTCGAAGCGCTCACCATCGACGTGCCCGAGGACTACGTGGGTGTGGTGTCCCAGCTGCTCGCGCTGCGCAAGGGCCGCCTCGAGCAGATGGTGAACCACGGCACCGGCTGGGTGCGCATGGACTTCCGCGTACCCGCCCGCGCGCTCATCGGGTTCCGCACCGAGTTCATGACCGAG
>DASUMP010000196.1:0-4845 GCA_036277635.1 Acidimicrobiia bacterium | reverse complement strand
GGGCACCTTGCGGCTGCGGGGCCCGAACGCGACGTTGTCCCACACGTTCATGTGGGGGAACAGCGCGTACTGCTGGAAGACCGTGTTGACGTTGCGGCGGTAGGGCGGGACGCGTGAGACGTCGGCGCCTTCGAGACGGATGACGCCCGACGTGGGCGTCTCGAAGCCGGCGATCATCCGCAGGGTCGTGGTCTTGCCGCACCCGGACGGGCCGAGCATGGCGAAGAACTCGCCCCGCGCGATCGCGAAGTCGGCTTCGTGGACCGCGACGAAATTGCCGAACCGCTTCGAGACCTGCTCCAGCACGATGACGTCGTCGACGACACCGGGCGCGGGTGCGCCGCTGGTCGTGACGGCGCGGTCGGGCGCGTCGACGGTCACCTGGTCGCGGGCCTCACCCTCCAGCGCCGTCTCACCTCCCCGACCGCACCTGCCGGTGCGCTCCCCCGAGCATCGCACGTGCACTCCCGACCGGAGGCTCACGCCGGGTCGGGCGGGCGAACCATCGCAGGAAACCGGTCCGATCGCAAGGGAATCCCGCGTGACAATAGGATTTCACGACGGAATCCCTTGCGCGCCGCCCGTGATCCGCGCGCATGCTCGCACCGCCCGGCTCGCAGCCCGAGGAGCAGCCCCCATGCCCAACGACAACTACATCGGCGGTACCTGGGTCCCCGCCCGCAGCGGCGCGACCGACAAGGTCCTGAACCCGGCGACCGGTGAGGTCATCGCCGAGGTCCCCGCGAGCGACGCGGCCGACGTCGACGCCGCGGTGTCCGCCGCCGCCGAGGCGTTCGAGTCGTGGTCGAACACGACACCCCGGGAACGCTCCGAGAAGCTGCTGGCGATCGCCGACGCGATCGCGACCGACCTCGAGACGATCCAGCGCCTCGAGATGGAGAACGTCGGCAAGCCCGCGTCGATCATCGAGTTCGAGATGGACCTCACGGTCGACAACTGGCGCTTCTACGCGGGCGGCGCCCGCATGCTCGAGGGGCGCGCCGCGGGCGAGTACATGGCCGACCACACCTCGTACACGCGCCGCGACCCGCTCGGCGTCATCGGTTCGATCGCGCCGTGGAACTACCCACTCAACATGGCGACGTGGAAGCTCGGCCCCGCGCTCGCGGCGGGCAACACGGTCGTGTTGAAGCCGTCGGAGCTCACGCCGATGAGCGCGCTCCGGCTCGCCGAGATCACCGCCGACATCCTCCCGCCCGGAGTGCTCAACGTCGTCACGGGCCAGGGCGAGACCGCGGGCGCCGCGCTCGTCGCGCACCCGAAGGTCGCGATGGTGTCGCTCACCGGGTCGGTCGAGACCGGCAAGCAGATCGCCCGCGACGCTGCCGACACGCTCAAGCGCGTGCACCTCGAGCTCGGCGGCAAGGCTCCCGTGATCGTCTTCGACGACGCCGACATCGACGCCGTCGTCGCGACACTCGCCGAAGCCGGCTACTACAACTCCGGCCAGGACTGCACCGCGCCGTGCCGGGTGCTCGCCGGTGCGAAGCGCTTCGACGACTTCGTCGCCGGCCTCACCGACGCGGTCGGCGGCATCAACGTCGGCGACCCGTTCGACCCCGACGTCGCGATGGGCCCGGTCGTCTCGGCCGACCAGCTCGCACGCGTGTCGGGCATGGTCGAGCGCGCTCGCGACGGCGGTGCCGAGGTGCCGGTCGGCGGGTCACAGCTCGACCGGCCGGGCTTCTTCTACGCACCGTCGGTCGTCGTGAACCCGGCGCAGGACAGCGAGATCGTCCAGCGCGAGGTGTTCGGGCCGGTCATCAGCGTGCAGCGCTTCACCGACGAGGCACAGGCGATCGCGTGGGGCAACGACGTCGACTACGGCTTGTCGGCGAGCGTGTGGACCAACGACGTGGGCCGCGCGATGCGCATGACCAAGGCGTTGCACTTCGGCACCGTCTGGGTCAACGACCACATCCCGATCGTGTCCGAGCTGCCGCACGGCGGCTTCAAGCACAGCGGCTACGGCAAGGACATGTCGATCTACTCGATCGAGCACTACACCGAGATCAAGCACGTGATGATCAAGCACTGATCGCGCTTCACCTCGCGCACCAGCGCGACGCCCGCGCCTTCCGTGCAGACCGGAGACCCACCATGACGACCGACCCGATCACCGAACGAGCCCGCGAGATCGCGGCGCGCGAGAGCGTCAAGCTGCTCGAGCGCACGCCCACGTCGAAGGCGCTCTACGAGCGCGCGATCGGCAGCATGCCGATGGGAGTCGGCTCGTCGTTCCAAGCCGGCGACCCCTACCCCATCTACCTGAAGGAGGGGAAGGGGAGCCACGTCTGGGACGTCGACGGCCACGAGTACATGGACACGCACGGCGGGTTCGGCGCGATGGTCGTCGGCCACGCCCACCCGAAGGTCGCCGAGGCGATCGCGCGCGCCGCGAACAGCGGCACCCACTTCGCGGCGCCGACGGAGGCGACGGTGCTGTTCGCCGAGGAGCTGTGCCGCCGGTTCCAGTGCGACGAGGTGCGGTTCGCGAACTCCGGCACCGAGGCGACGATGAGCGCGATCCGCGTCGCGCGCGCGGCGACCGGTCGCGACGACATCGTGAAGATCGAAGGCTCGTACCACGGTCACCACGACCCGGTGATGTTCTCGGTCGTGCCGAACTCCGACATGATGGGCGGGCGCGAGCAGCCCTCCACGGTCCCGATGTCGAAGGGCGTGCCCGCGTACGTGAGCCCGCACACCCACGTCGTGCCGTTCAACGACCTCGACGTGTTGCGCGCACTCCTCACCGATCGCGGCGACGAGATCGCGTGTCTCATCATCGAACCGGTGATGATGAACATCGGCATCTGCGAACCCGACCCGGGCTACCTGCAGGGCCTGAAGGATCTGCTCCACCAGCACGGCGTGCTGCTCATCTTCGACGAGGTGAAGTCGGGCGCCACGATCGCCGCCGGTGGCGCCACCGAGCGCTACGGCGTCGTGCCCGACCTCGCGTGCTGGGCGAAGGCGATCTGCGGTGGCACGCCGGGCGCCGCGTTCGGCGGCCGCGCCGACGTGATGGAAGCGATCAACCGCGGCGCCGCGCACCAGGGCACGTTCAACGGCAACCCGCTCATCGCCGCCGCCGGTCTCGCGACCCTCACCGAGGTGCTCGTCCCGAGCGCGTACGAGCACTTCGCGACGCTCGGCACCCGCCTCGCCGAGGGTTGCTCCAAGGCGATCGCCGAGCACGGCATCCCGGCGCACGCCGTCGACCTCGGCGCCAAAGGGTGCGTGTCGTACCGACCGGAGAAGCTGCGCAGCTACCGCGACTTCCTCGAGACCAACGTCGACCTCTACTCGGCGTCGTTCCCGTGGATGGTCAACCGGGGTCTGTTCATGACCCCGGGCGACGAGGAGCAGTGGACGTTGTCGGTGCAGCACACCGAGACCGACGTCGATCGCTACGTCGAGGCGTTCGCCGAGTTCTGCGCCGAGCTGGTGCGGTAGCGCGGCCTTGGCCCGCGAGACGCGCAGCCGGCGCCGCACCGACGGTCACGACCTCGACGAGGCCGACAAGGCGCTCATCGAGCTGTTGCAGCAGGACGGGCGCCTCACGTACACGAAGCTCGCGTCGTCGGTCGGGCTCTCCGAAGCCGCCGTGCGCCAGCGCGTGCAACGCCTCGTCGACGAGAACGTCGTGCAGGTGGTCGCGGTCACCGACCCGCTGCGCCTCGGCTTCCGCCGCCAGGCGATGGTCGGCGTGAAGACCGAAGGCGACATCTCCGCGGTCGCCGACGCGCTCGCCGCGATCCCTGAAGTCGACTACGTCGTGTACACGTCGGGGTCGTTCGACATCATCTTCGAGATCGTGTGCGAAGACGACGACCACTTGCTCACGATCCTGAACGACCGGGTGCGCAGCATCAGCGGCGTGCGCAGCACCGAGACCTTCATGTACCTCCGACTCCACAAGCAGACCTACGCATGGGGAACCCGATGACCGGCTCCGACGACACCACACCCGTCGACCACGACGCGCTCCAGGCCGCCGCGAAGCGCCACCTGTGGATGCACTTCACGCGTCTCGGCCACTTCGACGACCGCGACGTGCCGATCATCGTGCGCGGCGCGGGCTGCGACCTGTTCGACCAGCACGGCAACCGCAAGCTCGACGGACTCTCGGGGCTGTTCGTCGTGCAGGCCGGGCACGGACGTCGCGATCTCGCCGAGGCCGCGTCGACCCAAGCGCAGACGCTCGAGTACTTCCCGATCTGGTCGCACGCTCACCCGCCCGCGATCGAGCTCGCGGCGAAGCTCGCGTCGCTCGCGCCCGGCGATCTCAACCGCGTGTTCTTCACGACCGGCGGTTCCGAAGCCGTCGAGTCGGCCTGGAAGCTCGCGCGCCAGTACTTCCGCGCCATCGGCCAGGGCCAGCGCTACAAGGTGATCTCGCGGCGCACCGCGTACCACGGCACGACCCTCGGCGCGCTGTCGATCACCGGCGTCACCGCGTTCCGCACCCCGTTCGAGCCACTGCTGCCGGGCGGCGGCAACTTCGTGCCGACGACGAACCGCTACCGGCACCCGCTCGGCAAGGACGACCAGGCGTTCATGCTGTGGTCGACCGACGCGATCGAAGAGACCATCCTGCAAGAAGGCCCCGACACCGTGGCCGCGGTGTTCCTCGAGCCGGTGCAGAACGCGGGCGGCTGCTTCGTCCCGCCCCCGGGATACTTCCAACGCGTGCGCGAGATCTGCGACCGCCACGGCGTGCTCCTCGTCTCCGACGAGGTCATCTGCGGCTACGGCCGCCTCGGCGAGATGTTCGGCGCGCAGCGCTACGACTACCTCCCCGACATGATCACCACCGCG
>DASUMP010000195.1:0-4828 GCA_036277635.1 Acidimicrobiia bacterium | reverse complement strand
GACCCGGACGAGCGCGCGGTCGACGACCACGTACAGGTACGAGTCGTCGGCCGCGAGGCCGCCGAACCACGAGCCGTCGGCGGGTCCGATCGGTCGCGGCTCGATCCCGAGCGCGACGTCGTGCTCGGTACGTGCGTCGGGATCCAGTCGCACCACCGCGGGAGCGCGGAGCGCGGCCGGATCGCCCGCGTTGCCGATCGTCCACACCGCGTCGAACGCGGCGAGCGGCGCGTACGGCTCGATGCCGAGGTCGTGCTCGGTGGGCTCGATCGGCGTCGTCGCGACGGTGGTGGTCGGATTCGCCGCGTCCGGATCGTCGTCGTCGCTGCACGCGGTCCCGGTCGCCAGCACGATCGCGAGCGTGGTCGCCAGCGCGGCGCGGGCCGTCACGACGCAGCCTCGGGCGCACACCCGGTCGCGCCGGCCTGTGCGAGCCGCAGCAGGATCCGATCGGACAGCGCCGGGATCGCGCTCAGCTGAGCGTCGAGCGTCGCGGCATCGCCGACGCGCGCCGCCCGCTCGGCGGCGGCGAGGGCGCGGTCGATCGCGTCGAGCCCGTCGCGGGCGAACCGCGTGGGATCCACGAGCTCGGACGGGACGCCGCGCTCGAGCGCGTCGGTCGCGGTGCGCTGGAGGACCCGGTTGAACGTGCGCTCGCCCGCGATCGCGTCGAGCAGCGCATCGGGGTCGTCGGTCGGGAGACCCGGTCGTGCCGTCGCCGCCGCGCACTGCTCGTTCGCGAGCTGCACCCACTCGACGCGCGTCAGCGGTTGGGGGCCGGCGAGCTCGACGCCCCGGTCGCCGCCGTCGGCGAGCAGGCTGCCCAGCCCGAACGCGCCGACTGCCGCCGCGACGGCGGCGGCGACGAGCACGAGGCGATGGCGAGCGGGCGGTTCGCCCTGCGGCTCGCCGGCGACGAGCTCGACGACCCGCACCGACGACTCGTCGAGGTCGGGCACGGGATGGTCTGCGAACCGGTCGCGCAGCTCCGCGCTCGCGGTGCGCGCGACGGCGTCGAGTGTGCTCATGACGGGTCCTCGCAGTCGAGGGCGCGGGCCAGCGCGGCGCGCGCCGCGTGGAGGTGGGTCTTCACGGTGCCGACGGCGACGTCGAGGATGGACGCGATCTCGGCGACGGGACGATCCTCGATGTAGTGGAGCGCGACGACCTGCGCTTGTCGAGTCGGGAGCGCGCGCACCGCCGCCCAGAACCGTTCGCTCTCCTCCGACAGCACGGCGCCGCCGGGATCGCTGACCGGTGCGTCGCGACGCGAGCGCGTCGTCACCCAGCGCGCCAGCGCGCGTTGCTCGGCCGAGCGGTGGCGGCGCAACGACACCGCGCGGTTCGCGACCACGCGCCGCACCCACGCGTCGGGCCGCTCGTACGTGGCGATGCGCTCCCATTCGCGGCGAGCGGCGAGGAACGCGTCTTGGGCGAGGTCTTCGGCCGAGCCGCGGTCGCCGCACAGCGCGTAGCCGAGACCGACGACGAGGCGGTACTCGCGACGATAGAAGTCGTCGAACGCCGCGTCGGTGGCGATCGTCTCGCCCACGAGCCGCATCATCACACCGATCGGGGCGCTCAGCGTCCGGGAACGGTGCCGGCCGGCGTCGTGGCGTGGGTCGGTGCCGCGTCGCGGTGGTCAGGGATGCTCGCGACGGCGGGCACGGCGAGCGCGAACGACGTGGTGGCAGTGGCGACCACCACGGAGAGGCGCCTGGTCATGGTGCGCATGGTCCGACCTCCGACTCGGGCTGTCGGGGGTCACTCGCACGAGGCCGCCTCGAGGGTTGAGTCGCGGCGAGGGAATCCTCAGGCGAACCGCTCGTCCTGGGGTGGGCAGACCTCGGCGGGCGACTCGGTGGCCTCGGGATCGGGCTCGAAGCGCCCGGTGCGATGCGAGTTGTCGCAGAACGGCTGGTTCCCGCTGCGACCGCAGCGGCAGAAGGCAGCCCGGGTCTCGCGTCGGGTGGCGCCGGAATCGTCGACGAGCGCGACCTCGCCGCGCACGACGAGCGGCCCGTTCGGCACCGCGAACACGACCGAGGGCGTCTCGGCCGGCTCGGGGGTGCCGTCGGCCCACGTGAAGCGCAGTGCACCTGTGGGGCAGCGCAGCACCGCGTCGGCGATCTGCGCGGCGGCGGCGCCGGTCACGTCGACCCAGGGGCGGCGTTGCACGTCGAACACCTCGGGGAGGGCGTTCAGGCAGATCGCGGTGTGGACGCAGCGCGCTGAGTCCCAGTGGACCGTGAGGCCGTCGGCGTCGTAGTCGCGGCGGGCCATCAGTCGATCGGGAGGCGGGCGTACCCGTGCTCGTGGAGCCAGATGAGCACCTCGGAGGCCGACTCGATCGGCTGGCGGCCCGCGGTCTCGAGCCGGATCTCGGGGTGCTCCGGCGCCTCGTACGGATCCGACACGCCGGTGAACTCGGGGATCTCGCCCGCTCGGGCTCTGGCGTACAGCCCCTTCACGTCGCGCGCCTCGCACTCCTCGAGCGAGGTGGCGACGTGGATCTCGACGAAGTCGTCGCCGATCCACGACCGCACCTCGTCGCGCACGGCGCGGTAGGGCGAGATCGCGGCGGTGACCGCGATCACACCGTTGCGGGCGAGCAGCTTCGCGACGTAGCCGATGCGGCGGATGTTCTCGTCGCGATCCTGCTTCGAGAAGGTGAGGCCCTTCGAGAGGTGCTCACGGACCTCGTCGCCGTCGAGGAGCTCGACCTTGTGCCCGCGCGCCCGCAGCTCGTCGATGACGAGGTTCGCGATCGTGCTCTTGCCCGCGCCGGACAAACCGGTGAACCACAAGCAGGCGCCGCGGTCGTCGCTCATCGGTCGGGGACCGTACCAAGCCCCGGGAACACTCCCGGGGGCGTGCCGGTTGAAGCGAATCCGACCGCCGCGGCATGGGATACTGAGCGCCTTGGACGAGCCCGGAACCGACGCCGATCCGAAGCCCCGCGAAGCGTGTGGCGTCATCGGCGTGTACGCGCCGGGTCAGCCGGTGTCGCATCTCACGTACCTCGGGATGTACGCGCTCCAGCACCGCGGACAGGAGTCGGCCGGGATCGCCACGAGCGACGGCGAGAACATCACCGTCGTGAAAGACATGGGGCTCGTCACCCAGGTGTTCGGCGACGAGCGGCGGCTCGTCGCACTCGACGGTCATCTCGGCATCGGCCACGTGCGCTACAGCACGACGGGGTCGAGCACGTGGCGCAACGCGCAGCCCGTGTACCGCTCGGTCGCCGAAGCGGGCTTCGCGCTCGGCCACAACGGCAACCTCACGAACACCGCCGCGCTCTCGACCGACCTCGGGATGCTCCCCGGCACTGTCACCTCCGACAGCGAGCTCGTGGGTGAGCTGCTCGCCCGCGAGTACGCCGACAACCCGCGCTCCGACGGCCGCGACCTCGAGCGCGCGTTGCAGCGCGTGCTCCCGCGCCTCGAAGGCGCGTTCTCGCTCGTGCTGATGGACGAGGCGCACCTCTTCGGCGTGCGCGACCCGCACGGGTTCCGCCCGCTCGTACTCGGCCGCACCGAGGCGGGCTGGGTGGTCGCGAGCGAGACGGCCGCGCTCGACATCGTCGGAGCGCACTTCGTCCGCGACGTCGAGCCCGGCGAGCTCGTGGCCATCGACGCGAGCGGCGTCCGCTCCTACCGGTACGCCACGGCCGAGCCGAAGCTGTGCATCTTCGAGTTCGTCTACATCGCGCGGCCCGACACGCACCTCTACGGCCAAGGCGTGCACGCGGCGCGCCAGCGCATGGGCGAAGAGCTCGCGCACCAAGCGCCCGCAGTGGCCGACATGGTGATGCCCGTGCCCGAGTCGGGCGTCCCGGCCGCGCAGGGCTTCGCGCGCGCGTCGGGCATCCCCTACGGCGACGGCTTCGTGAAGAACCGCTACGTCGGCCGCACGTTCATCCAGCCGACGCAGTCGCTGCGCGGCGCCGGCGTCCGACTGAAGCTGAACCCGCTCCGAGAGAACATCCGCGGGAAGCGCTTGATCGTCGTCGACGACTCGATCGTGCGCGGCACGACCACACGCAAGATCATCGCGATGTTGCGCGAAGCCGGCGCCACCGAGGTGCACTTCCGCGTGTCGTCGCCGCCGTACCGGTGGCCGTGCTTCTACGGTCTCGACACCGGCAAGCGCTCCGATCTCCTCGCCGCCGACATGTCGGTCGGCGAGATCGCCGACTACCTCGGAGTCGACTCGCTCGCGTACCTCGAGCTCGACCGCCTCGTCGCCGCGACCGGGTCGGCGCGCGACTCGTTCTGCGCCGCCTGCTTCACCGGCGAGTACCCCGTGCCCGTGCCCGAAGAGGACACGAAGCTCGTGCTCGAGGTCGACGTCACCCACGACGCCGAACGCGACGCCGAGCTCCAGCTCCCGGGCACCATGGAACCTGCGTAGCCGGATGGACGAGCACCGCGGCGCGCGTGGAGACCGCGCCCCCGACGGCCTGACCTACGCGGGCGCCGGGGTCGACATCGCCGCGGGCGAGAAGGCCGTCGAGCTCATCAAGCAGCACGTGCGCTCCACCTTCCGACCCGAGGTCGTGGGCGACATCGGCGGCTTCGGCGGCCTCTTCGCCGTGGATTGGCGCCGGTACCGCGACCCGCTGCTCGTGTCGTCGACCGACGGTGTCGGCACGAAGTCGCTGCTCGCGCGCATGACGAACCGTCGCGACACGATCGGGATCGATCTCGTCGCGATGTCGGTCGACGACATCGCGGTGCAGGGCGCCGAACCGCTGTTCTTCCTCGACTACATCTCGGTCGGCAAGCTCGTGCCCGAAGAGATCGACGAGATCGTCGCCGGCGTC
>DASUMP010000194.1:0-2411 GCA_036277635.1 Acidimicrobiia bacterium | reverse complement strand
AGCCGAGCTGCACCCGATCCGTCACGCGGTGTTGAAGTTCCTCGGCATCGTGCTCGGGCTCAGCGTCACGTTCGCGGGTCTCGGCGCGACGGTGGCGTTCGGGTACTACGTGTACCTCGGCATCCCGATGCTCGCGCTCGGCCTCGGCATCCTCAGCGCCGCGATCGAGTCGTGACCGTCGTGATCAGCTGAGCGGGTTCGCGTCCAGGAACTCGACGATGCGGCGCGCGAGGTCGGCGCCCTTGTCCTCTTGGATGAAGTGGTGGGCGTCGGTGTACGCGTGGTGCTCTTGCCCCTCGGCGCCGGGGACGTAGTCGCGCATCTCGGCTTGCACGACCTCGCTGCCGAGGTTGGGGTCGAGGCGACCGAACACGGTGAGGAGCGGCTTCTCCCACGCGAGGAACACTTCGCGCGCGGCTTGGTTCGTGGGTGCTTCGCCGAGCGTGTTGATGAGCGACGGGAACACGCGCGGGCCGGTCATGTACGCGAGCGAGGGGAACGGCGCGTCGTAGGCGGCTTCCTCGGCCGGGCTGAGCTCGGTGGCGGTGAGCCTCTCCACGACTTCGCTCGCGCGCAGGTTCGGGCTGGTGAGCGCGTACGTCGCCCACTTGCCGAAGCACCCGAGACCGGGCAGGTCGCAGGGTTGCGCGAACGGGAGCTCGAGGTCGGGGTCGAGCACGGGCGGGTCGGGGAGCGTGGCGGGGCGGAAGCCTTCGGGAACGACGGGCAGTCGACCGTTCGCGATCACGACGCGCGCGAACCGGTCGGGCAGGTCGCCGACGACGCGCAAGCCGATAAGGCTGCCCCAGTCCTGGACGACGACCGTCACGTCGTCGAGCTCGAGCGCGTCGAGCAGCTCCTTCACCCACTCGACGTGTTGGAGGTACGAGTAGGCGTCTTGCTCGACGGGCTTGTCGGAGCGACCCATGCCGACGAGGTCGGGCACGATCACTCGGTACCCGGCATCCGCGATCGCAGGGATCATGTCGCGGTACAGGTACGACCACGACGGTTCGCCGTGCAGCATGAGCACGACCTCGCCGTCTTCGGGACCTTCGTCGACGTAGTGGACGCGCAGCCCGTCGACGGTGGTGTAGTTGGGCGCGAACGGGAAGCCGTCGAGATCTTCGAACTGCTCGTCGGGCGTGCGCACGAAGGCCAGGCAGTCGTCGGTGAACCGCAGCTCGGCGTCGCCGAGCTCGACGCCCGGCATCAGCTCGGGTTCGGGGCACGGGATCGTCGTGGGCGGCGTGGTGGTGGTCGCCTCGGCTGCTGTGTCGTCGCCGTCGGACGAGCACGCCGCGAGCGTGAGTGCGGTCGCGAGCGTGGTGGCGATGATCGTGCGGCGCACGGGTCAGCTCCTGGTGTCGGGTCGGGCGAGCAGTCCGTGGAGGAGGATGTCGGTGAGCGAGTCGGCGAGCCGGGTTCGCTGGGCCGCGTCGTCGGTGTCGAGCGCGAAGAGGCGCGCGAGCGCGTCGGGCGAGCTCGCGAGCGACGAGATCCCGACGCCGATCAGCGCGAGGAACACGTCGACGTCGACGCGCCGCGCGACGTCGAACTCGATCGCGGTGCCGACCCCGATGCGGGCCCGATCGAGGAGCGACGACGCGCGCGCGTGCAGGTGCTCGAGGCGGGCCTCGGCGCCGGGGGCGCGGTCGTTCCACAGTGCGGCGCTGAGCCCGGGGTGCGCCGCCATGCGCTCGACGAGCGTGTGGATGCGCGCGCGCAGGAGCGTGGCGGGCTCGGGGGTGCCGTCGATGGGAACGGGGGCGTCGAAGTCGGCGAACAGCGCGTCGATCGCGGCACGCCACAGCGCGTCCTTCGTGGGGAAGTGGTGCTGCACGGCGGCGAGGGACACCCCGAGGGAGCGGGCGAGCCCGCGCAACGACAGCGAGGCGTACCCGTTGCCGGCGAGCGCCGCGGTCGCGGCGTCGACGATCGCTGCGCGGGTGACCGCCGGACCCGAGGCGGTCGCGGGGCGGCCCCGCCGGCGAGTGCCGGGATCGGTGGCTGCGGCCATCGAGCGACCCTAGACGTGAATAGGTCAGATGACAAATATCTGGGGGCTGGCTCCGTCGGGCCGTACGGTGCGCAGCGCATGGGCAACGTCGTGGTCACCACGCTCATCGGGGCGCCACCGGAGCGGGTGTGGCGCGCGCTCACGGTGCCGGCCGAGGTGAGCGCGTGGGACGGCGTGGCCGCGGTCGCGGTGGCGGCCGACTATCCGACGGTCGGTGAGCACGCGCGCTGGCGCACTGCTCTCGGTCCGCTCCGGCTGGTGCTGCACGACCGCATCTCGGTGGTCGACCCGCCGGTGCGGTTCGCGGCGCGCATCGACGTGGGGTTCGTGCACGTGGAGGAGGAGTACCGGCTCGCGCCGACGCCCGACGGCGGCACCGAGCTCGTCACCG
>DASUMP010000193.1:0-34378 GCA_036277635.1 Acidimicrobiia bacterium | reverse complement strand
GGCACGCAACCGGAGTTCGCGAACGTCGTCGCGCCGGGCGTCGCAGGCGCGCACCATCAGCACCTGTTCTCCGCGCGTCTCGACTTCGACCTCGACGGGACGGTCAACTCGGTCTACGAGGTCGAGGCCGAGCCGGTGCCGCCGGGACCCGACAACCCGTGGAAGAACGCGTTCCGCCAGAAGTCGACGTTGCTCACGAGCGAGCTGACCGCCCGCCGCGACACGAATTCGGCAACGTCGCGCACCTGGCGGGTCGTCAACCCCGACGTGCGCAACGCGTTGGGCAACCCCGTCGGCTACAAGCTCGTGCCGACGATGAGCACGCCCACGATGCTGGCGCACCCCGAGTCGAGCGTGGCACGCCGCGCCGGGTTCGCACGGCACAACCTCTGGGTCACGCCGTACCGCGACGACGAGCGGCGCGCCGCGGGGAAGTACCCGAACCAACACGAAGGCGGCGACGGTCTGCCCCGCTGGACCGCCGCCGACCGGTCGGTCGTCGCGACCGACGTGGTCGTCTGGTACACGTTCGGCGTGACGCACTTCGTCCGGCCCGAGGACTGGCCGGTCATGCCGGTGGAGTACACGGGCTTCCTCATGGCGCCGGTCGGCTTCTTCGCGCGCAACCCCGCGCTCGACCTCCCGCCGTCGCCGTCGCACTGCCACACCTAGGAGGGGTCGATGGGCGAATGGTCGCGTGACGAGCTCGAGCGCGAGTTCGTGGAGTACCAGGCTCGCGGCGCTGCGGGCGACTGGAGCGCGTGGGCCGACCAGTTCACCGACGACGCGGTCTACGTCGAGCACCACTACGGCACGTTCGAGGGTCGCGAAGCGATCCGCGCGTGGATCGTCGAGACGATGTCGACGTGGCCCGGCAGCGAGATGCCCGAGTTCCCGGTGGAGTGGCACATCGTCGACGACGAGCGCGGCTGGATCGTCGCGAAGATCTGGAACCGGATGCAGGACCCCGGCGACGGATCGGTGCACGAGGCGTACAACTTCACGCTGCTCAAGTACGCGGGCAACGGTCAGTGGTCGTACGAGGAAGACGTGTACAACCCGGCCCACTTCGCCACGATGATCAGCGCGTACGTCGACGCACGGAAGCGCGTCGCCGCAGGTCAGGACGGGTGAACCGCTCTGGTAGAATCGTCGCTTCCGCTTCGTCTGCACGTCTTCGGGAGCACCATGTCGTTCAAGGTCGGTGACCGCGTCGTCTACCCGCATCACGGCGCGGCGATCATCGAGAAGAAGGAGATGCGCGAGGTCCTCGGAGAGAAGAAGGAGTACCTCGTGCTGCGGATGGCGCACGGCGAGCTGATGCTCTCGGTGCCGAGCGACAAGGCCGACGAGGTGGGCATGCGCCCCCCGATCTCCGCCGAAGACGTCGACGACCTCTTCCAGCTCCTCTCGAAGAAGGACGTGCGCGAGCCCACCAACTGGAGCCGGCGGTTCAAGAACCACCAGGAGAAGCTCAAGTCGGGCGACGTGTACCAAGTGGCCGAGGTCGTGCGGAACCTCGCACTGCGCGAGACGAGCAAGGGCCTGTCGGCCGGCGAGAAGGCGATGCTGGTGAAGGCGCGCAGCGTGCTCGTGTCCGAGCTGAGCTTCGCGCTCGACGTCAGCGAAGACGAAGCGCTCGAGCGACTGCAGGCGCAGCTCGTCTGAGCGCCGCTCCACCCAACGACGCAGATCGGGCCCCGGCGCGTGCCGGGGCCCGATCGCGTCACGGTGGTCGTGGTGCGGCTACCGCACGACCGCGAACACCGTCACCATCCCGAACATCCCGTCGTGACGCTCGGCGTGCGTCAGGATGTGGCAGTGGAACGCCCAGTACGCGGGCGACTCCGAGTCGACGGGCGGCGCGTGCTCCTCGGTCGGGCGGACGAGCACGCTGTAGCGCTCGCCGGGCGCGACGTTCACCGTGTCGGCGAAGTACGGCTGGGGCAACGGGAACCCGTCCTTGGCCACCACCAGCTGCGGCACGCCGTGCAGGTGCATCGGGTGGATCGACAGTCCCTCGTTGTAATAGTGGATCAGCACGCTCTCGCCGACCTTCGCCACGATCGGCTTGGTGATCGGGAACGACTTGCCGTTGAGCGACAGACCGATGACGCCGGCGTCGTTCAACACCATCGGGATCTCCTGGGTCACCGGACCGACGTCGGCCGGCAGCGCGACGTCGCCGACGAGCAGCGGCCCGAACAACCCGTCGGGGACCTGGTGCTCCGCGTGGTGGTGCGAGTGGTACATCGCGACCTGCGGGTTGCGCACGGTGAACTCGTACACGTAGGTCTCGCCCGGCAGCACCGGATCCTGCGTCACGAGCGGCACGCCGTCGGCGCCGATCGGGGTCTCGATCCCGTGCCAGTGGATGGCCGACGACTGCGGCAGCTCGTTCACGAAGTTCACGCGCACCTTGTCGCCGACCTCGAGCTGCATCGTCGGTCCCGGCACCATGCCGTTGTACGCCCACGCCTTCACGGTCTTGCCCGGCTCGACCTCCCAGTCGGTCTCGGCCGCGGTCAGCGTGTACACCTTCGTGCCGTCGGGCTCGATCGAGTCGGGATCGAGGATCGGCGGGCCGGTCTCCGCCCCCACCTCGCCGAAGTTCTCGAGGAACTTCGCGACCGGCTCGAGCATGAGCGCGTCGTCGTCGGCGTTCGACGCGAGGAGCTCTTCGGCGGTCGCGCCCGCCGAACCCGTCTCCTGCGCGACCTCGCCGCCTCCGCCGCCACCCACGTGGAGCGTCCCTTCCATGCCCGCGTCGCGGTGTCCGGAGATCGCGCAGTACACGGTGTAGGAGCCCGCCTCGAGGTCGCCGACACCGAGTGACGCGGCCTCCCCGGCGTTGAGGTCGGGGGTGCCGACCGCGTCCTCGTGACCCTCGACCACGAGGTTGTGCGCGGCGGTGCCGTTGTTCGTGACCGTCAGCGACCCGCCTTCGGCGACGTTGATCATCTCGGGTGTGATCGCGAACTCGGTGAGCGCGACCTGGGTGCCACCGGCGATCACGCCGCCGCCGTCGTCCTCCTGCGCTACCGCGACGAGCGCTCCGAACGAGAGCACCATCGCGAGCAGCGAGAACGACGCCGCCGCAGCACCGAACGCCGGCGTGTCGGTGCGGTTGAACAGGCCCACCGGTTCCTCCTCGTGCCAGTCGGATCGAATCGTCCCGATGATCGGGCACGGCGGGCGCTCGCGCGCGGATTCCGCCGCCGGAGCAGCAGACCACGGGAGCGGCGGCTGCCGAACGGGTCGGAGGGGTCCCGTCGCCGGGACCGAAGTCCCGAACCGCTCAGCTCGGCGCGGGCAGCAGGCGCTCGGCGAAGAACCCGAGCACGCGCTCGAGGGCGTCGTGGGTGGGGTGGCCGGGTTCGTCGACGAGGTGCTCGGTGAGCACGGAGTGCGCGCTGCGGGGGATCCCGTGGGGGTTGCCGGGCGACGAGTCGATCTCGACGGCGAGGAACTGGTCGCCGAGCGCCTCGCGCAGGTGCGCGAAGCGCTCCGGCGGCACGGCGGGGTCGCGCGTGAAGCGCAGCCCGAGGACGCATAGGCCGTCGTTCGTGGCGCGTGCCTGCACGCGCGCGAGGTCGGCGTCGGAGAGCTGGAGGTCGCGCTTGCGCTCGGTGCCGACGGGGAGCGGCATCGAGGGTTGGCTGAGCACGGGGGCGAGCAGCGTGTCGTCGACGGCCATCGCGAGGGCGAAGCCCCCGGTGAAGCACATGCCGACCGCGCCGACGCCGGGACCGCCCGCGCTCGCGTGCAGGTCGCGGGCGAGCGCGCGCAGCCACTCGATCACGGGGGAGGTGGTGCGGGTGGCCCAGGTGGTGAACTCGCGCGCCACGCACCCGCCGACGAGCGAGCGCGCGAGGTAGCCCGCACTCGGTGCGCGTCCGGGCTCGCCGAACAACGACGGCATCGCGACTGTGAACCCGGCGTCGACCACCCGGCGTCCGAACGCGGCGACGTTGGGGGTGACGCCGGGGACCTCGTGGATCACCACGACGCCGGGCCCGACGCCGCCGCGGTACACGGTGCGCGTCGTGCCGTCGTGGGTGAACTGCGTCGGGGTGAAGCCTGCGAGCGGCGGGCCGGGATCGGTCGGTGCGGTCACGGGGCGGGATGCTAGAAGCGCGCGAGCTCGGTGCGCAGCGGGTCGAGGCCCATGCTGCCGAGATCGAGCGCGTAGGAGTGGAACGCGGCGAGGTCGAAGTCGGCGCCGTGCCGGGCGCGGGCGTCGGCCCGGGCCTCGAGCCACACGCGTTCGCCGACCTTGTAGCTGATCGCCTGCCCGGGCCACCCGAGGTAGCGGTCGACCTCGCTGCGCATGAAGTCGGCGGGCTGGCGCGACCGTTCGATCACGAACGGCAGCGCGAGCTCGGGCGTCCAGCGTTCGCCGGGCTGGTAGTCGGCGTCGCCGGGGATCGCGAGCTCGAGGTGCATGCCGATGTCGACGATCACGCGCACCGCGCGCATCGCTTGGGCTGCGAGCATGCCGAGCTCGTACGCGGGATCGTCGAGGTAGCCGAGCTCGCCCATGAGCCGTTCGGCGTACAGCGCCCACCCTTCGCCGTGCCCCGACACGAAGCTCGTGCGCTGGAACCGGCTCAGCACGTCGGCGAGGTACACGACCTGCGCGATCTGCAGGTGGTGGCCGGGCGCGGCCTCGTGGTAGCAGGTCGAGACCTCGCGCCACAGCGGGAAGCGGGTGTGCCCGAGGGTCGGGTACCACGTGCGCCCGGGCCGGCTGAAGTCTTCGCTCGGCGACGTGTAGTACATCGCGGCCGCGCCGCCGGGCGGTGCGATCATGGCTTGACACGTGCGCACCGGTTCGGGGATGTCGAAGTGCGTCCCGTGCAGCTGCGCGATCGTCTCGTCGATCAGGTCCTGGTTCCACGCGCGGAACTCGTCGACGCCTTCGATCGCGCGCGCCGGATCTCGCTCGAGGTGGTCGGCGGCTTCGGCGATCGACCCACCGGGAACGATGCGGTCGGCGCACGCGCGCATCGACGTCTCGATGCGGCCGAGCTCGTCCCAGCCCCACTGGTACGTGTCGACGAGATCGAGCTCGGCGCCGCAGTAGGCGCGGGCGTTGAGCGCGTACCGCTCCGCGCCGACGGCGTCGGCCGCGACGGCGTCGGGCGCGTACTCGTCGCGCAGGTAGCGGGCGAACGCGGCGTACCCGTCGGTGGCGGCGCGTGCGTGCACGACGAGTGTTCGGTGCAGCGCACTCTCGCCGAACCGGCGCTCGTGGTCGTCGACGAGCTGCACGAAGAACGGTTGATCTTCGCCGTGTTCTCCGCCCCAGGTCGCGCATTGCTCGGCGCAGGCGTCGACCTGACGTCGGGCCGCCAGCAGGCCGCGGCGCCGGCCCGCCTCGAAGCGCTCGCGCAAGCTCGCCAGCGCGTGCGGCACGGCGGCGAGTCGTTGCGCGGCGACACTCCAGTCGTCCTCGGTGTCGTAGGCCATGAGGTCGAAACAGGACCGCACCTCTTGGATGGGGCTCGCGATGACACGGATGTCGCGCAGGTCCTCGGCGGCGTCGTGCAGCGCGAGCTCGGTGTCGAGCCGCTCCTCCATGACCGCCGCCGCGACGCGATCGCGGTCGGTGTCGCGCGGCAGCGCGCGCAGCGTCGCGAGCGTGCGCTGGACCAGCGCGACCCGCTGCTCGACGGCGTCGGGACCGAAGTCGGTCATCTCGTGGTCGTGGCCGCGGACGCCGACCGCGGTCGCCCACGCGGGATCGGCGGCGGCGTACTCGCTCACGAACGCGTCGGCGAGGTCGTAGACCGGGGAGTGGTGCGACATCGCGTCTCCTGGGACGAGGGTCGGACCTCGGACGCTACCGAGGTCGGAGATCGGCGCCGGGGCGCCGGTAGGGTCGAGTGATGGCACCGCAGTTCATCATCACGATGCGCGACCTGCGTCGCGTCCACCCGCCGGGCAAAGAAGTGCTGCGGGGCATCAACATCTCGATGTACCCCGGCGCCAAGATCGGCGTGCTCGGCCTCAATGGGTCGGGGAAGTCGACACTGCTGCGGATCATGGCGGGGGAGGACGACGGGTACCAGGGTGAGTGTCGCCTCACCCCCGGGTTCACGGTCGGGTTCTTGCCCCAGGAGCCTGCGCTCGACCCCGACAAGGACGTGCTCGGCAACGTCACCGACGGCGTCGCCGCCACCAAGGCGCTCCTCGACCGGTTCAACGCGGTGTGCGAGGCGATGGGCGACCCCGACGCCGACTTCGACAAGCTCCTCGCCGAGCAGTCCGAGCTGCAGGACAAGATCGACGCGGCCAACGCGTGGGATCTCGACCGCCAGCTCGACATCGCGATGGACGCGTTGCGCCTGCCGCCGGCCGATGCCGACGTGACCACGCTCTCGGGCGGCGAGCGTCGCCGGGTCGCGCTGTGCCGCCTGCTGCTCGGCCGACCCGACTTGCTCCTCCTCGACGAGCCCACGAACCATCTCGACGCCGAGTCGGTCGCGTGGTTGGAGCGCCACCTGCAGGAGTACGGCGGCACCGTCGTCGCCGTCACCCACGACCGGTACTTCCTCGACAACGTCGCCGGTTGGATCCTCGAGCTCGACCGCGGCGCCGGCATCCCGTGGGAGGGCAACTACTCGTCGTGGCTCGAACAGAAGGACGAGCGGCTCGCGCAGGAAGAGAAGGTCGACGAGACGCGTCGGCGCACCCTCGAGCGCGAGCTCGAGTGGATCCGCATGGCGCCGCGCGCCCGCCAGGCGAAGGGCAAGGCGCGCATCACCGCGTACGAGAAGCTCGTCGCCGAAGCGGAAGCCGCCGAAGGACGCACCGACAAGCTCCAGATCTCGATCCCGCCGGGCCCGCGTCTCGGCGACGTCGTGGTCGAGGCGTCGGGGTTGCGCAAGGCGTTCGGCGATCGCCTCTTGATCGACGACCTGTCGTTCTCGTTGCCGCCGGGCGGGATCGTCGGGGTGATCGGTCCGAACGGCGCGGGCAAGACGACGCTGTTCCGGATGCTCGTGGGTGAGGAGCAGCCCGATGCGGGAACGCTGCGCGTCGGCCCCACCGTCGAGCTCGCGTACGTCGACCAGTCACGCGACGCGCTCGACCCCGACAAGACGGTCTACGAGGAGATCACCGGTGGTGTCGACCACCTGAAGGTCGGTACGCGCGAAGTGCACGGGCGCGCGTACGTCGCCGGGTTCAACTTCAAGGGCAGCGACCAGCAGAAGGCCGTGGGCACCCTCTCGGGCGGCGAGCGCAACCGGCTGCACCTCGCGAAGGCGTTGCTCCAGGGCGGCAACCTGCTGCTGCTCGACGAGCCGACCAACGACCTCGACGTCGACACGCTGCGCGCGCTCGAGGAAGCGCTGCTCGAGTTCCCGGGCTGCGCGGTGGTCATCTCCCACGACCGCTGGTTCCTCGACCGGATCGCCACCCACGTGCTCGCGTTCGAAGGCGACAGCGAGGTCCGGTGGTTCGAAGGGAACTTCACCGACTACGAAGCCGATCGCCGCAAGCGCTTGGGTGCCGACGCCGACACGCCGCACCGCATCAAGTACAAGCCCCTCACCGCCTGACCCGCCGCGCACGTAGAGTGCGCCTCGTGCGCCGACTCATCGCTCTCCTGGTCCTGCCCGTGCTCGTGCTCGCCGCGTGCTCCGACGACGACGGGGGCAGCGACGAGGCCGCGGCCACCGATGCCACGACCACGACGGTCGCCGAGGTGGTCGAAGCTCCCGCGGGCGACGCGTTCTACGAGCCGCCCGCCGACCTCGACGGTTACGAGAACGGCGACCTGATCTGGGCCGAGACGCTCGCGGCACCCGACGGCGTCGTCGCGTGGAAGGTGCTCTACCGCTCGGAGAGCGTCGCGGGGGATCCGGTCGCGGTCTCCGGCGTGGTCGCCGCGCCCGACGCGCCCGCGCCCGAGGGTGGGCGTCCGGTCGTCACCTGGGCGCACGGCACCACGGGGACCGCCGACGAGTGCGCGCCGTCGCGCGGCGGCGTACCGCTCGACGCGGTGTTCGAGTACCAGCCGGTCGTCGACGCGGGCTACGTCGGCGTCGCGACCGACTACGAAGGCCTCGGCACCCCCGAGCTCCACCCGTACCTCGTCGGCGAGAGCCAGGGTCGCGGCGTGCTCGACATCGTGCGGGCGGCCCAGCAGATCCCCGAGACAGGTGCCGGCGACCAGGTCGCGATCTGGGGTGTGAGCCAGGGTGGCCACGCCGCGCTGTTCGCGGCGTCGATCGCGCCGGAGTACGCGCCCGACCTCGACGTCGTCGGCACCGTGGGCGCGGCGCCGCCGGGCGACCTCACCGCGCTGGGCGCGGCGGCGAGCATCCCGCAGCTCGCCGGGTTCGCGCTGATGGTCGGTGGCGGCTACCAGGCCGCGTACGGCGACGTGAACCTCGACCAGATCATCGGCGCCGACAACATGGACCGGCTCGCGATCCTCGAAGAGGAGTGCACCGGCGGCGTGTTCGCGAGCACCGACGCCGAGCCGCTCGCACTGGCGAACCCGGTGCTCGAGGTGGAGCCGTGGGCCGACCTGCTCGCCGACAACTCGCCGATCAACCAGACCTACGACACGCCGCTGCTCATCTTGCAGGGCGAGGACGACGCGATCGTGCCGAAGTCGCTCACCGACGGTCTCGTCGAGGGCTTGTGCACCGACGGCGTCGACGTGGAGTACCGGACGTACCCCGACACCGGGCACGGTGGCGAGATCGGTCAGAACTCGACCGCGGCGCTCGATTGGCTCACGGCGCGTCTCGCGGGGGAGCCGACGGCGCCGACCTGCTGACGCTGAGGGTCCACGAGAGGAACGCGTCGACGGCCGCGACGGCGTGCAGCGTGCGCACCGAGTGGAACACGTCGAACGCGTGGTGCGCGCCGGGCAGCTCCACGTAGACGACCGGGTTCGTGCTCACGTCGCGCAGCATCGCGGCGAAGTGGCGCGCCTCGTCGACGGGGACGAGGTTGTCGAGGCTCCCGTGGATCACGAGCGCTGGTGGCGTGTCGGGGCGCAGGTGGTTCATCGGTGACGCGTCCGCGTAGCGCTCGGGCGCTTCGTCGCGCGGCACCTTCATGACTGCGCGCTCGAGCAGCCGTCGCAGCGGGTCGCGCGCGCCCCGAAGCCCGAAGCGGTCGGTCCAGTCGTAGACGCCGTAGAAGGGCACCATCGCCCGCACGGACGTGTCGACCTGCTCGAAGCCGGGTTGGTACTGCGGCTCGTTGGCGGTGAGCGCCACCATGGTCGTGAGGTGCCCGCCGGCGGAGCCGCCGGTGACGGCGACGAAGTCGGGATCGCCGCCGTACTCGGCGACGTGCTCGCGGATCCAGCGCAGCGCGTGCTTGCAGTCGATCAGCTGGTCGGGCCAGGTGGCGCGCGGGCTGAGCCGGTAGTTGATCGCGATGCACACCCACCCGCGCTCGGCGAGGTGGTACATGAGCGGTAGGCCCTGCTGCTCCTTCGCCCCGATCACCCAGCCACCGCCGTGGATCTGGAGCAGCACCGGTGCGCCCGGGCCCGCATCGGGACGCCGGTACACGTCGAGGCGATGGCGACGGTGGCTTTCGGTCACGTATGGCACGTTGCGGATCCGCTCGACGCCACGGCGGCGGAACCGGAACGGCATCCACACCCGTCCCCACTCGAGTCGCGCCGCCGCCTCCGGCGCGATCGTCGGGTCGATGAGGTCGCGCCAGTCGTCGCCGAGCGCGCCGTCGAACGCACGCGCGAACCGCGCGTCGGCGCGCGTCGCTTCGCGCGCGATCACGAGCATCCCCGTCCACGACAGCGCGGTCACCCCCAGCGCGAGCCAGCCCGGCCACGCGTCGAGCGCCCCGAGCGCGACGAGGACGACGAGGACGACGACCTGCCACGCGAGGTGCACCAGCACCATCTCGGTCGTGAGCCAGGCCGCGAAGAAGGTGAGCGCGACCGCGTGCACGGGCCGGCGTGGCGGCCGGAGAGCGACGGCGGTCCAGAGGGCGCCCCACACGGAGAGTCCGAGGAGCACCCACGACCAGAGCATGTCGTCCATTCTCGCGGACGCGATCCGACGTTGCCCCGTCCGGGGAGCCGCTCTACGGTCGAGCGGTGGAGCGGCTGTCGGGCCTCGATGCGTCCTTCCTCGGCCTCGAGACGCCGACCGCGCACATGCACGTCCTCGGGGTCGCCGTCGTGGATCCGGAGTCCGCGCCCGGCGGGTTCGGGATCGAGCAGGTGCGCGCCCTGGTGCGCGCCCGGCTCCCGGTGCTTCCCGCGTTCCGACGCCGGCTCGTGCCGGTGCCGCTCGGCGTCCACGCGCCGCTCTGGGTCGACGATCCGCACTTCGACCTCGACTTCCACCTGCGCCGGGCCGCGGTGCCCCAGCCGGGCGGGGAACGGGAGCTCACCGAGCTCATCGCCGACATCGCCGGGCGCCCGCTCGACCGCGCCAAGCCGCTGTGGGAGATGTGGTTCGTCGAAGGTCTCGGCGGCGGGCGGGTGGCGATCGTCGCCAAGGTGCACCACGCCGCGATCGACGGCGTCGCGGGGGTCGACATCCTCGCGTCGCTGTTCGATCTCGCGCCGGACGCGCCCCTCGCGCGCGACTCGGGTCCGGCTCCTGCCGGGGCGGAGCGCGAACGGGTGCCGAGCGACCTCGAGCTGCTCGCCCGTGGCGTGCTCTCGCTCGTGCGTCAGCCGTTCCTGTTCGCGCGCAACCTCGGTCGCCTCGCGTCGACCGGCGTGCGCGTCGTCAGCCGGATCGTCGGTGAGCCGCTGCGCGTCGCATCACCGCTCAGCGCGCCGAAGCTCACGATGAACGGGGTCATCGGTCCGCGCCGGACCGTCGCGTTCGCGCGGGTGCCGCTCGCCGACATCAAGGCGATCAAGAATCGCTTCGACGTCACCGTCAACGACGTCGTGCTCGCGCTCACCGCCGGCGCGTTGCGCGTGTACCTGGACGGTCGCGACGAGCTCCCGGATCACCCGCTCGTGGCGGCGGTGCCCACCGCGGTGCCCACAGCCGAGCCGGGACGCGGCACCGGCAACCACGTCTCGGCGATGCTCGATCTCCTCGACGTGCAGGTCGCCGACCCCGTCGAGCGACTGCGCGCGATCCGGCGCTCGGCGGCGGGAGCGAAGCGCGTCCACGCCGAGTTCGGCGGCGAGACGCTGGGGGAGTGGGCCGAGCTCGCGGCGCCGTTCTGGTTCGGGCGCGCGATGCGGCTGTTCTCGTCGCTGCGGCTCGCGGAGCGCTTCGGCCCGGTCATCAACCTCGTGGTGTCGAACGTGCCCGGCCCGCCGTTCCCGCTCTACCTCGCCGGGGCGCGGCTCGAGTCGATCACCCCGCTCGGACCGGTCTTCGATGGGTGCGGCCTGAACGTGACCGTGATCTCGTACCTCGACAGCGTGCACGTCGGGTTCCTGGCGTGTCGAGACCTGGTGCCCGACCTCGACGAGCTCGCCGCCGCGGTCCCGGTCGCGCTCGCCGAGCTGGTCGCCGCCTCCGACTCACTCAGCCCGACGACGTCTCGATCTCGAGGTCGGCGAACGGCGTGACGTCGGCGAGCTGGGCGTCGTCGGGGTCGTCGATGCCGAATGCGACCCGCAGGTTCGCGGTCGTGAAGTGGTTGATCGCCGGCCACGTGTCGGGGGCCGGCACCTCCTCGGGCGTACACCCGTCGGTCGCGAGGACGCGCAGGTTCGCCGGGACCTCGATCCCGAGTGCGTCGGCCAGGCCGAGCACACCGCCGTCGTCGGCGCCGATCTCACAGATGTCGGCGAACGCGAGGTGCCCTGCTCCGGCGATCGAGTAGAGCCGCTTCGGCGCGGGCGCGCGGTCGTAGGCGTCCCGCGTGCGCTCGGGCTCGACGATGTCGTCGTCGGTTCCGAACATGAACACCGACGGGACGTCGGGGAGGGCGCCGTCCTCGAACGCCCCCGACGCGTGCGACACGTACATCGCGAGTCGCGGCCCGAGGTCGGGGTCGGACGCGACCTGCAGCGCGGTGCCGCCGCCGGCGGAGTGGCCGGCGATCGCCAGGGCGTCGAGGTCGAGCACGCCGGCGAGCGGCCATTGCGGGTCGGCGGCCTCCGCGTCGAGGAACCTGACCGTGTTGCGGATGTCTTCGAGCGACGCGTTCGGGTCGGGCTCCTGGCCGGTGAACACCGCGAGCAGCCCGCGCGACGGGTGGTCGGGCGCGGCCACCACCATCCCCCACGACGCGAGGTGCTGGGTGAGGAACGTCGACTGCGTGCGGAACGACGCGAAGCCGTGGCTGAAGAGCACGACCGGGAACGGGCCGTCGTCGTGCGCCGGCACGTCGCGGAACGCGGCGGTCGTGTACGTGTCGACGCCGTCGGGGACCTGCTCCTGGATCCCCTCGGGGAGCCAGTCGGAGATCGCGTACGTGTCGGGCTCGACGCCGTCGGTGCTGTCGGGTGCCGCCGGGTACCAGACCTCGACGAGGTTGCCGTCGGCCAGCTCGAACGTGCGCACCCCGACGTCGTAGGGGCCCGCGGCCGCGTACGCGCCCGGCGCGGGCGCGGTGGTGGTCGTGGCGTCGGCGTTCGTGTCGTCGTCGCTGCTGCACGCGCCGAGTGCGGTGACGAGCGCGACGGCGGCGACGATCGTCCGGCGTGTGCGCGAGCCGGTGCTGCGATGCATGCCTGGTCCCCCCGGTGGCCGGGGGCGGACGCTACCCGCGCGCGTCGACCGACGCGAAGAGGCTGGTCTCGAAGGGTCCGGGCTCGACGCCGCGATGGATGAACCATTCGATCCCGAACGTGAGCCGGAACGCGTCCTCGGGCATCGACAAGAAGAACGAGTTCTCGGCGATCTGGCTCTGGTGGGCCGCCATCGCCGCCCGCTTTCGCTCGGCGAACTCGACGACGTCGACGCGGGTCGTGAGGAGCGCCTCGGGCATCCCCAGCGTCTCGAGGAAGTCGTCGTCGGGCGCGTCGGGGGCGTTCGCCTCGGCGAGCTCGGCGGCGTGCTCGCGCATCACGCTCCGGAGGTAGTCGCGGTTCATCGTCGCTTCGAACACGTGGGGGGTGCCGGCGAGCTCGGCGGCGCGCACGCCGACGCGGTGCACCTGCACGTGGTCGGGGTGGCCGTAGTTGCCGTTCTCGTCGTAGACCGTGAGCACGTCGGCGCGTTCCTCGCGCAGGATGTCGGCGAGTCGGTTCGCGGCTTCTTCGACGTCGGCGGTCCAGAACGATCCGGGCGCGTGCACGGTGGGCTCGCCGTCCATGCCCGAGTCGCGGTAACCGAGGTACTCGACGCGCGCGACGCCGAGGATCTCCGCGGCGCGGGCAGTCTCGACGACGCGGCGTTCCCACACCTCTTCGCCAGGCAGGAGGAACCCGTCGGGGACCTCGCCGAGCTCGCCGCGGGTCGCGAGCACGAGGACGACGCGGTGACCCGCGGCGCTCGCCTGCGCCATGACACCGCCGGTCGCGATCGACTCGTCGTCGGGGTGGGCGTGGAACGTCACGAGGGTCGCCATGCAGCCGTCATCCTCGCGCGCTCGTGCGACGCGCGGCGCGGCGGCGCGCGCCACGACGTCCCGCGCGGGCGAGACGGCGTCGCTATGCTCCCGAGAAACCTGATACGGGCGTCAGGTACGTCCGTCACGCGCTGCCGGGGGGAACCATGCGCGCACGTCTGTTCTTGGTGGCGCTGTGCGTCACGCTCGTGGCGGCCGCCTGCGGCAATTCCGACTCCGACGACGAGCCGAGCGGCGGCGGCACGACCGTCACCACCGCCGGCGGCGGCGACACCGACACGTTCGTCGAGAGCGACGAGCCCGGCGTGACCGACGACGAGATCCGCGTCGCGGTCATCGCGTCGAAGACGAACCCGCTCGGCGGCAAGTACGCCGAGATCGAAGACGGCATCGAGGCCTACTTCGCGATGGTCAACGACGCCGGCGGCATCTACGGGCGCGATCTGGTCGTCGTGAAGAACCGCGACGACATCATCGGCACGCAGAACCTCCAGCAGGTGCAGGCGAGTCTCGCCGAGGACAACGCGTTCGCGACGTTCCTCGCCAGCCTCGGCTTCCCGGGCGCCGACGAGCTCGACGCGGCCGGCATGCCCACGTTCATCTGGAACATCCGCCCCGAGATGGCGGGCCACGACAACATCTTCGGCAACATCGGCGCGATCTGCTTCGGGTGCCCGGGCCAGGTCCTGCCGTGGCTCGCCGATGAGATCGGCGCCGAGAAGGTCGGGATCCTCGGCTACAACGTCGCTCGCGAGTCGGTGCTGTGCGCCGAGGGCAACCGCGACTCGTTCGAGAAGTACGGCAGCGCCGAGGTCGGCTTCTACGACGCGTCACTCGGCTTCGCGCAGCCCGACCTCAGCGCGCAGGTGGCGGCGATGAAGGACGCCGGCGTCGAGCTGGTCACGACGTGCATGGACGCCAACGAGACGCTCGTGCTCGCGAAGGAGATGAAGAAGCAGGGGCTCGACGCGGTCCAGAACCTCCCCAACGGCTACGACGCCGATTTCATCCGCGCCAACGCCGAGTTCTTCGAGGGCTCGTACGTGACCCCGCAGTTCCTCGCGTTCGAGCACGGCCCGATCCCCGAACACGAAGAGTTCGAGCGCTGGATCGCCGAGCTCGACCGCCCCACCTACGAGGTCACGGTCGTCGGCTGGATCCTCGCCCGCATGTTCGTCGAGGGCCTCGAGCTGGCCGGGCCCGAGTTCACGCAGGAGGGCGTGATCGGTGCGCTGAACACGCTGACCGATTTCACCGCCAACGGCATGGTCGTGCCGATCGACTGGACGAAGCAGCACGAGGACCCGGCGAAGAACCCCGACGCCGAGAGCGACCTCGAGTGCGCCAACGTCGTGCAGGTGCGCGACGGCGAGTTCGTGCCCGTGTTCGCCGAAGACGACCTGCCGTGGGTGTGCTTCGAGAACAACGCACCCGAGCTGACCCGCATCGACAACCGGTCGTTCGTGCCGGAGGAGTGACCGCGACTCCGTGGAGGAACTGCTCAACGCGGTCTTCCGTGGACTGTCGTTCGGGTGCGTCTACGCGCTCCTCGCGGTCGGCCTCGTACTCACCTACAAGACGTCGGGGGTCTTCAACCTCGCCTTCGGCGCGCAAGCGTTCGCGTCCGCCGCGGTGTACTACGAGCTGCGCGTCCACCACGAGTGGCCGATCGTCGTCGCGTTCGCGGTGGCCGTCGTGGTCGTCGCGCCGGCCCTCGGGCTCGTGCTCGACCGCCTCCTGTTCCGGCACCTGCGCACCGCGCCGCCGATGGCGCGCCTCGTCACGACGCTCGGGCTCCTCGTCGCGATCCCCGAGATCGTCAAGCTCGGCTTCGACCAGGGCAGCCCCCACGGCTCCGCGGTCGGGATCGTCCCCGACGGGCTCACCGTGTACCGACCGTTCGGCGACGTCTACCTCAGCCGGGACGACCTCGCGACGATCGTCGTCACCGTCGTCGTCGCGATCGCCCTGACGATCCTGTTCCGCGCGACGTCGCTCGGGCTGCGCATGCGGGCAGTCGTCGAGAGCCCGCGCATGACCGAGCTGGCCGGCGTGAACTCCGAACGCGTCAGCGCGGGCTCGTGGATGCTGTCGAGCTTCCTCGCCGGGCTCGCCGGCGTGCTGCTCGCACCGATCTTCGCCCAAGTCGTCGACCAGTTCTACACGACGCTCGTGATCGCCGCGATCGCCGCCGCCGTCCTCGGGTCGCTCGAGAGCATCCCGATCGCGTTCGCCGGGGGACTCGCGCTCGGCGTGCTCCAACAGGCGCTCGCCATCTATCTGCCCACGAACAGCGTGCTCGCGACGAACCTCCGACCGTCGTTGCCCTTCGTCGCCCTGTTCCTCGTGCTCGTGCTGTCGCCGCGACTCCGCCGCCGGCGTGAGGCGACCGATCCGCTCGCGGCGGTGGACCCGCCACCGAAGGGGTTGGCGGCGACCGAGCGCAGTCCCGTGCTCACGAACGCGACGCGCGTGGCCGCGATCGTGTTCCTCGGTGTCGTGTTCGCCTACCTCTTCTTCTCGGCGAACGCGCGCTGGGTCAACCTGGCGACCTCGGCCGTCGTGTACTCGGTGATCTTCCTGTCGATCACGGTCATCACGGGGATGGCCGGCGAGGTGTCGCTGAGCCAGTCGACGTTCGCCGCAATCGGCGCGTTCGGCACCGCGCAGCTCGCGTCCGAGCTCGGGATGTCGGTGCTCGTCGCGGTCGTGCTCGCCGCGTGCATCTCGGCGGCGGTCGGCGCGCTGCTCGCGGTCCCCGCACTCCGGCTCGGCGGCATCTTCCTGTCGCTGCTCACCCTCGGCTTTGCGTTGTTCTTCGACAATGTGATGACGAAGTTCCCGTGGATCACCGGCGGTGACGCGGTGGTCCCGACGCGCACGCCGCGCCCGGTGATCGGCCCGATCGACTTCGCCAACGACAAGAGCTTCCTCGTCCTCGTGTGCGTCGTGCTCGCGATCGTCGGCGTGCTGGTCATCTTCGTGCGAGAAGGCACGACCGGGCGTTACCTCGACGCCGTGCGCGGGAGCGAGGTCGCCGCCGCGTCGGTCGGCATCAACCCGACTCGGGTGAAGATCACCGCGTTCGCGCTCGCAGCCGGGATCGCGGGCCTGGGTGGTGGATTGCTGGCGATGACCGACGAAGCCGCGAACAAGGCGAGCTTCGTCGCCCAGTTCGGGCTGTTCTGGGTCGTGATCGTGGTGTCGCTCGGGCCCCGCACCGTCGAGGGCGCGATCCAGGCCGGGATCGGGTTCATCTTCTTCCCCGAGGTCGTGCTCAAGCTCTGGATCCCGTGGATCGTGAACAACGTCCAACCCTGGTACGACATGGCCGAGCTGCCCACCGGGCTCACGTTCGTGTTCTTCGGGCTCGGTGCGATCACCTACGCGCGGCATCCCGAAGGCGTGCTGGAGCACAACAAGCGCGCGTCGCTCGCGCGCGTGCAACGCCGGATCGACGCGCGGCGCGCCCGGCGCACCGGGACAGCGCCGGCTCCCGTGGGAGGCCAGTCGTGACGCTGCTCGCGGCGCGTGGCATCACGAAGCAGTTCTCGGGCATCACCGCGCTCGACCGCGTCGACCTCGACGTGGCGGCGGGCGAGACCGTCGGGCTGATCGGGCCGAACGGCGCCGGGAAGACGACCTTCTTCAACTGCCTCCTCGGCGTGTTGCGTCCGGACGCGGGCTCGACAACGTTTGCCGGCGTCGACCTCGCGCGTGTGCCGACGCATCGGCGCGCCCGGCTCGGACTCGGCCGCACGTTCCAACGCATCGAGCTGTTCCCCGGGCTCACGACGCGCGACCACCTCCTCGTCGCCGAACGCGCCCGGCGACGGAGCGGTGCGCTGTGGAAGGACCTCCTCGGTCGGGGCCGACCGCGGCCCGACGAGCTCGCCCGGGTCGACGAGACGCTCGCGCTGCTCGGGATCGCCGACGTCGGGGACGCGCCGATCGAGTCGCTCAGCCTGGGTCGGGCGCGCCTCGTGGAGGTCGGGCGCGCACTCATGACCGAGCCGAAGCTCTTGTTGCTCGACGAGCCGTCGTCGGGCCTCGACCGCGCGGAGACCGACGCGCTCGCGGCGACCCTGCGGACCGTGCAAGCCGAACGCGGCACCGCGATCCTGCTCGTCGAGCACGACGTCGACTTGGTGCGCTCGTTCGTGCAACGCGTGTACGTGCTCGACTTCGGGACGCTGATCGCGTCGGGTCCGACCGCCGAGGTCTTCAGCGACGCCGCGGTGCGCCGGGCGTATCTCGGAGACCTGGTGTGAGCGCGACCTTCGCCCAGCCGGTCGCGGCGCCGCTGCTCGAGCTCGTCGACGTCGACGCCGGGTACGGACCGTTCCGGGCCATCTTCGGCGTGTCGCTGTCGCTGCGTCCGGGTCACGTCCTCGCCCTGCTCGGCTCGAACGGAGCGGGCAAGACGACGATCGCGCGTGTGTGCTCGGGTCTCGTCCGGCCGACCGCAGGGCAGGTGCGCTTCGACGGCGTCGACGTGACCGGATTGCGGCCGTACCGGATCGCGCGACTGGGCGTCACGCAGGCGGTCGAGGGCCGGTCGGTGTTCGCGAGCCTGAGCGTGCAGGAGAACCTCGAGCTCACCTTCCGGCGGTCGCGCGGACGGACCGGGGTGGGCGACGCGCTCGCCGAGGCGTACTCGCTGTTCCCGCAGCTCGGCGAGCGTCGGAACCAGGCGGCCGGCACGTTGTCCGGCGGCGAGCAGCGGATGCTCTCCCTGGCGCGCGTCCTCGTGGAGCAGCCGCGTCTGCTGATCGCCGACGAGCTGTCACTCGGGCTCGCGCCGATCGTCGTCGACGAGGTGTACCGGACGCTGGCCACGATCCGCGACGCGGGGACGACCCTGCTGCTGGTCGAGCAGCACGTGCACCACGCGCTCGGGATCGCCGACGAGGTGATGGTGCTGATCAAGGGCGCGGTCGCGTTCTCGGGGCCGGTCGACGAGCTCGGCGACGTGCACGAGCGCCTGCTGGCCGCGCCCGACGGTCCGCCCGACTGACTCAGCGCGTCGGCGACGCGGGCGCGCCGAACAGCGCCGCGTGGGTGACCCGGGTGAGGGTGTCGACCATCTGCGTGCGCTCGACGGACACCTGGCGCGACAGCACGTAGTAGTTGAGTCGTTCGAGCATCGCGACCAGCGCGAGCGACGCGATCGCCGGGTCGAGCCCGGGGGCGCCGATGGCTCGGATGCGGTCGGTGAGCGCGCTCGTGAACCCGGTGAGCACGTCGTTGCCGAGCCGACCGAAGTCGTCGCTGCCGATCTCGGCCTCCGTCCACGCGCGGATGACGGGTCCGTAGCGGTCGTAGAGCGCGGTGAACCCGTCGATCCACGTGCGCAGCTCGGCCACACCGTCGGCGCCCGGACCGAGCGGCCCGAGGGATTCGGCGAGCTCTTGCATCTCGCGCGCGACCTCCTCGGCGAGCGCGCGGAACAAGTCTTCCTTGTTGGAGAAGTAGAGGTAGAAGGTGCCGTGCGACGTGCGGGCCACCTTCACCACGTCGTCGACGCGCGCGGCGTGGTAGCCGCGGCGGGCGAACACCTCGACGCCCGCGTCGAGCAGGCGGCGCATCGTGCGCTGCCCGCGCGCCCGCAGCTCGCGGGTCTGCGCCGGCGCGCCGCCGCGCGCTCCGATGAACGCGTCGCGATCGTTGCGACCCGCGCGCGACGCGTCGCGAGGAGCGGAGCGGGCCACGGGCGCAGCGTAATACGATCCTGACACCGGTGTCAGGGACGCGCCCTCGGGCGCTGAGTGCAGGGGGAGCGGTGGGCGACGTCACGTTCGAGTCCTTGACCGTGGGAGCGAACCGGCAGCGGGAGTTCCCGCCGCTCACCCGCACGATGTTCGTGCAGTACGCGGGCGCGTCGGGCGACTTCAACCCGATGCACCACGACGACACGATCGCCACGAAGGTCGGCAACCCGTCGGTGTTCGGGCACGGCATGCTCACGATGGGCCTCGCCACGCGCGTCCTCACCGACTGGTTCGGTCCCGAGGCGATCCGGCGGGTGAAGGTGCGCTTCTCGAAGCAGGTGTGGCCGGGCGACGTGCTCACCTGCGTCGCGACCGTCACCGCGACGCGCGTCGACGGCGACGATCGGCTCGCCGACCTCGACGTCGCCGTCACGAACGATCGGGGTGAGACCGCGATCGTCGGTGAGGCGACCGTCGCGGTCGTGGGTTGAGGGGCGCCGTCGTGGGACTCCTCGACGGCCGCGTCGCGATCGTCACCGGCGCCGGACGCGGGATCGGACGCGAGCTCGCCCTCTGCTTCGCACGTGAAGGCGCGCGTGTGGTCGTGAACGACGTCGGCGTCTCGCTCGACGGACGGGGCACCGAAGACGACCCCGCCGCCCAGGTGTGCAAGGAGATCGAGGCGCTCGGCGGTGGCGCCGCGCCGAGCTACGACTCGGTCGTCGACCACGACGGCGCGGGCGCGATCGTGCAGACCGCGCTCGACGCGTTCGGCGGCGTCGACATCCTCGTGAACAACGCGGGGATCGTCCGCGATCGCACGCTCGTGAAGATGGACGAAGCCGACTTCGACGCCGTGGTGGCGGTCCACCTCAAGGGCACGTTCAACTGCACGCGCCACGCCGCGCCGATCATGAAGGAACGCGGCTACGGCCGGATCGTGAACATCACGTCGTCGGCGGGGCTGCGCGGGAACTTCGGTCAGACGAACTACGGCGCCGCGAAGGCCGGGATCATGGGCATGACCTTCGTGTGGGCGCTCGAGCTCGGTCGCTACGGCATCACCGTGAACGCGGTCGCGCCCGCCGGCGCCACCCGCATGACCGCGGCACTGTTCGAGCAGTCGGGGAACGCGCCGCCGCCCGAGGAGGACCCGGCGCTGAACGCCCCGCTCGTCGCGTTCCTGGCGTCAGAGGCGGCCGGGCACGTGAACGGTCAGATCCTCGGACGCACCGAGTACGGCTACACGATCTTCCAGCACCCCAAGCAGATCGCGTGGATGTGGAAGGACGGCGGGTTCACGCCCGCCGAGGTCGCCGAGCACTTCGACAAGATCCTCGGCCAGCACCTCCAGCCGGTCGGGATGGTGATGCCGAAGTCGATGGCGAAGGAGTGACCGCGCGCCCGCTCGGCGTCGTCGACGTCGTGTACGGGAGCGCGACGTCGCCGCCGGATGCGGCCCGGCTCGCCGCCGCCGACGGGTTCGCCCACATCGACGTGCGCGTCGACGTCGAACCCGCGACACTCGCGCTTCCGGTCGGATGTCCGATCGCGTTCCCGAAACCGATCCCGGGGTGGTGCGCCACACCCGCGCCCACGCGCGCCCCTGGGATGTGGGAGCGCGCCGTGCGTTGGTGGCGTGCCGCGCCGGGCGCTCTGCTCGAACCGTGGGCCGGCGCGGTCGTGCACTCCGCCGCCACCGTGCGCGCGTTCCTCGCCGAGGTCCCCGGCACGCGACTGCTCGTCGACACCGGCCACGTCGCCGACTGGGGTGGCGATCCGTGCGAGCTGCTCGAGCTCGCCGATCACGTGCAGCTCCGTCAGGGCGCCCCCGGACACACGCAGCTCCACGTCGACGACCCCGCCGGTGTCGTCGACTTCGCCGCCGTGCTCGCTCGCCTCGACGCGCTCGACTACGCCGGAAAGCTCTCCGTCGAGTACTTCGACCTCCCCGAGCACGGCTGGCCGTGCGCGGAGCCGCGCGCCTGGGCGCTCGACCTCGCCCGTCGCGTCAGGGGCACCCCGGCCACGGCGTGAGGGCCGCGCCGGGTGTCGGCAGACCCTCCCAGGCGACGACGCGACCGGGGAGCGCGTCGGTGGCGAACAGCGTGTGCAGGTCGTCGCCGCCGAAGCAGCAGTTGGTGGTGAGCCCGCGACCGTCGATGGCGAGGAAGTCGACGACGTGCCCGTCGGGATCGATCACGCGCACGCCGTGCTCGACCGTCGAGGCGACGTAGAAGCGTCCGTCGGCGTCGACGCAGAAGCCGTCGCCCGCGCCGCGCCCGAGGTTCTCGATCACCCACTCGCGCGTGCCGTCGGGGAACACGCGCTGCAGCCCCTGCCGCTCGACCACGACGACGTGGGCGGCGCGGTCGAGCGCGATGCCGTTGCAGAACCAGAACCCGTCGGCGAAGACGCCGACAGAGCCATCGGGCCGGAAGCAGAGGATGCGACCGATCCCGTCGCCGTCGGGTGGGTAGTGACCGGGGTCGGTGAACAGCACCGCGCCGTCGGGGAGCACGACGAGGTCGTTGGGTGCGTGGCACCCGGTCGCGACGAGGTACTCGACCGAGGCGTCGGGCCGCACGCGCTGGAGGCCGGGTGTCGCGGGCCGGAACGGTGGCGGGTCCTCGAACATCCCGAGCGCGCCGAAGTCGGTGCCGCCGTTCTGGGTGACGAGGATCGACCCGTCGGCGGCCAGGGCTGCGCCGTTCGCGCCGCCCTGCGTGTCGGCCCACCGCGCCGCGCGGCCCGCGCTCGTGTCGACCCGGTAGAGCGCACCTTCGCTCACGCTCGTCACGACGAGCGTGCCGTTGCCGCACCACACCGGCCCCTCGCCGAACGCGACGCCGTCGGCCACGACTTCGGGCCTCATCGCGGGAACCCCACACGGCGAGCATGCCACGTCCGGGCGAGCGCGTGTGTGCTCGGGGTTGGACACGACGACGCCCCGGACGGTTGTCCGGGGCGTCGTCGTGGAGCAGAGTCGTCGTGGAGCAGATGCGCTTACAGGTCGTCGAGCGAGCGTGAGACGGTGTCGCTCGAACCCGCCTTCGCGATGCCACGGCTGATGAGGTAGGCCGCGATCACGCCGGCCGACAGCATCCACGCCGTGTCGACACGCAGCCCGTCGTCGTTCGCGTAGCCGGTGACGATCATCGCGATGACCGCCGCGATCGTGAGCCAGAACTCCGTCGTGGTGAACGCACGCCGCGCCTCGGTGGTGGTGATCACCCGCGGGGCCCGATCGCGTTCGCGGCGGTCCGGTTCACGCTGCCACTCGCTCGTTCGGTTCGGATCCTGACGAATGTGGGTGTCCGTCATGTCAGTTGCCTCCCTGGTTGGAGGTGCCGGTCGCGCCGGACCCCAGATGACTGTCGAACCTGTCGGCTACCCGCGGTGTCCCGACCACAAACCGCGCGACGGAGAGCAACGAGGTGTTTCGGATGCAGTGACCCGCGGGCAGAGCGTCAGTCCCGCCGCCGGGGGCCTTCGACGAGAGGATCACGATGGAAGCCACGCTCCTGCTCACCGCCGATCACGATCGCGTCGCCGGGCTGTTCGCCCGATTCGACGCCGCCAAAGAACGTGAAGACCTCGACGAGATGACGACGCTCGCGCAGACGATCGCCGCCGAGCTCGAGGTGCACACGACCATCGAGGAAGAGATCTTCTACCCGGCGCTGCACGACTCGAGCGACGAGATCCACGAGATGATCAACGAGGCGTACGAGGAGCACAGCGTCGCGAAGCGTCTCCTCGCCGAGATCACCAGCGAGTCCGCCAACACCGAGGACTGGGCGGCGAAGGTGGGTGTGCTGATCGAGCTGGTCGAGCACCACAAGGACGAGGAGGAGTCGGAGCTGTTCCCGAAGGTGCGCGCAGGGGTGTCGGCGGACCAGCTCCTCGACCTGGCGGAGCAGATGGAGGCACGCAAGCGTGAGCTCGGCGCGCCGACCTTGGCCGACAAGATCGACCTCACGAAGGAGGAGCTCCGGGAGCTGGCCCAGGAACAGGAGATCCCCGGTCGGTCGAAGATGTCGCACGAGCGGCTCGCGGCGACGGTCGCACCTCGAACGCCGTAGTCGACGCCGCAGGTACGCTCGCCCGCTCCGACGGCGCGCATCGCCGCGCCAGGAAGGGAGACGGGATGACGCGGATCACTGTCCTCGATCCGACGGCGGCACCGCCGGCGGTCGACCCCGACCCGGGCCCCGACGCCGGGTCGCTCGCCGGTCGACGGGTCGGTCTCCGCCACGACCGGGCGTGGCGCTCGTGGGACCACGTGATGGACGACTGGGCCGCGCGCCTGCGCGCCGCGGACGCCGAAGTGGTGACCTGGTGTGCGGGCAACCGCATCGGCGAGGAGGGCGAGCGCACCGCAGCCGAGCTCGAACGCTTCGCCGACGACGTCGATGTGGTGGTCGTCGGCCTCGGCAATTGAGGCAGCTGCACCTCCTGGACGGTCCACGACGCGGTGGCCGTGGCGTCCCGGGGGAAGGCGGCGGTCGCCGTCGTGACAGCAGAGTTCGCCGAGCTCGCGCAGACGATGGCGGCCAACGCGGGCCGACCGGGCCTGCGCATGGTCGTGTTGCCGTATCCGCTCGAGACACGGCCCGAGGCCGAAGTGCGCGACATCGCGGCGGCGGAGTGGCCGATGCTCCTGCAGACGCTCGGAGCGCGAGTTGAGTGAGTCGGAGATCGCGTCGCGCGTCGACTGCGGCCCGGAAGGTTGCACGATCGACTGGTTGGCGAGCGTGCGCATCGAGGTCGACGACGACCCGGTCGCGTTCACGAAGCTCGCTACCGACGCCGGGTGGGGCGACGGCCTACCGCTGGTCCCGCCGACGGAGGCGCGCGTGCGCGAGCACGTCGCGGCATCGGGGCGGTTCCCCGACGAGCTCGTCGCCGAGCTGCCGCCGCGCAACGGGCGCGCGACCGTCGAGAAGCTCGCGATCAACGCCGTGATGGCGGGCGCGCCGCCCGAGGCGATGCCGCTGCTCATCACCGCGATCGCGGCGATGGCGGAGCACGAGTTCAACCTGTTCGCGCTCAACACGACCACGAGCTGCGTCGCGCCCGGGGTGTTCGTGCACGGTCCGGTCCGCCACGAGCTCGGGATCCCGATGCAAGCCGGATGCTTCGGCGGCGACGCCGGTCCGGCCGCGCCGATCGGCCGCGCCACGCGCCTCGTGATGCGCAACGTCGCGGGACAGCGCGTCGGGCTGAGCTCCAAGAGCGTGTTCGGCCAACCGGCCCGCGTGGGCGGGATCTGCGTCGCCGAATGGGAGGAACGTTCACCGTGGGAGCCGCTCGGCCAGCGGCGCGGTCTCGCTGCCGACGCGAGCGGCGTCACCGTCCACGGGTGCACCGGCACGATCGACGTCGCCGACATCGTCGCCGACGACGGGCGTGACCTCGCGCAGATCATCGGGTCGTCGCTCGCGTTCCCGGGAACGAACGCGTTCATCGGCGCGCACCACGGGGCGGAGATCCTCGTCGCGATCGCGCCGCCGTGGGCCGACATGCTCGCGGCGACGTACCCCGATGTCGGGCAGCTCCAGGCGGCGTTGCACGACCACGCGAAGCTGCCGCTCACGTGGTGGCCGCCCCCGCACCGCGAGAAGGCCGAGCGCGACGGTCGTGTCGACGACGAAGGCTTCGTGCACCTCGTCGAGTCGCCCGATCACCTGTTGGTGATGGTGTGCGGAGGGCTCGGCAGCCTCCACGCGCTCGCGCTGCACAGCTTCGGGCCCACGCGCGCCGTGACGCGGGCGCTCGGAGATGTCGCATGACGTTCACGGTCGTCAACCAGATCGGTCCCGACGCCGAGGCCGCGGTGCGCTCCGCGCATCCCGACGTCGAGGTCGTCACCCTCGCGGGTGATCCGCCGCCGGGCCTGCGCGCCGACGCGCTCTTCGCCGGGTGGGGCGACTGGGCCGAGATCGTGCGCTGGGCCGACGCCACCGGCGCGCCCTGGGTGCAGCTCCCCGGGACCGGCGTCGACTCCGTCCCGTCGGCCCTGTACGCCGGCCGCGTCGTCACGTGCGCGCGGGGTGCGAGTGCCGTGCCGATCGCCGAGTTCGTGCTCGGCGCGCTACTCGCGCACGCGAAGCGGTTCCCGCAGACGTGGCTGCACGAGCCGCCGAAGCGGTGGAACTTCGCTCGCCTCGACGTGCTCGACGGCGCGACGCTCGGCCTCGTCGGGCTCGGCGGCATCGGCCTCGCGGTGGCGGCGCGTGCACTGCCGTTCGGCATGCGGGTCGTCGCGCTCCGGCGCACGAACGCACCCAGCCCGCTCGCCGATGTCGAAGTGGTGACGCACCTCGACGAGGTCCTCGCGGTCGCCGATCATCTCGTGCTCGCGGCACCGGCGACCGCCCGGACGCGCCACCTGCTCGACGACGTCGCGTTCGCGCGCGTGAAGCCGGGCGTGCACGTCGTGAACGTGGCCCGCGGCTCGCTCGTCGATCAGGACGCGCTCCGCCGCGCGCTCGACGACGGCCGCGTCTCGCTCGCGACGCTCGACACCGTCGAGCCCGAACCGCTGCCTGCCGGTCACTGGCTGTACGCGCATCCGAACGTGCGGGTGAGCGCGCACGTGTCGTGGTACACGCCGGAGATGTTCCGGCAGGTGATCGATCTGTTCGTCGAGAATCTCGGGCGGCGTCGCGCCGGTCTCCCGCTCCATGGGGTGGTCGACCCCGACGAGGGCTACTGACGGCGGTCGCTCACCACGGCGTGCCGAACTCCTCGCGTGACGTGTGCTCGGCGAACGGCGCGCGGCGACCGGGACCGAGGGCCCGAGCGGGCCATCCGAGCGGCACGACCGCGACCGGACGCACGTGACGGGGGAGCGCGGCGATCGCGCTGAGCTCGTCGGCGAACGCGGTCGCGATGGTCGTGAGCGCGGTGCCGAGACCCAATGCGGTCGCGGTCAGCAACAGGTTCTGGATCGCGGGGAAGATCGACGAGCCGATCGTCTGCTCGAGTCCACGTTCGAGATCGACGGCCACCACGACGTGGACGGGCGCGCTCGCGATGCCGCCCCGCGCGCCGGCGTCGACGTCGTGGAGCAGCGTGGAGTCGAGGCGCGCTTCGGCGAACCGCCGACCGCCGCCGTCCCACGCTCGCAGGATGAGCTCGCCGATCGCGGCACGCCGGTGCGGATCGCGCACCACCACGAACTCCCACGGCTGACGGTTCTCCGCACTCGGTGCGTGGGTCGCGGCCTCGAGCACCGTCGCGACGTCGGAGTCGCTGACCGGATCGTCGCGGAACGCTCGACACGCGCGTTGGCTGCGCATCAGCGCGAGCAGTCCGGCGGCGTCGACCGCGCCGCTCACGGGGTGCGCGCGCCGACGAGGGCGAACGTGTTCACGTACATGATGCGCAACGCCCGGTGGAACGCCCACGCCTTCCACGCGTCGGTGTCGGGACCGCCGATGCGGGCCTCGACGCGCGGCGTCATCGACCGGAACACCGCTTCGGGGTCGTCGCGATCGATCTCGTACCAGTGCAAGAAGCGCGGGTCGCCACCCGAGACGTTCTCGTACGGCGTGATCATCCCGAACCCGGGCACCGCGGCGGCGGCGATGTGCCGGATGTGCACGAAGTCGGCCCAGTCGCGCAGCGCCTGCGCCTGCTCGGGGGTGCGGGGCGAGATCAGCACGAGCGACAGCCCGATCGTGGGGGCGCCGGTGAGCACACCTTGTCCGGGTCGGGCCGTCCGGCGGAAGTGGTGGGCGCCGACGATGTCGTCCACCGTGTCGAGATCGGTCGGTGGTCGGAACGCGTCGTCGATCTCGTACGCGCCGAGCACGTCGAACTCGGGGAGATGACGGGGCAGGTCGTCGCGGTTGGGGCGCGCGTTGCGCCACCACGTCGCCCGTTCGACGCCGGGCTGCGCGAGCAGCGCGTCGACGCGAGCGTCGACGTAGCCCGACGGAGTCCCCGACCACATCTCGAGGTACAAGCCGCGGGTCGTGCGGTCCTCCACGGTCGTCGAGCCTACGCGGGGTCGGCGTCGAGCCGGAGGAGGAACGCCGGGTTGTGGCACGCCATCTGCCGGATGTCGTGCTCGCCCATCCCCGCGTCGAACAGCGCGTCGGCGTACGTCTGCAGGCCGGGGGCCGGGCGCGGGTTGATCTGCTGTCCGAAGTCGGTGGCGAGCGTGATGCGGTCGATCCCCACCAGGGTGATCGTCGCGAGCATGTCGGCGACCGAGCGGGTCGCGAGCGCGCCGATGCACGTCATCGCGCACAGCTCGATCCACGCACCGAGCTCGGCCAACTCCGCGCACTGCGCGCCCGACAGGTTCGGTCCTGCGAGCTCTTCGGTCGCGTGCGTCACGAGGACGGGGACGCGGGTCGCACACGCGCGCACGACGACGTAGTGCTCGGCGGCCGTGATGTGGCCTGTCGCCAGCACCGCGTCGTGCTCGTGCACGAGGTCGATGATCTCGTGCGTCGCGTCGAGCAGCGCGCCGTCGTCGTCGACGACTCGCACTCCCGGACCGGGGATGCCGAGTTGGGCGGCCACCCCGTTCAGCTGGTCCTGGTGGCTCGACAGCGTGGGCAGCCACACGATGCGGGCGCCGAGTCGGAGTGCGACCTCGACCGCCGCGGGGTTCACGCCGCCGATCTCGCGATCGCAACAGATCCCGCCGAACACGCGGACCCCGTCGACGTGCTGCTGCACCGCCCACGCGAGCGACGCGGTCGGGGTGTCGTGGCTCTTGAGCACGATCGCGCGGTGGCCGGCGTCGCGCGCGTCGCGCGCCGCGTCGAACGCGTCGAGCGAACGGGCCCGGTGCGGGTCGGGACCGAAGTGGCAGTGGAGGTCGGCGGCGCCCGCCAGGTCGATCGACACCGGCGCTCAGGCGTAGACGACGACGGTGCGCGCCGCGTAGTCGTGCAGCCCGCGGCGCGAGGTCGCGAAGATCGGGAGGTACACGACGAGCACCCACGGGAACGCGAACAGGCTCGCGGCGGCGAACGCGGTCGCGACCACGACGGGCAGGCTCGGGACGAACCAGCGCACCACCGCGCTCGTGAGCCCCGGGACCCCGCCGCTGTCGACGCGCTGCACGCGCGTGTGCGCGACGAGCTTGCCGATCGTGCGCCCGAAGTACGCGGTGCCGATCACCTCGTAGCTCGCGATGCCGACCCACAGCAGCCACGCGTTCTCGTCGTTCGAGACCGGCGCGGCGAGCCAGAGCGCGAGGCCGAACAGGTACGACACGAGGCTGTCGACGAACGCGCCGAGCAGCCGCGCGAGCGGGCCCGCCGGCGACCCCGCCGGGCGCATCGACGGCAGCTCGAGGGCCACGCCGCAGTGCGCGCACGTCGGGGAGCCGCTCGGCGCGTCTTCGCCGCACCAGGGGCACGGTCGGGTCATGCGGTCGCCCACACGACGATTCTCCCAGGTCGGGCGGACCGCTCGGGAGTTCTCCGGATCTCTCTCCCGCTCAGGGTCGCAGCGGCCCACGACGACGCGAACTGCGGTGGCTGAGAGCAGCGTGACGATGGACGACATGAGCGTGGAGCTCGACGACGACCTCGGCCCGTCCCGGCGGGCGCCCGAGCCGCCCGACCCGATCGCGGCGTACCGCGCGCTGGCCGCGGTGCTGACCGAGATCAAGGCGGCGCTCGGGCCCGACGCGTTGCTCGACCACGCGGCCGACGACGTGTCCTGGGTGACGGAACATGACGCTGACGAGGATGGCGACGAGGGCGCGAGCCGCGTGCTCGAGCGCATCGAGGTGCCGGGCGTCCCGTTCGCGGTCAGCATCGTCCCCGACCGCGACCCCGAGCCGCTGCAGCCGCTCGACACCACGGTCGACGCGGCCGCCGCGACGGCGGTTGCAGCGGAGGACCTCGTGCCCCACCACCGACGCCGGCCCTCGGCACGCCACCGGTTCGGGCGGCGCCACCCCCACGGGCCCGAGGTCTGACGCCCGTACACTGACGCCGATGTCAGTGTCGCAAGCACCGGCGCCCGGCCTCGCGCCGCTCGTCGCGCCGAACGCGGCCGCGTTGCTGCGCCGCAACGCCACCGAGCGGGCGACGCGCGACCGGCCCGCGGTGCACTTCGGGGATCGCACCTGGACGCACGCCGAGTACTTCGACGAGGCATGCCGGTTCGCGAACCTCTTCCTCGAGCGGCTCCCCGAGCAGGGCCCGCGTCACGTGGCGGTGTTGCTCGACAACACGCCCGACTACCTCTTCGCGTTCGGTGGTGCGGCGCTCGTCGGTGCCGCGATCGTGGGGTGCAACCACACCCGCCGCGGCGAGCACCTCGCCCGCGACATCGCGCACACCGACTGCGCGCTCGTGCTCACCGAACCGCGCCACGCCGCGCTGCTCGCCCCGATCGCGGCGGAGGTGCCGCCGGTGCTCGTGTCGACGCGCTTCGTCGACGCCGCCGACCCGGTGGCGGATCTCGGAGCGTCGCTCGACGACGCGCTCGGCATGTGCGACGCCACCGATCCGGGCATCGAACCCGACGTCGACGCGCGGTGGGCGCTGATCTTCACCTCGGGGACCTCCGACGCGCCGAAGGCGGTGATCTGTTCGCAGCGCCGGCTGCTCGTGACGGGGAACCGGATGCGGATGATCATGGGCCTCGGCCCCGACGACGTCGGCTACGTGTGCATGCCGCTGTTCCACTCGAACGCGGTGCAGGTCGGCTGGGCGCCGTCGATCGTCACCGGCTGTTCGGTCGGGCTGGGCCGGCGCTTCTCCGCGTCACGCTGGCTCCACGACGTGCGCCACTACGGCGCCACCTACTTCAACTACACCGGCAAACCGCTCGCGTACCTGCTCGCCCAGCCCGAGCAGCCCGACGACGCCGACAACTCGTTGCGGGTCGCGTTCGGCAACGAAGGCTCCCCACACGTCGTCGATGAGTTCGCCCGTCGGTTCGGCGTGGCTGTGATCGACGCCTACGGCGCGACCGAAGGCGGCGTCGCCGTCAATCGCGACGTCGAGGAGCGACGAGGCGCGCTCGGACTCGCACCCGAGCACGTGCGCGTCGTCGACGACGACGGCGACGAGAAGCCGCGCGCAGTGCTCGACGCCAACGGTCGCGTCACCAACGCGGAGGAGTGCGTCGGCGAGATCGTCAACACCGCCGGCGTGGGTCCGTTCGAGGGCTACTACAACAACCCCGAGGCGACCGAACGCACGACGCGGTTCGGTTGGTACTGGTCGGGCGACCTCGGGTACAAGGACGCCGACGGCTACCTCTACTTCGCCGGCCGCACCGCCGACTGGATCCGCGTCGACGGCGAGAACTTCCCCGCCGGACCGATCGAAGAGACGCTGCGGCGCGCGCCGGGTGTCGTGCTCGCAGCCGTCTACGGCGTGCCCGACGACCAAGCCGGCGACCAGGTGATGGCCGGTCTCGTGCTCGCCGCCGACGTCGACTTCGACGGCGCCGAGTTCGCGCGCTGGATCGACGCGCAGCCCGACCTCGGGCCCAAGTGGCGGCCGCGCTACGTGCGGCTCCTGCACGACCCGCCCACGACCGGGACGAACAAGATCGTGAAGCGCGAGCTCGTCCGCCAGAAGGTGCGCCGCGACCTCGTCGGCACCGACGAGCTGTTCGTGCGTGAGCGCGGCGACGCGATGTTCCGCCCGTTCACCGCGACCGACGAGCGCGACCTGTACGAGTCGCTGGTCGCACACGGGCGGCAGCGGTTCTGGGATCTCTGAGGTGGACCTGTCGTTCACGTCCGAGGAGCTCGCGTTCGCCCACGAGGTGCGCCAGTGGCTCGACCATCACCTCGAGCTGCCGCCTCCGTTCGCTGATCTCGCCGCCGAGATCGCTTGGGGACGCGCGTGGCAAGCGACCCTCGCACGCGACCGCTGGGTCGGCATCCACTGGCCGCGCGCGTACGGCGGGCGCGACGCGACGCCGGTGCAGGTGGCGATCTTCAACATGGAATACGCCCGGTCGCGCGCGCTGCAGCCGGTCAACCGGGTCGGCATCAACCTGGCCGGCCCCACGCTGCTCGCGCACGGCACCGAAGCGCAGAAGCACCGGTGGCTGCCCGGCATCCTCAGCGCTGAAGAGCTGTGGTGCCAGCTGTTCAGCGAGCCCGACGCCGGCTCCGACCTCGCCAGCCTCGCGACTCGTGCCGTACCGGTCGACGACGGGTGGTTGCTGCGCGGCCAGAAGGTGTGGACGAGCTACGCGCAGTTCGCGCGGTGGGGGATCTGCCTCGCCCGCACCGACCCCGACGCGCCGAAGCACCGCGGCATCTCGTACCTCGTCGTCGACATGCACGCCCCGGGCATCGAGGTGAGGCCACTCGTGCAGATCACCGGCGACGCCGAGTTCAACGAGGTGTTCTTCGACGACGTGCACGTCCCCGCCGACCACCTGGTCGGCGAGCTGCACGCGGGATGGGCGGTCGCGAACACGACGCTCGCCCACGAACGCGGGACGTCGTTCCCGTTCAAGGAGCAAGTCGTCCACGAGGTGTACCTCGACGAGCTCTACGCCCTCGCGCTCGAACGGGGCGCGCTCGACGACGTGGAGGTCGCCGATGCTTTCGCGCGCGCGTTCGTGCAGGTGCGGGTGCTGCGGCTGCACAACTGGCGCACGTTGTCGCGGCTCGGGCGTGGTCTCGAACCGGGCGCGGAGTCGAGCGTCGTGAAGTTGGCCTGGACCGACGCCACCCAGCACCTCTCGGCGCTGGCGCTCGACGTGGAGGGTCGCACGGCACCGTTGTGGGGACCGTGGCAGCGGCAGTGGTTGTGGTCGAAGGCGGCGTCGATCGCGGGGGGTACTTCCGAGGTGCAGCGCACGATCATCGGTGAGCGGTTGCTCGGCCTGCCGCGCGAATGAGCGCGAGACTGCTGCGATGATCCGCGTCACCGGACTCGATCACATCGTGCTGCGCTGCGCCGACGTCGAGCGTTCGCTCGCCTGGTACACGACCGAGCTCGGGTTGGCGCCCGAGCGGGTCGACGAATGGCGGCGGGGCGAGGTGTTCTTCCCGTCGGTGCGGATCACGCCGACGACGATCATCGACTTGTTGCCGCTCGCGCCGGAGGGTCACAACATCGACCACTTCTGCGTGGTCGTGGACCCGATCGACCTCGACGCAGTGAAGGCGTCGGGTCGCTTCGAGGTCGTCGAAGGCCCTGCGCCCCGGTGGGGGGCGCAGGGCCAAGCGACGTCGCTGTATGTGCGCGACCCCGACGGCAACACCGTCGAGCTGCGCTGCTACTGACCGACGAGGGCGCGCGCGGCTCGGAGCGCGAGGGCCACGATCGTGAGGGTGGGGCCGTAGCCCGTCGACGTCGGGAACACCGACGAGTCGGCGACCAGCACGTTCTCGACGTCCCAGAGGCGCTGTGTCGGGTCGACGACGCTCGCGAGCGGGTCGGTGCCCATGCGGCACGTCCCCATCACGTGGCGCGATGCGGGCGCAGCGCCGAGCGCCCCGCCCCCGCGCCCGTCGGCGGGCGGCGAGGTCGCGACGATCGTCCACTCGGCGCCGGCGTCGCGCAGGATCGCTTCGAGCTGCGGCGCGACGTACGCCGAGGCGACCAGCTCGTGCCGGTGAGGCGCGTAGGTGACCCGCCCAGCCGGGAGTCCGAACGCGTCGACGACGTGCGGATCGAGGTCGACGCGGTTCGTGGCCTGCGGGAGGTCTTCACCTTGCATCGTGAAGACCCACAGCCGGTCGCGCATCGTGGAGCGCATCATCAGCTCGGAGTGCAGGTCGCCCGGCGGGAGGTGGATCGCCTCCATGATCGGACCACCGGGCCCGCCGTGCTCGACGATGCCGCCCCGGAACCACGGGAGGTCGTGCTCGCGCGCGTGCGCGCGCGACGCCGCGTCGACGAGCAGGTGGTCGTCGTGCAGGTGGGTCACGGAGCGACCCCGGTGCGGGTGCAGCGAGAACGGGAACGACCCGATCACGAACGTCTGGAAGTGGTAGGTGAGGAACCGGCCGACGAGGTCGGACGAGTTCCCGATGCCGGTGCGCAACAGCAAGCGCGGCGTCTCGAACGCGCCCGCCGCGAGCACGACGTGACGAGCGTGCACCTCGTGGGGCACACGATCGCGATCGAGGTAGCGCACGCCGCGCGCGCGACGCCCGGTCGGATCGAGCACCACCTCCGTCACGTAGGACTCGGGGCGCACGTCGCATCGAGCCGTGCGCAAGGCGTTGCGCAGCGGCCCGACCGGATCGCCCTTCGCGTCGATCGGGCAGCCGAAGTACCCGCAGAACCCGCAGTTGTTGCACGCCGGACGACCGTCGTAGGGCACGGAATTCACGCCGGTCGGCGCACGGTACGGGTGGTATCCGAGGCGCGTCGCCGCCTCGCTGCTCAGTACCGCGCCGAACATGTCGGGTCCGGGCGGCATCGGGTACGGACCCGATCGCCACTCGGCGAACGGGTTGGCGCCCGCCTCCCCGGCCACACCGACGACGCGCTCGGCTTCGGCGTAGAACGGCTCCAGCTCGTCGTAGCCGAACGGCCAGTCGACGAGCGCCGCGCCGTCGATCGGGCCCAGCTCGCTCGCGACGCGGAAGTCGACGGCTCGAAAGCGCGGCAGCTTCGCGTCGGCGTGGAATCCGCCACCGCCGACGGTCGAGGGCAGGTTGTTCACTTCACCGGTGAACAGCCGGTCGCCGTCGTGCTCCGACCGGCGGAACGTGCGTGGCTCGACGAGCGGGTCGGGACCGAGGAAGTGCCGGCGCGCGAACTTGATCTCGTCGTTCGACGAGTGCCCGAGCGACGCGAACGGCGGATCGAGCGCGAGCAGGTGGTTGCGGCCCTTCTCGAGGACGAGCACCGACCAGCCGGCGGCGGTGAGCACGTCGGCAGCCGTCGAGCCGGCCGGCCCCGACCCGACGATGACGACGTCGAAGTCGTGCTCAGGCACGACCGCGCACCTCGTCGTCGGTGTAGCCGCGCGGCTGCACGTCGCCGGGGAACCCGATGGCTGCCCACCCCGCGCCGCCCGGGTTGCCGCCGTACTCGGGCGCGCCGTAGGCCGCTTCGCACGCGTGTTCGGCGAGCAGGACTCGCAGCTCGGGCGCGGCCGCCAGCCGCTCGTCTTGCTGCGCGCCGTCGAGCTGCGCGAAGTCGGCGCCGAGCGCGGTGAGCCCGTCGCGGTAGATCTCCTGCCACCCGCGCACCGGACCG
>DASUMP010000192.1:0-2257 GCA_036277635.1 Acidimicrobiia bacterium | reverse complement strand
TCGTCTCGGGTCGCTTCGGCGGTGTGCGTGTCGTCAGCCATGTGCGTGCAACCTCTGGTAGATGCCCTTGGTCTGCGTGTAGATGTTGCGGAACTCCCGGTACAGGGTGTCGTACGTGGCGCGGTGCTCGGGGTTCGGGGTGTACTCGTGACGGATCGGCACGGCGCGCGCCACGTCGTCGGGCGTCATCGCGCCGAGCGCGATCGCGGCGAGCAACGCGGCTCCGCGCGCATTGGCGCGGATCGGGTGCTCCACCTGGCGGATCGGACGTTGCAGCACGTCGGCATGGATCTGGCACCAGAGGGGCGACTCGGCGCCGCCGCCGATGAAGTGCAGCCACGGGAACGGACGGCCGGTGAACCGCTCGACACAGCCGAGGAGCCAGCGCGAGTTGTACGCGACGCCCTCGAGGACGCTGCGCACCAGGTCGGCACGCGTGGTCGCGAGCGTGAGGTTGTGCCACCCGCCGCGGACCGTGTGGTCGTCGACGGGCGTGCGTTCGCCGTTCAACCACGGGGTGAAGATCACGCCGTGGGCGCCGGGCACCGACGCTTCGGCGAGCGCGTCGAGGCGCTGGAAGACGTCAGCGGGAACCGGCGTCTCGCGCAGCGAATCGTCGGGGAACAGCACGTGGTCGCGCAGCCAGTTGAGACACGCCCCCGCGCTCTCCTGCTCGTCGGCCACGTAGTAGCGACCCGGCAGCGGTGAGGGCAGCGTCGCGATCCCCCGGCGCAGGTCGGTCTTCTTGGTCGCGACGTGGCACGTCAGCCACGCCGACGTGCCCACGTAGAGGTGCCCTTCGAGCTCGCGCACCGCGCCGGAGCCCACGGCGGCCGATTGGAGGTCGGGAGTCCCGCCGATCACCGGCGTCCCGGCGCGCAGGCCCAGGTCGTGGGCTGCGGCGTCGGTGAGACCGCCGAGCACGTCGGTCGCACCGATCAGGTCGGGGAGCTGGTCGCGCCGCAACCCGGCGATGCGCAACAGCGTGTCGTCGTAGTCGATGCGCAACAGATCGCGGTTGTCGGTGACCCAGTGCAGCGTGATCGAGTCGAAGGTGGCGGCGGCGCGGCCGGTGAGCCGGAAGTTGAGCCAGTCCTTCGGCTCGAGGTACTTCCAGGTGGCGCGGGCGACGTCGGGTCGGTGGCGCTCGAGCCAGTGGATGTGCGCGATCGGGTCCTTGCCGGCGCGCGACGGCGCGCCGCCCGAGCGCTGGATCCACGCACGGAGCTTGCGGGGGTCGTAGCCGGCGATGCGCACGCGACCGCCGACGACCTCGCGGATCGCGTCGACGCCCCGCGCGTCCATCCAGATCAACGCGTCGTGGAGTGGCGTGCCGTCGCGATCGATGGGCACCGTCCCCGACCACTGCGACGTGACGGCCACGGCGGCGACGGCGGCGGGGTCGATGCTGGAACGGTCGTGCAACCGGCGCGTCGCGTCGATCACGCCCCGCCACCAGTCGTCGGGACGCTGCTCGGCGCCGAGGTCACCGACCAACCGGGTCGGCACGGGGGCGAAGTCGCCGTCGAGGTAGCGACCGTCGAGCGTGAACACCGCGACCTTCGGCCCCGACGTGCCGAGGTCGACGGTGAGGACGCGATCCGCGGTCATGGGTGCGGGCGTGTGCGGTAGGTCACGCGCGACGCAGTCCGTGCCCGAAGAACCCTCCCACCGGCCGGGCGTGCGCGTGGTAGTGGTCGGGGATGTTGCGCATGTGGTCGTCGACGTAGTGCTCGAAGCCGAAGTGCTCGACCACGACGTCGCGGAGTCGGTCGAGCATGTGCGTGTGGTGCTCCGACGGCGGCGCGACCCCGTGGTGGCGCCACACGACCATCGGCACCGCGCAGATCTCGCACTCGGCGATCCAGCACACGTCGTCTTCGTGGAACCAGGGTGTGATGCGCGCCGCTTCGCACAGGTCGCAGTCGGCGGCCGGCGCCGGGGCGCGGAACGCGGTCGGGTCGGAGTCGGCGGCCTCGGTCACGGCGGCATGCTACGCAGCGCGCCCGGCGGCGTTCCCGGCCGACGAGGGCGGCGTCGATCGGCAACCGTGGTAGAAACCGTGCGCCATGAAGGGCCTGATCCTCGCGGGCGGCGCAGGCACCCGCCTCCGGCCGATCACCCACACGAGCGCCAAACAGCTCGTGCCGATCGCGAACAAGCCGATCCTCTTCTACGGCCTCGAGCGCATGGCCGCTGCCGGCATCGTCGACGTCGGCATCATCGTGGGCGACACCGGCCCCGACATCCGCGACGC
>DASUMP010000191.1:0-11098 GCA_036277635.1 Acidimicrobiia bacterium | reverse complement strand
TCGTTCACCTGGATCTCGGTCTCGACGCCTTCGGCCACCGCGGTGACGCCGAGCGCGTGGGCGAGTCCGATGACGGCGGCGGCGATGACGCGGTCGTCGGGATCGCTGCCGAGACCGCTGACGAACGTGCGGTCGATCTTCAGGCTGTCGACGGGGAACCGCTTGAGGTGTCCGAGCGACGCGTAGCCGGTCCCGAAGTCGTCGATCGCGAGCTTCACGCCGAGCTTCTTCAACGTGCGCAGCGTCCGCACCGTCGCCTCGACGTCTTGCATGAGTGCACCCTCGGTGATCTCGATGCACAGCGTCTCGGGCGCGAGCCCCGACACCTCGAGCGCGCGCTCGACCCGTTCGATCAGCTTCGGCTCCGCGAGCTCGCGCGCGGAGATGTTCACGCCGGTGATGATCGGTCCGCTGCCGTTGCGCAGCCGGTTCCACCGCTCGGCCTGGATGCACACCTCGACGAGCATCCACTCACCGATCGGGACCACCAAGCCGGTGTCTTCGGCGAGCTCCATGAAGTGCTCGGGGATCAGCAGCCCCCGGATCGGGTGCTGCCAGCGCAGCAGTGCTTCGAGTCCGACGATGGCGCCCGTCGCGATGTCGATCTGCGGCTGGTAGTGCATCACCATCTCGCCGCGCTCGATCGAGTGGTGCAGGGCGTTCTCCAGCGTCAGGCGATCCAACGCGCGCCGTCGGGTCTGTTCGTCGAAGAGCACGGAGCGCCCGCGCCCTTCGTCCTTGGCTCGATACATCGCGGTGTCGGCGTCACGCAACATGGTCTCGGGCGTGTCCTGCGGCGCCGCGATCGCCATCCCGACGCTCGCGGACACGAACACCTCGTGGCCGACCACGTGGAACGGCGCCGACAACGTCGCGGCGAGCCGATCTGCGATCTGTCGCGTCTCGTCGACGCCGGTGACCGCTTCGGCGATGACGACGAACTCGTCGCCGCCGAACCGCGCGACCGTGTCGCCGGGTCGAACCGCGTGTCGGAGCCGCGCCGCGACGCGCACCAAGAGCTCGTCGCCGGCGCTGTGACCGAGACTGTCGTTCACCACCTTGAAGCGGTCGAGGTCGACGAACAGCACGGCGGTGCGCTGCTGACCGCGACCGCTGCGACTGAGCGCCTGCTCCAGCCGATCGAACAGGAGCGTGCGGTTCGGCAGCCCGGTGAGCGCGTCGTGGGTCGCGGCCTGCGCGAGCTCTTCGCCGCGCTCCCGGCGCTCGGTGACGTCGGCGGCGGTCCACACGACGCCACGCACGTCGGGGTCCTCGAGGAGGTTGACGGCGACCGACTCGAACCACCGCCACGTGCCGTCGGCGCGCTTCATGCGCAGCTCGATCGGACCGACGGTCCCGGTGCCGGACACGAGTCCGCGTTGCACTTCGTTCTGCAGGAGTGGCAGATCGTCGGGGTGCAGGATGCTCGGGAGTCCGACGCCGGTCATCTTCGTGTCGGCGGCGCCGAGCAGGTGCCACGACGACGGACTCACGTACCGGAGCTTGCCGTCGCGGTCGGTGACCATCACGAGATCGGTCGAGTTCGCCACGAGCTTGCGGAAGTATCGCTCCTGGCGCGACAGCTCGTTCGCGGCGGCTTCCACTCGCTTGAGCGCGCGCCGTTCGGCGAGGCTGGAACGCACGAGGAACGTCATCGCGAGCGCGGTCACCACGAGACCGCTCGTCAGCACGAGCAGCGAGTTCGAGTCGTAGGCGCCGTTCCCGCGACGGAGCTGGTGGACGATGAGCGCGCCGACCCAGACGGCCGCGAGCAGCACGAGCGTCAGCCCGCGCGCCCGAGGCACACGCCCTTCGACCGGTTGCCCGGTCGGGGCAACGTTGCGTGAGTTCTTGCCCACCTGCTCCTCGCCTCAGCCGCTCTGGTGGTGTCGGCGGCCGGGCGCGGGGGGTTGAGCGCCACGGTCGCTGTTGATCCGATCGGCCCACGGACCACGGATCGGAGGCAGATCGGCGGGAATCGGCGTCGGCGCCGGCAGGCTCGGCCTGCAGTGCGGCCTCTACGCTTCGCCCATGGCCGACTTCCCCGAGCGGACCGCCGACGACTGGCGCGAGCTGGCAGCCGCCGAGCTGCGTGGCGCCGACCCCGCGTCGCTGGTGTGGTCGACGCCCGAGGGCATCCCGGTGGCGCCGCTCTACACGGCCGCCGACCTCGAGTCGCTCGACATCGCCGGGTCGATCCCCGGCTTCCCGCCGTTCCTGCGGGGCGTGCGCGCGTCGATGTACGCGAACCGGCCGTGGACGATCCGCCAGTACGCGGGGTTCTCGACCGCTGAAGAGTCGAACGCCTTCTACCGCAAGAACCTCGACGCGGGGCAGATGGGCCTGTCGGTCGCGTTCGATCTCGCGACGCATCGCGGCTACGACAGCGACCATCCGCGCGTCGTGGGCGACGTGGGCAAGGCCGGGGTCGCGATCGACTCGGTCGAAGACATGAAGATCCTCTTCGACGGCATCCCGCTCGATCGCATGTCGGTGTCGATGACGATGAACGGAGCGGTGCTGCCGGTGCTCGCCGGCTACATCGTCGCCGCGGAGGAGCAGGGCGTCGCCCACGATCGGCTCACGGGGACCATCCAGAACGACATCCTCAAAGAGTTCATGGTCCGCAACACGTACATCTACCCGCCGGCACCCAGCATGCGGATCGTCGCCGACATCATCGAGTACACGGCGAAAGAGATGCCGAAGTTCAACTCGATCTCGATCTCCGGCTACCACATGCAAGAAGCCGGCGCGACCGCGGTGCAAGAGCTCGGCTTCACGCTCGCCGACGGACTCGAGTACGTGCGTTCGGCTCGAAACCGCGGGCTCGACGTCGACGAGTTCGCCGGTCGGCTGTCGTTCTTCTTCGCGATCGGCATGAACTTCTTCATGGAGGTCGCGAAGCTCCGCGCGGCGCGGTTCCTCTGGGCGCGGATCATGCGACAGTTCGACCCGCAGAAGCCGGCGAGCCTGATGCTGCGCACGCACTGCCAGACGTCGGGCGTCTCGCTCACCGAACAGGATCCGTACAACAACATCGTGCGCACCGCGTACGAGGCGATGGCCGCGGTGCTCGGCGGGACCCAGAGCCTGCACACCAACTCGTTCGACGAGGCCATCGCGCTCCCGACCGAATTCTCGGCCCGCATCGCGCGCAACACCCAGCTGATCCTTGCCGAGGAGACCGGGATCACGCACGTGGTCGACCCGCTCGGCGGCTCGTACTACGTGGAATCGCTGACCGCGTCGCTCGCGCAGGCCGCTTGGGAGCTGATCGAGGAGGTCGAGGAACTCGGCGGGATGACGAAGGCGGTCGAGTCGGGGATGCCGAAGCTGCGCATCGAAGAGAGTGCGGCGCGCCGCCAGGCTGCGATCGACCGCGGCGACGAGACGATCGTCGGCGTCAACAAGTACCGACTCGAGCACGAAGATCCCATCGAGGTGCGCGACATCGACAACACCGAGGTGCGGCGCCAGCAGGTCGAACGGTTGCAGCACATCCGCGCGACCCGCGACGACGCCCGCGTTCGCGATGCCCTCGACGCATTGACGCGTGGTGCGGGCGGCGACGCCAACCTGCTCGCGCTCTCGGTGGAAGCGGCGCGTGCGCGCGCGACCGTGGGAGAGATCTCCGACGCGCTCGAGCAGGTGTTCGGGCGCCACCGGGCCGTGGTGCGCACCATCGCGGGGGTCTACGGCGGCGCGTTCGCGGGCGACGACGAGTTCGAGCGGGTGCGCGCCGAAGTCGAGGAGTTCGCCCGCGTCGAAGGGCGTCGCCCGCGCATCCTCGTCGCCAAGCTCGGCCAAGACGGCCACGACCGCGGCGCGAAGGTGATCGCGACCGCGTTCGCCGACCTCGGCTTCGATGTCGACATGGGTCCGTTGTTCCAGACGCCCGACGAAGCCGCGCGCGAAGCGATCGAGAACGACGTGCACGTCGTCGGTGTGTCGAGCCAAGCGGCCGGCCACAAGACGCTCGTGCCGCAGCTCGTGGAAGCGCTGCACGACCAAGGCGCGCGCGACGTCGTCGTGGTGTGCGGTGGTGTGATCCCGACGCCCGACTACGAGTTCCTCCACGCGGCGGGCGTGAGTGCCGTGTTCGGACCCGGGTCGAACATCACGCGTGCCGCGTCGGAGATCCTGCGCCTCGTGCGCGACCGGCGCCGAGCCGCATGACCGACGCGCCCGGCGCGGCCGGTGCGCGTGACGATCTCGACGCCGACGCGCTGGTCGCCGCGATCCTCGCCGGCGACCGTCGCGCCCTCGCTCGCGCGATCACCCTGGTGGAGTCGACACGCGACGACCATCGGGCGGTGGCGACCGCGGTCCTCGCACGTCTGCTGCCCTCCACCGGTGCCGCGTCCCGCGTCGGCGTCAGCGGTGCGCCGGGCGCGGGGAAGTCGACGTTCATCGAAGCGCTCGGCGTGCACCTCGTCGACGCGGGACATCGCGTCGCCGTGCTCGCGGTCGACCCGTCGAGCAGCCGCAGCGGGGGATCGATCCTCGGCGACAAGACGCGGATGGAAGAGCTCGCTCGCCGGTCGGCGGCGTTCATCCGGCCGTCGCCCGCGAGTGGCACGCTCGGCGGCGTCGCGCGCCGCACCCGCGAAGCGGTGCTCCTGTGCGAGGCGGCGGGCTTCGACGTGGTCATCGTCGAGACCGTCGGCGTCGGACAGAGCGAGGTGGCGGTCGCCGGAATGGTCGACACCTTCGTCCTCCTCCTCGCGCCGGGTGCCGGCGACGAGCTGCAGGGCGTGAAGCGCGGCATCGTCGAGCTCGCCGATCTGGTCGTGGTCAACAAGGACGACGGCGACCTCGCGCCCGCGGCCGGTCGGACCGCGTCGGACTACCAGCACGCACTGCACCTGGTGCGCCCGCGGTCCGACGCGTGGGCGCCGCGCGTCCTGCGCTGCTCGGCGCTGACGGGTACCGGGATCGCCGAGGTGTGGGGCGCCGTCGGCGAGCACCGGCAGGCGATGGAAGCGTCGGGGGAGCTGACGTCACGCCGGCGTGAGCAGGCGCGGGCGTGGATGTGGTCGGAAGTCACCGACACGCTGCTCGAGGACCTGCGCCGGGATCCGACCACGGATGCGCTCGTGGCCGACCTGGAGCGTGCGGTCGCGGCCGGGGAGCTCTCACCCACGGCCGCCGCGCAGCAACTGCTGCACGCGCACCGTTCAGCGAGCCGATGAGCGATCGGCCGCCGCCGACATCACGCCGGAATCAACTCGCGATGCGGTCGCGCTGACGCTGCGGCTCGGGTGGTTGGGCGCGGCGCAGGATCTCGCGCGCCTGCGCGACACCCGCCCGCCCGACTTGGCGCGTCTTGCGGTCGAGGACCCACTCGGGTGGGGCGTCGCGGTCGAGGAGGCGCAGCTGCACCGGACGCGCCTCGGCCCCGGACGGGTGCTCGGTCCCGGCGGTCGGCGGCGTGCGATCGGCGGTGCTCATGGGTCGAGTATGCCCCTCGGGTGAGACAGTGAAACGGGGTCGGACGTCCTCTGGTCCCTTCACCGCAGCAAACGTGACAGAGGTCCTCGACGTTCCCGCCGGTACCCTGACCGCGTGGCCTACCTCGACCACGCCGCGTCGACGCCGATGCGGCCGGAGGCGGTCGCCGCGATGCTCCCCTTCCTCTCGGAGATCCCGGCCAACCCGTCCGGTTCGCACTCGGCATCCCGGGCGGCGAAGTCTGCGCTCGAGGACGCGCGCGAGCGGGTGGCGGCGAACCTCGGCTGCGCACCCGCAGAGATCGTGTTCACCGGTGGTGGGAGCGAGAGCGACAACCTGGCGGTGAAGGGCGCGGCGTGGGCGGCCCGCGATCGCGGCGACGCCGACGGGGTCGTGGTCTCGGGCATCGAGCACAAGGCCGTGCTCGCCGCCGCCGACCGCCTCGAGCGTGACGGCATGCGCGTCGCGAGGGTCCCGGCCACCACCGGAGGTGTCGTCGACCTCGATGCGCTCGCCGCCGCGCTCGACGACCGCACCGCCGTCGTGTCGGTGATGCTGGTGAACAACGAAGTCGGCACGATCCAGCCGCTCGCCGACGTCGCCGACCTCGTGCGCGAGCGCGCGCCCCACGCCGTGCTCCACACCGACGCCGTGCAAGCGCCGCAGTGGCTCGACGTCGCCGGCGCGGGCGCGCCCGCCTCGCTCGTCGCGCTGTCGGGGCACAAGTTCGGCGGACCCAAGGGCGTCGGTGTCCTCGTGGTGCGGGCGGGGACGCGGCTCGTGCCGCTGGTCGAAGGCGGCGGCCACGAGTGGGGGACGCGCGCGGGCACGCAGAACGTCGCCGGCGTCGCGGCCTTCGCCGCCGCGCTCGAGACGACGGTGCGCCAGCGCCCCGACGAGCTCCCGCGGATCCGTACCTTGCGTGACCGGCTCGAGCGCGCGCTCCTCGACGGCATCCCCGACGCGGTCGTGAACGGCGACCCGGCGCAGCGCGTCGCGGGGTTGCTCCACGTCGCGATCCCGGGGCTCGAGGCCGAAGCTCTGCTCGTGGCGCTCGACTGCGCCGACGTGTGCGCGGCGTCCGGCTCCGCGTGTTCGTCGGGCGCAGTCGATCCGTCACACGTACTCGTCGCGATGGGGCTGGAACGCGAGCGTGCGCTCTCGTCGGTCCGCTTCAGCCTCGGGTGGGCGTCCACCGACGCCGACGTCGATCACGCCGTCGCGGTCGTCCCCGACGTCGTCGCGCGTCTGCGCTCGAACCGGTTCGTCGCGTGATCGTGCGAACGGGCTGATCGTCGATGGCTTCGGTTCTCGTGATGATGAGCGGCGGAGTCGACTCGTCGGTCGCCGCCGCGTTGCTCGTCGAGCAGGGTCACGACGTCACCGGCGTCACGCTCAAGCTCTGGGGTGGCGAGTCCGACTCCGGGTGCTGCTCCGTGGCCGACGTCGAGGACGCGCGCCGCGTCGCCGCGCAGCTCGGCATCGCCCATTACGTGTTCAACTTCAGCGACGACTTCGCGCGCGCGGTCGTCGATCCTTACGTGACCGGATACGCCAACGGCACGACGCCGAATCCGTGTGTGGCGTGCAACCGGGAGATGAAGTGGGGTCGGTTGCTCCGGCGCGCGCACGACCTGGGGTACGAGTACGTCGCGACCGGGCACCACGCCCGCGTCGTCCCCACACCCGACGGGCCGCGCGTCGCGCGCGGCGTCGACTTCGGGAAGGACCAGTCGTACGTGCTCGCCACGGTCGACCCGGCGGCGTGGGCGCGTACCCTGCTGCCGATCGGCACGATGACGAAGGCCGAGGTGCGGGCCCACGCCAGCCGCCTCGGGCTCCGCACGGCGACGAAGGCTGAGAGCATGGACGTGTGCTTCATCACCCGCGGGGGTCGCGACGCCTTCCTCCGAGCGCGCGTCGGTGCCGCGCCCGGTCGCGTCGTCGACACCGACGGTTCGCTGCTCGGTGAGCACTCCGGCGTCGCGTCGTTCACGATCGGCCAGCGGCGCGGCCTCGATGTCGCCGTCGGCGAGCGTCGCTATGTCGTCGACGTCGATGCCTCGAGCAGCACGATCACGATCGGTGACCGCGACGCGTTGCTGCGCACGGAGATCCTGTTGTGCGACACGGTCTTCCCCGGCGGCGCTCCCACCGGCGAGCTCACGGTGCAGACGCGGGCGCACGGCGCGACCGCGCGCGGTCGGTTGCGCGGCGACACGGTGGAGCTGGCCGAGCCCACGCCGCGTGTCGCACCCGGCCAAGTCGTCGCGCTGTACGACGCCGACGTGGTCGTCGGCGCCGGCTACGCGGTCTGAAGCCGGTCGTGCGCCATCGCGGTCACGACCGCGGGCCGCACGACGGCGACCAACAGCTGGTTCGTCTCGATCAGCTCGGCGTCGCGTCGACCTCGTCGGCGGGATGCGGACGCCGGTTCCGACAGCACGACCAGCAGTGATCCGAGCACGGTCCCGACCCGCAGATCGAGCGCGTCGGGTGGCGGCTCCACGACGTTGCGCGGCGCCACGCGCGCGACGATCCCGCGTGACAGCAACACGGGATCGGTCAGGGTGAACGGGTCGACCACGACGAGCCCGGCCGGGACGAACACGAGCAGCCGGCCCACCAGGGCGTGCAGCATCCGGATCGCGGCGAGCGCCATCGGGACGCCGATCACGCCGAGCGCAGCGCCGAGCACCAGACGGTCGTTCGCGAGCACCAGCACGGGAGCGACGAAGCCAGCACCCGCGGCCACCGCAGCGGCGGGGACGGGCGCGAGCAGCAACGGGAACGGGACACGCAACGGGTGGCGTCGCTCGTCGCCGTAGTCGAGCGCCGCGACGCTCGCCATCGCGACGGCGGCACCCAACGACCCGACACACGCGACCGCGACCGAGGCGAACGCGAGCACCGTGGTCGGAGCGTCGGACCACCACGCGCACGTGATCGCGATCACGAGCGCGTCGGCACACAGGATCCGCAGCGCGGTCAACCCCCACGGGCGGGGTGCGAACAGCGCGAACGCGCCCACGGTCCACGCGGCCCACGCGAGGACCTCGGCGACGAACGCTGCCGACGCCGTCCACGTTTCGATCGCGTCACCGATCGCGCGCCCGAGTGTGAACGGCAGCACGATCCACGCGACACGCGCGATCCAGATGTCCAAGATGCGCGCTCCGAGTGGGAGATGGCGTGGAGGGCGTTCGTATACTACGGCCGCATGCCGCAGCCCCTGGCCGCCGGAGTCGCAACCGGCATCGGCAGTCTCCCGCACTCCGACGCCGGCGCGGCGGCGGCGCTCGTGTTGCGCTGCCTCCCTGAGATGCCATCGGCGCCGCAGCTGCCCCGACGATCGTCGCGCGAGCACATGATCGCCCAGTGGGCGGCCGGCATCCCCGAAGTGCGCGTCGAGGCCGACGGTTCGCTCACGCGCGTGCACTCCGATCTCGACCAGCCGATCGTCGTCGCGTTCGATCCCGACGCGCACGGCGGCCTGCTCGCGTTCCTCGAGGTCGCGGCGCGCCAACCCACTGCGCCGCGCCGGGTCAAGGTCCAGGTCACCGGCCCCCTCACGCTCGGCGTCGCGTTGCTCGACGCCGGGGTCCCGCACCGAGTCGCGTTCACGCGCGGCGCGCAAGCCGCGCGGGCCTGGGCGCTCGCGGTGGAGCAGCTCGTGGTGCGCCACCTCCCCGACACGGATCTCGTGCTGTTCTTCGACGAACCGTCACTCGTGCTGTGGCGCGACAGCGACGGTCCGCTCGAGCGGGAGGACGCGACCGACGTGCTCTCGGGTGCGCTTGCGGCCCCCACGTGCGTGACGGGCGTCCACGTCTGCGGAGCCGGTCCGGTGCGGATCGCGCTCGACGCCGGCCCCGACGTCGTCGGTGTCGACGTCGATGCGGTCGCGCTCGAAGACGCGCACGGCATCGCCCGCTTCCTCGACGGCGGCGGATGGATCGCGTGGGGTGCGGTCCCCACCGATCGACCCATCGGCGAGAGCTCGCAGGCGCTGTGGCGCGAGCTCGTCGACCTGTGGTGCGAGCTCTCGCGCCGTGGTTGCGACGCGATGCGGCTGCGGTGTCAGGCGATCGTCACTCCTGCGTGCGGACTCGCGGGGCACGGCCCGTCACAGGCCGAGCGCGCGATGACGCTCGCCCGCGAGCTCGGCTACCGCGTGATGGACCAGGCCGCGGCCACGAAGCTCACGGTCGGCGCGTAGACGAGTTCGCCGCGACCGCGGCGAGGATCGTCTTCACCTGGAACGGCGTGACGCCCGGGCGCTTCGCGACGATCCGGGCGATCAGCCCCGCGACGTGCGGCGTCGCGAAGCTGTTCCCGGTCGCGGTGATGGTCGCGCCGTCGAGCCACGCCACGTCGACGTCGATGCCGGTCGCGCCCCACTCCGCGGGACCGTGCGGGTTGTAGAGCACGTGCTCCGGATCCGACACCTCGGCGGCGGCGACGGAGAACACCGACGAGAACTCGCCGGGATACGAGCTCTTGCGCTCGTTCGCCATCGCGGCGACGAGCATCGTGCCCGTGAAGGCGGCTTGGTCGGCGAGGTCGTGGAACGTGCCGTACCAGTCGTCGTTCGTCGTCGACAACGACAGGTTGACGACGTGCATGCCGTGCTCGATCGCCCAGTCGACCCCGTGTGCGAAGACGCGCGCCTTGCCCGTGAGGGACGAGCCGAGGACGCGCACGCTGTACAGCTCGACGTCGGGCGCGAGCGCGCGGATGATGCCGGCGCACGCGGTGCCGTGGCCGTAGAGGTCGCCGTGCGGTCCCTCGTCGAAGCGCACCCGGTCGGGGAGCTCCGCGTCGTACTCGACGGCCACGCCGCCCGCGACCCCACCCACCGCGGGGTGGTCGGCGTCGATGCCGCTGTCGATCACTGCGACTTTGACGCCCGCGCCGGTGCTGCCGCCCCACGCCCAGTCCGCCGTGATCGGTTCGTCGAGCCCGAGCGTCGGTGCGGGGTCGAGTCGTTCCGGCTCGAACGCCTCGGAGAACGCCGGCTTCACCGGCGGTTCCGGCGTCGTGTGTACGCGACGAGCTCGCGCAGGAGTGCGGCCGCGGTGTCGCGTTCGTCCTCGCCGAGCGCGCGCAGGTCGACGAGCGGACCCGCGAGCGGGCCGAGGCCCGCGACCGCGGCGGGGTCGGCGACCCCGGCGAGCTCGACCGCGGCCGCCGCCGCGTCGGCCAGCACACCCGCGAGCTCGAGTCCGGCGCCGGGTGGGGCCTCGGTCGGTGGGTCGACGATCGACAAGACGCCGAGGGTCTCGTCGCCGCGCGCGATCGGGGTGACGAGCATCCGCTGCGGCACGTACCCGACCCGCTCGGCGACGTCGGCGGCGAATCGGGGGTCCGCGACCACGTTGTCGACGATGAGCGCCTGCCCGGCCGACGCAGCGAACCCGGCCAGACCCCGCGCGACGGACAGCCGGAGGCCGACGACCCGCTCCGCGGCCTCGCCGTCGGCGGCGCGGTACACGAGCTCGCCGGCGGCTTCGTCGAGGAGCGCGATCGAGCACGACGCCGCGCCGAAGGTGCGCCGCGCGACGGCCGCGATGCGCTCGAGGACCGTGTCGAGCGCTTCGTCGAGGTGCTCGCTCATCGCGCCCGCCGCTGCAGGAGCTCGACG
>DASUMP010000190.1:0-32287 GCA_036277635.1 Acidimicrobiia bacterium | reverse complement strand
TGCGCGACCGGCTCGTCGACGACTCCGGTTGGCGGGCCCTCTGAGCCGCCCGGCGGCGGTTCGCAGCGACACCGGGGGAGTGAGGGCCCGTCGGTAGACTGCCGCCCGCATGAGTCTGTTCCAGAAGCTCCTCCACGCGGGCGAGGGCAAGAAGCTCAAGGTCGTCGAGGGGATCGTCCCCCTCGTCGCCGAGTTCGAGCCCGAGATGGAACGGCGCTCCGACGACGAGCTGCGGGCGCTCACCGCCGAGTTCAAGGGACGCGTCGACCGCGCCCGGTCGGGCGCGAAGAACCCCGACCACGAGCTCGAGCTCATCGAAGACGCGCTCGGCGACCTGCTCCCCGAGGCCTTCGCGGCCACCCGCGAGGCCGGCCGGCGCACGCTCGGGCAGCGGCACTTCGACGTGCAGGTGATGGGCGGCGCGGCGCTCCACTTCGGCTGGGTCGCCGAGATGAAGACCGGTGAGGGCAAGACCCTCGTCGCGACGCTCCCCGCCTACCTGAACGCGCTCGCGGGTCGCGGGGTGCACCTCGTGACCGTGAACGACTACCTCGCCCGACGCGACGCCGAATGGATGGGCCGCATCTACCGGTTCCTCGGCCTCGAGGTCGGCACCGTCGTCCCCGGCGACGACAGCGCGGATGTGAAGCGGCGCTCCTACGACGCCGACATCACGCACGGCACGAACAACGAGTTCGGCTTCGACTACCTCCGCGACAACATGTGCACCCGGCGCGAAGACCAGGTGCAGTGGGGGAACCGCGATCGCTCGCGACCCGCGCACTTCTTCGCGATCGTCGACGAGATCGACTCGATCCTCATCGACGAGGCGCGCACGCCGCTGATCATCTCCGGGCGCGCCACCGACGCGCACGAGATCTACTACCAGTTCGCGCGCATCGTCCGCGGTCTCCAACGCGATCGCGACTACGAGGTCGACGAGGCGAAGCGCACCGTCGTACCAACCGAAGAGGGCATCACCCGCGTGGAGAACGCGCTGCAGGTCGAGAACCTCTACGAGCACGTCAACCAGAACTTCGTCCACCAGCTCTCGGTCGCGCTGCGCGCGAAGGAGCTGTTCCACCACGACGTCGACTACATCATCCAGAACGGCGAGGTGAAGATCGTCGACGAGTTCACCGGCCGCATCCTCGAGGGTCGGCGGTGGAGCGAGGGCCTGCACCAGGCGGTCGAGGCGAAGGAGAACGTGCGGATCAAGGAGGAGAACCAGACCCTCGCCACGGTCACCCTCCAGAACTACTTCCGCATGTACGACAAGCTCGCCGGCATGACCGGTACCGCCCACACGGAGGCGGGCGAGTTCGCGCACACCTACGAGCTGTCGGTCGTGTCGATCCCCACGAACCGCTCGATGGTGCGCGTCGACCAGCCCGACCTGATCTACAAGGGCGAGGAAGCGAAGTTCCAAGCCGCAGTGGCCGACATCGCCGAGCGGCACGCGAGCGGCCAGCCGGTGCTCGTCGGCACGATCTCGGTCGAGAAGTCCGAGAAGCTCGCCCGCATGCTCGATCGGCGCGGCATCAAGCACGAGGTGCTGAACGCGAAGCAGCACGAACGTGAAGCGAACATCGTCACCCAGGCCGGCAAGATCGGCGCCGTCACCGTCGCCACGAACATGGCCGGTCGCGGCGTCGACATCCTGCTCGGCGGGAACCCCGAGGGCCTCGCCAAGGAAGAGGCGCTGCGCGAAGGGCTCGACCCCCACGACGACCCCGCCGTCTACGACGCCCGGGTCCTCGAGCTGCTGCCGAGGTTCATCGACGACTGCAAGTCCGAAGGCGACAAGGTGCGCGAGCTCGGCGGGCTCTACGTGCTCGGCACCGAGCGGCACGAGTCGCGGCGCATCGACAACCAGCTGCGTGGTCGCTCCGGCCGGCAGGGCGACCCCGGCGAGAGCCGGTTCTACCTGTCGCTGGAAGACGAACTGATGCGGCTGTTCGCGACCGGCTTGATGCAGCGGGTGATGAACGCGTCGTTCCCTGATGACGTCCCGCTCGAGTCGAAGATGGTCACGAAGGCGGTCGAACGAGCGCAGCGCACGGTCGAGGATCGCAACTTCGAGATCCGCAAGAACGTGCTGAAGTACGACGAGGTCATGAACGAGCAGCGCAAGGTGATCTACCGGCGCCGCCAACAGATCCTCGACGGACACGACCTGAAGAGCGAAGCCCTCGAGGCGATCACCGAGGCGATCAGCGGTCTCGTGCAGACCCATTGCACCGGCGAGTACTCCGAGGAGTGGGACATCGATTCGCTCCTCAACGACGCGCGCACGTTCTTCCCGACGCGGATCGGTCCCGATCAGGTCCACCAGGCGGCGAACCGCGTCGAGCTCGAAGCGCTCCTGCGTGACGACGCGCTCGCGCTCTACGACGAGAAGGAAGCCGACATCGGCGCCGACACGCTGCGCGACATCGAACGTCGCGTGATGTTGTCGGTCATCGATCAGAAGTGGCGCGAGCACCTCTACGAGATGGACTACCTGCAGGAGGGCATCAACCTGCGGGCGATGGGACAGCGCGATCCGCTCTCGGAGTGGCAGCGTGAAGGCTTCGACATGTTCGAAGCCATGATCGGTGGCGTCGCCGAAGACTTCGTGCGCTACGTGTTCCACCTGCAGGTGGTCGCCGACGAGCGCCCCGGACAGGCCGTGCGCAACCTTCGCTACTCCGCGCCGACGGATCCCGTGCAGGGTTCGAGTGCGCTGCGCGCCGCGGTGGCACCGGTCGGAGCCGATCCCTCACCGGTCGGGCCCGCGCTCGCGGCCGCTGGCGGCGGCGCACCGGTGCGCACGGCGCCGGCGGTGCAGGACCCGGTCCGGGTCGAGAAGACCCCGGGCCGCAACGAGCCCTGCTGGTGCGGCAGCGGCAAGAAGTTCAAGCTCTGTCACGGCCGCTGACCCGGCATCCCGAACGTTCCGCGCGCGCCCGCGCGTCGAGGTACCCATGCGCGACTTCACCGAGGAGCTCACCGACTTGCGGCGGCGACTCGACGACGCGCGCGCCTACCTGCAGATCGACGCGGCGCGGCTCCGTCTCGGCGAGCTCGAGACGACCGCCAGCCAGGCTGATCTGTGGGACGACCCCGACCGGGCCCGCACGGTGACCACCGAGCTCGCCCGCGTGCGCGACGACGTCGAGCAGTTCGACGCCCTCGACCGTCGGGTCGACGACGCCGCGACGCTGTTCGAGCTCGGGACCGAAGAGGGCGACGACACCGTCGAGCACGAGATCGCCACTGCGGTGACCGAGGCGGCGGCGCAGCTCGGCCGGCTCGAGCTGCGCGCGCTGGTCAGCGGCGAGCACGACGAGCGTGACGCGATCTGCGAGGTGCACTCGGGGGCGGGGGGCACCGATGCGCAGGACTGGGCGTCGATGCTGTTCCGCATGGTCACGCGATGGGCGCAGAACCGCGGCTTCGACGTGGAGGTCGACGAGATCTCCGAAGGTCAGGAGGCGGGCATCACGAGCGCGACCTTCATCGTGAAGGGGCGGTACGCGTACGGGATGCTGCGCGGCGAGCGGGGCGTGCACCGCCTCATCCGGATCTCACCGTTCGACGCGAACGCCCGCCGCCAGACCGCGTTCGCGTCGCTCGACTGCGTACCGGCGCTGGAGGAGGCCGAGGTCCCCGAGATCGATCCGACGGAGCTGCGCATCGACACGTACCGATCGTCGGGTGCGGGTGGGCAGCACGTGAACGTCACCGACTCCGCGGTGCGCATCACGCACCTGCCGACCGGCGTCGTCGTGTCGTGCCAGAACGAGCGTTCGCAGCTCCAGAACCGCGCGAAGGCGATGCAGATCCTCGCGGCGCGCCTTGCAGAGCGACAGCGCGAAGAGCGCCGCAAGGAGCTCGAGGCGCTGTCGGGCGACAAGCGCGATGTCGCGTTCGGCAGCCAGATCCGCACGTACACCCTCGCCCCGTACCAGCTGGTGAAGGACGAACGCACACGCTTCGAGACCGGCAACGTCCAGGCGGTGCTCGACGGCGACCTGGACTCCTTGATCGAGGCGTACCTCCAATGGAACCGCCAGCAGGAGAGCACCCGATGAGCGTCGGCGCCGCCGCCGCGGCGGCCGCGGATGCACGGTCGCCGCGAGGTCGGCTGGTACCCTCGATCGGCCTCCCATGATCCGTTTCGAGAGCGTCTCCAAGGTCTACAAGGGCGGTGTGGTCGCCCTGCGCGACCTCACGGTCGAGATCAACAAGGGCGAGTTCGTGTTCCTCGTCGGACCCTCCGGATCCGGGAAGAGCACGTGCTTGAAGCTCCTGCTGCGCGACGAGGTCGCGTCGTCGGGCAGCGTGTTCGTGGCGGGTCGCGACATCGGCCGGCTCGGGTCGTGGAAGGTGCCGCAGCTGCGCCGCAACATCGGTTGCGTCTTCCAGGACTACAAGCTGCTGCCGACCAAGACCGTCTACGAGAACGTCGCGTTCGCGCTCGAGGTGATCGGGCGTCCGCGCACGATCATCCGCACCCAGGTCCCGCAGATCCTCGAGCTCGTCGGGCTCACGAAGAAGGCCGACAACTTCCCCACGGAGCTCTCCGGTGGCGAGCAGCAGCGGGTGTCGATCGCCCGGGCGTTCGTGAACCGACCCTTGATCCTGCTGGCCGACGCGCCGACCGGCAACCTCGACCCGGCCACGACGGTCGGCATCATGCGGCTCCTCGATCGCATCAACCGCACCGGCACGACCGTGGTCATGGCCACGCACGACCAGCGCATCGTCGACGCGATGCGGCGCCGTGTCCTCGAGCTCGACCACGGTTCGCTCGTCCGCGACCAGGCGCGCGGCGTCTACGGCGTCGGCACCTGACGGAGGCTGCACCGACGTGATGTCACGACTGTCGTACTTCGCTCGCGAGACGCTGATCTCGTTGCGACGCAACCTGCTGATGACCGCCGCCGGGATCATGACCGTCGCCGTCTCGTTGTGCTTGTTCGGCGGGGTGCTCCTCCTCTCGCGGATGGTCGACCACGGCACGGCGCGGTGGAAGGACGGCGTGGAGCTCGAGATCTTCATGGACGTCGACGCGACCGGGAGCCAGGTCACGGCGATCAGCGAGGAGCTCGCCGCCGAGCGCGACCTCGTCGAGTCGTTCCGCTACCTCAGCAAGAACGACGCGTACGAGGAGTTCCGCCGGATCTTCCAGGACCAACCCGACCTCGTCGAGAACGTCGATCCGGAATCGTTGCCGGAGTCGTTCCGCGTCGTACCAGCCGAAGCCGAGCTCACCGAGACCATCGCCAACCGGTTCTCGGGTCGCGGCGGCGTCGACGAGGTCGTCACCGCGCAGGAGCAGGTCGATCGGATGCTCACGGTCACGCGGTGGATACGCGTCGTGTTCTTCGTGGCCGCGGGCGTCCTGCTCGCGGCGTCGCTGTTCCTCATCGTGAACACGATCCGCCTCGCCACCTACGCCCGGCGTCGCGAGATCGAGGTGATGAAGCTCGTCGGCGCGTCGAACACGTTCGTGCGCATCCCGTTCATGGCTGAGGGCCTCGTGCAGGGCGCGATCGGGGCAGGGATCGCGTTCGGGGTCGTGTACATCCTGAAACAGGTGCTGTCCGACCTCGTCGAGGGCGTCGACAACCTGTTCCGCGACTTCTATCTGACGAACGGCGACGCGATCGGGATCGGGTTGCTGATCCTCGTGATCGGGGCCGCGATCGGGGCCATCGGCTCCCTCATCGGGCTGCGCAAGTTCCTCGAGGTCTGATCCGCTGCGCCCCGACGGGCGCGCCGCCCACCCGCCGAGGCTGACCGGATCTCCCGCGGCGGTGAAGCGCGGGCGCTGCGGTGCCGATGTCATGACGTGGGCCGTTGTCGATGTGACTGGTGTTGCCTACGATGCCTGTGATGTCTCGTGCGCGCCGGACCGGGCTGCTGGTGGGCACCCTCGCGCTCGTGTGGGCGGGGGTCCACGGGCCCGCCGCCGCCCAGTCGTCCGGTGACCGGCGCGACGAGCTGCGCGAGCTGATCGGGGAGGCGTCGGCGGCCGAAGCCGCGGCGCTCGCTGAGCTGCTCGACACGCAGGAGCGACGCGCTGCGCTCGCCGACGACGTGGCCGCGCTCGACGCCGAGGTCGCGGCCGCGGAGGTCCGCCTCGTGCAGACCGAGGCCCTCGTCGACTCGTTGATCGTGGCCCGACTCGAGGTCGAACGCGCGCTCGAACGCGAACGGGCGCGACTCGCCGACGCGGAGCACGACTTCGAGGGGACCGCAGCTGCGCTCTACAAGTCGTCGGGCGACGCTTCGCGCGCGTTCGCGTCGTTGCTCCTCGACGCGCGCGACCCGGTGCAGCTCGCGTCGGGGACGCAGTACCTCGAACAGGTGTCGCTCGACCGCCAGAGTCGCGTCGACGAGCTCGTCGAGACGCGCGACCGCCTCGAAGACCTCGCGGCCGATGCCGACGAGCAACAGGCGAACGCGATCGCCGCGATGGCGCAGGTCGAATCCGAGCGTCAGGAGCTCGCGGGCCTGCGGGCGCAGCAGGAGAGTCAGCTCGCCGCGCTCGAGCGCGAAGCGGCGCGTGAGTCGGAGATCATCGCGTCGATCCAGGAGCGCAAGGACGAGTTCGTCGCCGAGCTCGCCGCGCTCGAGAGCACGTCGAGCTCGATCACGACGATGCTCCAGCGCATCCAGCGCGGTCAGACCCGCGCCAGCGATCTCCGGCTCGACCGCCCGGTCGCCGGCCCGGTGACCAGCGCGTTCGGGCCGCGTGCCCACCCGATCCTGGGAGGGACGCGCATGCACAACGGGGTCGACATGACCGCGCCGTACGGCACGCCGATCGAAGCTGCGGGATCGGGGGTCGTGGTGTGGGCGGGACCGCGTTCCGGCTACGGCAACACCGTCATCATCGATCACGGCAATCAGTACGCGACGCTCTACGCGCACGCGTCGTCGCTCGCGGTCACACGGGGCGAGCGGGTCCGCGCCGGCGAGGTCGTGGCGCGCGCCGGTGCGACCGGGCTCGCGACCGCGCCGCACTTGCACTTCGAGGTCAGGCTCCTCGGCGTGCCGCAGAACCCGGTGCGCTTCTTCTAGCTCCTCGCGCGCTCCAGCGGCAGTACCGACTCGGCTGCCTCGGCGAGCTCCGCGTCCCACGACTCGGGTTCGTCGTAGGGGACGAGCACGAGCTTCGAGAACCCGACCGCGACGTACGCGGCGCAGCGGTCGCGCAGATCGTCCCAGCCCGTCGCGACGACGTCGTCGGCGCGGGTGCCGGGCGTGCGGGCCTCGATGACGCGACGCAGCCGCTCCGGCGGCGGCGCGTGTCCGTACAGCACCATCGCGCCGTAGTGCTCGGGATCCATGGTGCGGCCGACGCTCGCGGCGGCGTCCTCGATCGTGACGCGTGCGGCCGCGCAGTCGGCGGGGGTGGCGAAGCTGGCGAGCCAGCCGTCGCCGAGGCGCCCGACGCGCCGGAGCTCGACGGGGGCCTTGCCGCCGAGCCACACGTCGAGCGGCTTCGTGGGGTGGGGACGGATCCCGAGCGCGTCGTAGCGGAAGTGTTCGCCGGCGTGCGTCACCCGCTCCTCGGTCCAGAACCGGCGCAGGAGCGGGAGCGCCTCTTCGAACCACGCGGCGCGTGCGCTGCGCTCGACGCCGAATGCCTGCTGCTCGGCGGGATCCGCGATGCCGAGCCCCACAGCCGGGAGCGCGCGCCCGCCCGAGAGCTGGTCGAGGCTCGCCCACTCTTTGGCCAGCAGGGCGGGGCTGCGGCCCGGCAACACCTGCACGCTCGTTCCGAGCTTCAGGCGCTCGGTGCGCCCGGCGACGAACGCCAACGCGACGAGCGGATCGGGAGCGGGTCCGGTGGCGCGCTCGGAGAGCCACAGCGAATCGAAGCCGTGGTGTTCGAGCGCGTCGGCGAGCGCCGCGAGGCGTGCACCGTCGATCGCGCGCAGGTTGCCGAGCCCGTAGCCGATGCGGACCTTCACCGCGCCGCGGTGCTGCCGGCGGGCCGCAAGTGCTCGAAGCGCCCGAGCTCGGCGCGCGCGATCTGACGGAGGTGCACCTCGTCGGGACCGTCGACGAGGTGGAGGGTGCGCGCGTGCGCGTACATCGCGGCGAGCGGGAAGTCGTCGGTGACACCGACGCCGCCGAACACCTGGATCGCACGATCGATCACGTCGGTGGCGACGCGGGCGGCGACGACCTTGATCATCGCGATCTCGGCGCGTGCCGCCTTCTTCCCCGCGGTGTCCATCATCCACGCCGCGTGCATCGTGAGCAGTCGGGCCTGCTGGATCTGGAGGCGCGACTCGGCGATGTAGTCGCGGATGACGCCCTGGTCGGCGAGCGGACGCCCGAACGCGACGCGTTGCTGCGCGCGCATCGTCATGAGCGCGAGGGCGTGCTCGGCCAGCCCGATCGCGCGCATGCAGTGGTGGATGCGTCCGGGGCCGAGTCGTGCCTGCGCGATCGCGAACCCGCTGCCTTCTTCGCCGAGCAGGTTGGTCGCGGGGACGCGCACGTTCTCCCAGAGCGTCTCGGCGTGCCCGCCGCCTTCGCTGTGACCGAACACCGGCAGCCCGCGCACCACCGTCACGCCGGGAGCGTCCATCGGTACGAGGATCATCGACTGCCGCCGGTACGGATCGGCATCGGGGCCCGTGACGCCCATGAAGATCGCGAGCTTGCAACGCGGGTCGAGGGCGCCGCTCGTGAACCACTTGTGCCCGTTGATCACGTAGTGGTCGCCGTCGCGCTCGATGCGGCTCGAGATGTTCATCGCGTCGGAAGACGCGACCCACGGCTCGGTCATCGCGAAGCACGACCGGATCTCGCCGGCGAGCAAGGGCTCGAGCCACTCGCTGCGCTGCTCGTCGGTGCCGAACTGGGCGAGGATCTCCATGTTCCCGGTGTCGGGTGCCGCACAGTTCGTGGCCTCCGACAGCAGCGGCGATCGACCCATCACCTCGCAGAGTGGCGCGTAGTCGACGTTGCTGAGCCCGGGGCCGTGGTCGTCGTCGGGGAGGAAGAGGTTCCACAGCTCGCGGCGACGGGCTTCGGCCTTCAGGTCTTCCATGATCGGCGGCGGGAAGTGCGGGTCGCCCGAGGCTGCCCGCTGCTCGCGGTACACCGCTTCGGCCGGACGCACGACGTCGCGATCGAAGGCGAGCAGGTCGTTGCGCAGCTGTTCGGAGCGGGCGCTCGGTGCGAAGTCCATCGACATCCTCCTGGGGTCGTCGCCACCCTAGGTGGGCGAGCGGGCCCGGGTGCTGCTCGCCCTGCGAGCGGACGCGGGGCATGCTGGGTCCATCGACGACTCCTGGAACGGGCTGGGCGCCCGCATCGCCGACGCGCTGCGCGCGGCGTGTCACCCGCGCGGCACCGTTCACACGTCCGTCGGGGTGATGGGCGCGACCGGGATCTTGCTCGCCGTGGGCGACGTCGCCGCCGCGGGCGCCGTGAGCGTCCCCGCGGCGACGATCGACGTCGACGCGCTCGTGGTGCGGCTCTTCCGGGAGCACGCGTCGTCGCTCGTCCGCCTGGTCCGCCTGTTCGTCGACGACCGCAACGCCGCGGAAGACCTCGTGCAGGAGGCGTTCATCCGGCTGAGTCGCTCGGCGCACCGCATCGAGGACCCCGACCGCGCCGCCGCGTACCTGCGGTCGATCGTGCTCAACCTCGCGCGCGACCACAACCGGCGCGGCCTCGTGTCGCTGCGCCACCACCTCCCGTTCGACGACGACGAAGCCTCGCTCGAGGACGAAGTCGTGCTGCGCGAAGACCAGCAGCGCGTGCTCGACGCGCTGCGCACGTTGCCGCACCGCCAACGCGACTGCGTGGTGCTCAGGTACTACTTCGACCTCGGGATCAGCGAGATCGCGACGACCCTCGGCGTCTCGCCGAATTCGGTGAAGACGCACCTCCGGCGCGGGATGCTCGCGCTCGAGGACCGCCTCGGTGGTCGTGCGTCCGACGGCGCCGACGAGCCGGTCGCGGAGGAGCTCCGATGACGGTGCTCGAGCAGCGCCTGCGCGACGCGCTCGTCGGCGGTGCCGGCGCGGTGCACGAGAGCCCCGATCTGTTCGCCCGCGTCCGCCTCAGCATCGACGAGGATCGGCGTCGCCGGTCGCAACACCGTCGGGCGGCGGCGCTGGGCGCCTGCATCCTCGGTTCGATCGCGTCCCTCGTGGTCGCGGTGACCGACTTCCGACAAGGAGAGCTGCGCATGGACTGGTGGATCCTCGAGCTGATGACGACAGGGTTGCTCATCGCCATCGCGCTCTGGCTCGGGCCGTTCATCAAACGGTTCGGCAAGAGCTTCGCGGCCGATGTGTTCCGGGCGAATCCGGGCACCGGCAAGAGCTTCATCGTGCTGACGGACTTCGCGTACTACCTGATCTTCCTCGCCTACATCTTGTTCACCGTGAGCTTCGAAGCCGGTGGCGACTGGGAGAGCACGGTGAACGCGTCGCAGCTGAAGGACGAGACGGCGCGCGTCGCGGGCATCTTCTTGATCATCGGGCTGCTGCACGGCGTGAACCTGATCGCGTTGCCCGTGATGGGGCGTCTGCTCACGTTGAACCGCCGTCTCGACCAGGACACGCCGGCGATCGCGCCGCCGCCGGCGAACGAGCCGCGAGGTGATGCGTGAGCACGGTCATCGAGGTGGAGGGGCTCCGCAAGGAGTACCGACGCGTCCGCGGCGGGCGCACCGTTGCCGTCGCGGGCCTCGACCTGGCCGTCCCCGAGGGTGGCGTGTTCGGGTTCCTCGGGCCGAACGGCTCGGGCAAGACGACCACGATCCGCTGCCTGCTCGGGCTCGTGCGGCCCACGAGCGGGAGCGTCTCCGTGCTCGGAGCGGACGTCCCGCGTGGTCTCGCCGGTGTGATCAGCCGGATCGGCAGCATCGTCGAGACACCGCAGCTCTTCCCGACGATGACCGGACGCGAGAACCTGCGACTGCTCGGGGCGATCGACCGCATCGGCCACCGTTCGGTCGACGCCGCCCTCGCGCGGGTCGGCCTCGCCGAGCGCGCCGACGACGCGGTGCGCAAGTACTCCCTCGGCATGCGCCAGCGGATCGGGCTCGCAGCCGCGCTGCTCAAGGATCCGGCCCTCGTCGTGCTCGACGAGCCCGCGAACGGACTCGACCCCGCGGGCATCCGCGAGATCCGTGAGCTGCTGCGCGGCCTCGGCGCCGAGGGGCGCACGGTGTTCGTGTCGAGTCACCTGCTGACCGAGGTCGAGCAGACCTGCGACGCGGTGGCGATCATGAACCGTGGGCGCTGCGTCGCTTCGGGCAGCGTGCGCGAGGTGCTCGCCCGGGGCGATCGGCACGCCGTGCTCGTGCGGCTCGGCGATCTCGATGCCGGCCTGGCCGTCCTGCGGGGCGCCGGCTACGCGACGACGCGCACCGACGGGCACCTGCGCGTCGAGCTCCCCGACGACCGGCCCGACGAGATCACGCGCACGCTCGGGGAACGAGGGTTGTGGGTCACCGACCTGCGCGCCGAGGAGGCGTCGCTCGAAGAGCTGTTCCTCGAGATCACCGGCGCAACCGAGGCAGGAACGAGCGACGCGATGACGGAGGTCGGACGATGAACCTGCTGGTCGTCGAGCTGCGCCGGGCGGTGCACCGGCGCATCGTGCGCTGGATGTTGCTGCTCGCGGTCGCGCTGTGCGTCGTGGCCGGCATCGTGGCGTTCGCGGCGAGCGGCGACTTCGACGAGACATCACGGAACCCGACGACCTACATCGACGGGATGGAGCACACGGACCCCGACATCGCTCGGCTCAGTGACCTGTGGCGCGAGGATGCACCCGACAGCTCGGTGCTCACGCCGTTGCTGCTGTTCCTCGCGGTCGGTGCCTTCGTGTGCGGGGCTTCCGTGGTGGGAGCCGAGTGGAAGGCGGGGACCATCGTCACGACGCTCACCTGGGAGCCGAGACGTGTTCGCCTCCTCGTCGCCCGGCTCGCCGCGTGCGGCATCTGGGCGACGGTGCTCACGCTGGCCCTGATCGGCGTGTTCGTCCTCGCGATCCTCCCGAACGCGCTCGTGAACGGCGACACGTCAGGGCTCGACGGCGAATGGTGGGCAGGGTTCCTCGGGATGTCGGCGCGCATCGCGGTGATCGGCGGACTCGCGGCGACGTTCGGTGCCGCGATCGCGTCGCTCGGACGGAACACGACCGCGGCGATCGTCGTGATCTTCGCCTACTTCATGGTCGCGGAGAACATGGTGCGGGGGTTGTGGCCGCGTTGGCAGAACTTCCTGATCGGCGAGAGCGTGCCGCGCTTCGTCACCGCCACCCCGCTCGAGGGGGTCGACCGCTACACGCGCTCGACCCTCGGTGCGGTGGTGCTGATCAGTGCCTACGTCGTGATCCTGTCGGGCGCGGCCGCGTTCGCGTTCGCGCGCCGCGACGTCACGTGATCGGGGATCGCCCGCCTTCATGATCCTCCTCGTGGTGCTCGCGGTCGCCCTGGTCGGCGGTGTGGCCGTCCTCGGCCTGGGCGGCGCCTCGCTGGCGCGCGATCGGGAAGGCCTCGGGCCCGCCGTCGTACTCGGAGGTGGCGCGGTCGCGCTGGTCGTCGTCGTGCTCGGCGGCGGCGCGGTTGTCGGCGTCCTCGGCGGACGAGGCGGCGAGGATCCCGACCCGCCCGCGACCGCGGCGGTCGCCACGTCGCCCGGTTCGACCACGGTCGCGACGGCGCCCGCGGCGACCTCGACCGCGACGTCGACGCGCACGACGAACGGGTTCCCGGGGCTCGGGCCCGACGTGGTCGTGCGCGCCTCCGTGGCCGGCGAGCTGCCGGCACCCACGCTGAGCGCGGGAGACCTGGCCGACGGCGACATCGTGCCGGTCGTCGCCTCCGGCTTCGGAAGCAACGTCGACGGCCGCGTGCGTCAGTGCGCGGCGAGCGACGACGCGCGCGAGTGCACGCCCGGTCTCCCGGTGCGCTTCGACGCCATCGGTACCGCGCGCTTCCTCTTCCCGGTGTCGGCGCACGTCGGGGCGGACGACGAGCGCATCGTGTGCGGACCGTCGGCGACGTGCACGCTCGAGGTCTCGGACCAGCGGAACAAGGTGGCGATGACCGTGTTGGTCTTCGGCGCTCCTGCGCCGCCACCCCCGGAGGTGCGCATCGAGCCCTCGACGGTCGCCGACGGTGCGCCGGTCGTCGTGACCGTGCGCGGCCTCGCACCCCGCGAGCGCGTCCGCGTCGTGCAGTGCGCGGCGAACGACGACGGGCGCTCGGGGTGCGGCGCTCCCGGCTCCGAGGTCGACGTCGTCGCGGACGCGAGCGGCGCGGCGTCAGCCGAGCTCCCGATCCGCGCCGGGCGAGTCGGTGCACGTATCGAGCTGCGGTGCTCGCGCGAGACGACGTGCGGAGTGGCCGTCGTCCACGCCGACGGCTTCGTTCGGGCCGCGCCGCTCGAGATCCGGCTCTCGGCCGGTCCGTCGGCCGACTACGACGGGGCGCGGTTGCTCGTCGGGCTCCTGATCGCCGTGGTGCTCATCGCCGCCGCAGTCGCGCTCGGCGTGCGCACCGACTGGCGCGGCGCTCCCGACCCGTTCGCATAGCGTCCACCGAGTGACCACTGCCGCCACCGTGGCGTTCGTCGTCGCGGCGGTGGCCGCCGCCGGCAACTGGTGGGCCGTCGCGCGAGCTCGCAGGGCCCTCGAATACGTGTGCAAGCCCGCGACGCTCGGCGCGTTGCTGATCGCCGCGCTGGTGTTGGACCCCGCGAACGACGCGCAGCGGTGGTGGTTCGTCGCCGCGCTCGCGTTCTCGGTGCTCGGCGACGTGCTGTTGATGCTCCCGAGCGACCGCTTCGTCGCGGGACTGGGAGCGTTCCTCGTCGCGCACCTCTGCTACGTGCCCGGGTTGCTGCTCGATCGGCCCACCGCGCTCGCGATTGCGGTGGCCGCGATCGCCGTGCTCGCGGCGGTCGGACCCGTCGCGCTCGTCGTCGTGCGCCACGTGCGCGCGAGCTCCACGTCCGAGCTGACGACGCCGGTGGCGGCGTACATCGCGGTCATCTCGGTCATGGTGGTGACCGCGATCGCGAGCGGCGACGCGCGCGCCGGCGTGGGTGCGGCGCTCTTCGCGGGCTCCGACTCGATGATCGCCTGGAATCGGTTCGTGCGTCCGTTCGCGGGCGCGAGCGTCGCGATCATGGTGACCTACCACCTCGGGCAGGCGGGGCTGGTCATCTCCTTGGTGTCCTGAGCAGCGAGAGGAGAGTTCCGTGCGGCGATCGATCGACGACGCGCTCGACGACCATCCCGCCGACGACTCCGAGCGGCCTCCGGTGTCGTGGGCGGTCGCGCTCGGCGACGATTGCGAGGCGTGCGGCGACGGCGCGCTGCGGGTCGTTCTCACCGTCGAGGAGGCGGGCCGGGCAGGGACCGGCCTCGTCGCCCACCTCGCGCCCGACACCGCACGTCGACTCCGGGCCGCGCTCGCCGCGGCGCTGGCGGAGATCGGAGAACCCTCGGGGGCCTGACCCGGGCCGCGCCGTGGGCCGAACGGCCCACCCGCGCGCAAAGATGGGGAAAGTCGCGCGCTCCGTGGTCGTCATCGCGCCTTGAGTAATTGGGGCCACGTGCCGATCCCTGAGGCATGCAGGGAGGCAGCGGGAACGGAGCAGGAAGCTCCGGCACGCTCACCGGCGCGGTGGCCGTGCTGGCAGCCGTCGTCGTCGCGGGCGCGCTGCTCGCCGCGTCGCCCGCGGGCGCCCAGGAGCTGACTGCCGACGCCGCGCCCGGCGCCGCCCTCGAGGTGCCGGCCGGCACCGATCCCGCCGCCGAGGTCCCGCTCGTCGCGGTCGAGGTCGCCGCCGACGGCACGCTCGAGGTCGACCGCTACCTCGCCGACGATCTGGCCGAGGCCCACGACGTCGCCGAGCACCTCGCGGCCGACCCGGCGACCGTCTCGGTCGGCGTCGACGTCGCGGTGCAGACCACCGCCTCGGATCCGAAGCGCTCCGAGCAGTGGGCGCTCAACTGGGTGAAGTACGAGTCGACGTGGCCGACGACGACCGGCGGCTGGGTGAAGGTCGCCGTCATCGACACCGGTGTGCGCGCGAGCCACGAAGACCTCGGCAGCGTCGTGTTGCCCGGCATCGACTACGTGAGCGGCAGCGACGGGCGCATCGACCCCAACGGTCACGGCACCCACGTCGCGGGGATCATCGCGGCGCGCGTCGGGAACGGCCGCGGCATCGCGGGTGCCGCACCCGGCGTGCGCATCCTGCCGGTGCGCGCGCTCGACGCGAACGGCAGCGGATCGTCGGCCGACGTGATCGACGGGATCGTGTGGGCGGTGGACCACGGTGCGCGGGTGATCAACCTCAGCCTCGGCGCGACGAGTCCGATTGATCCGATGCGCGCCGCGATCCAGTACGCGAATTCGAAGGGCGCGGTCGTCGTCGCCGCGGGCGGCAACGGATACCTGAACGGCAACCAGGTGCTGTACCCGGCCGCGTACCCCGAGCCGATCGCGGTCGCCGCGGTCACGGTCACGCTGCAGCGGGCCGAATTCTCGAACGTCGGCTCCTACATCGACCTTGCGGCCCCCGGGGACGGGATCATCTCCACGTACAGCTCGTCGGACAGCTCGTACGCGTACGCGAGCGGCACGTCGATGGCGTCGCCGTACGTGGCCGCGGCCGCTGCGCTCGTGATCGCCGCCCGCCCCGAGTTCTCGGCGAGTGAGGTGCGGGCGGCCCTCGAAGGCAGCGCCCAAGACCTCGGTTGGCCCGGACTCGACACGTCGTACGGGCACGGTCTCGTGAACCCACCGCGCGCGGTGTGGACGTTCCCGGCGACGGCCAAGAAGGGCACCGGCTACTGGTTGGTCACGAGCGACGGGCGTGTGCGCCGCTACGGCGCGACGGGCCACTACGGAGATCTCGGCGGCCGAGCGCTGAGCAAGCCGGTCGTCGCGGCCGCGTCCACGCCGAGCGGCAAGGGGTACTGGCTCGCGGGCGCCGACGGCGCGGTCTACGCGTTCGGAGACGCTCCGTACCGCGGCGCGCTCACCGGCACGTGGTTGAAGTCGCCGATCGTCGGGATGGCGAGCACGCCGACCGGCAAGGGCTACTACCTGCTCGGCGCCGACGGCGGCATCTTCTCGTTCGGCGACGCGAAGTTCTTCGGCTCGACCGGCAATCTGCGACTCAAGGCTCCCGTCGTCGACATGGCGCCCACCCCGACCGGCAAGGGCTACTACCTCGTGGCGACCGACGGCGGCATCTTCGCCTTCGGCGACGCGCGCTTCCGCGGTTCGACCGGCAACCTCCGGCTCGACGCGCCGGTCACGTCCATGACCGTCGCTGACGACGGGCGCGGCTACTGGCTCATCGCGCGCGACGGCGGCATCTTCACCTTCGGTGTCCCGTTCCTCGGCAGCCTGCCCGGCATCGGCATGAAGAGCGCGGTGGGAACGTCGCGCGTCCGGGCGCTCGCCGACGGCAGCGGGTACTACGTGCTCGACCGTCGGGGCTCGATGTACAGCTTCGGTGCCGCGAAGTACTGGGGTGCCGCGGCGCCGCTGTCGCCGTACACGATCGCCGTCGACCTCATGCTCGCTCCGGGGAGCTGAGCCCCCACGTCGCCGCCGCGGCGACGACCTCGGCCTGCCACGGGCTCTCCGGCCACCCCGGCTTCCCCCGCTCTCGTTGCACCCGATCGAGGTGCTCCACCACGCGCGCGGGGTCGTGCCCCAACACCACGAGCGCCGCGCCGAGCACCGCGCCGGTGCGTCCGCGGCCGGCGTGACAGTGCACGGCGACGCCGACACCGGCGCGCACCGAGTCGACCACGACGGATGCGGCGCGCCGTACGCGCATCTGTTCCGCGTCGACGTCGAGGGGGACGCCGCCGTGGTACAGGTCGGCGAGACGGATCGCCGTGCACCGCAGCGGCGCCGGGTCGTACGGCGGCGCGTCGTGGGTGAGGCACACGACGTGGCCGACGCCGTGCGTCGCGAGCACCGCCCAGTCGACGCGCGACGGGTACGCCATCCCGAACAGCGCGACGGGTTCGTACGCGAGCGGGTAGAGGTCGGCGGGCACGAGGGCGTCGCCGATGCGTCCGACGACCGACCCCGGTCGCAGCAGCCGCACGCGGCGGCTCAGTTCGCGAACGGGTAATCGTCGCCCGGCTCGCCGATGACACCCCGCTCGAGCAGCGCGTCGATCTGGGGGTCGCGATAGCCGAGCTCGTGCATGATCTCGCGGGTGTGCTGGCCGACCAGTGGCGGCGGCCCGAAGATCCGCCCGGGCGTATCGGAGAACTGGATGAGCTCGCCGAACTGGCGGAGCCGACCGAACATCGGGTGCTCGTATTGCGCGACGAGCCCGAGCGCGACGTTGTCGGCGTCGAACAGCGTGCGGTCGCCGCCGTGCGTGTCGACCGGTCGTTCGTTCGGGACGCCGGCGTCGTCGAGCAGCCGCGTCCAGGACTGCGCGGTCCTCGTGAGGAACGCGGGTTCGAGCAGCGCGGTGAGCTGGGCGCGGTGCTCGTGGCGCGCCGCGGGCGTGGCGAACCGGTCGTCGTCGACGAGATGGGGGAGGGCGAGCGTGGTGCACAGACCCCGCCAGTGCTCGTCGCGCACCGCGGCGACGACGATCCAGTCGTCGTCCTGGGTGCGGTAGAGCCGGTAGAGGGGGTGCAGCCCCATGAGCTGCGCGTCGATGTGGGGACGGTCCCACGGCGCGCCGTCGACGAGGAACATGTCGGAGGAGAACACGGCGCCGCCGTCGAGCAACGACGTCCACAGCTCCTGGCCCTCGCCGGTGCGCTTCTGGTGGAACAGCGCGGCGAGCACGGCGACGACCGACAGCATCGCGTTCGACGCGTCGCACATGCCGAACCGGTAGTAGAGCGGCGCGTTGCCGTCGCCGACCGCGCCGGACTCGTACTCGAGTCCCGACGACGCCTGGTAGAGCGGGTCGAGGCCGCCGAAGCGGGCGAGCGGACCTTCGACCCCGTAGGCGTAGGTGTTGCAGTAGACGATGTCGGGCTTGATCGCGCGACACGCGGCGTCGTCGATGCCGAGCTTCGCCGCGACTCCGACGGTCATGTTGTGGTGCACGATGTCGGCGGTCGCGATCAGCTGGTGCGCGATCTCGACGCCCGTCGGGTCCTTGAGGTCGAGCGCGATGTCGCGCTTGCCCCGTTGGCAGCCGAAGAACGGCTTCGGCGCGAGTCGCATCCCGTCGCCGCGCACGGGTTCGATCTTGATGACGTCGGCGCCGAGGTCGCCGATGATCATCGGACCGAACGGACCCGCGAGGTACTGGCCGAAGTCGAGCAGCCGGATCCCTTCGAGTGCGTGCATCACGCGACCTCCGCGCCCGGGACGGCGCCGGACGCCGCGAGCTGCGCGATCGCGTCGCGGTCGTAGCCGAGCTCACCGAGGATCGCCTCGTTGTGCTCGCCGACACGTGGTTGCGGCCCCTGGATCGCGCCCGGCGTGCCGAGCAGGTGCAGCGGGACGCCCACCTGGGTCGTGGGGCCGAGGTCGGGGTCGTCGACCGTGGCGACCATGCCGTTGGCGAGCAGCTGCGGGTGCGTGAACATCTCCTCGGGGCGGATGATCGCTTCGACCGCGTGGTTGTGCTCCTGGAACGCGGCCACGAGCTCGTCGCGCTTCCACTCCTTGAACTTCTCGCGCCGCCGCGCGTTGATCGCCTCGCGCTCCTCGGCGGGCATCGCCATGAACGTGAACGGATCGGGCGCGTCGTCGAGACCGAGGATCTCGTCCTGGCTCTTCGTGGGCGTCAGCCCGCTCATCACCGACACGTGCACCCACTCACCGTTCTTGCACTCGAACACCATCTGCTGGTGGATGCCGGGCGGGTACGACTTGCCCATCAGCTCGTGGAACGACGCCGGCGCGTGCTCGACGTGCTGCCAGATCTGGGTCGTGTAGAGCAGCGCGCCCTGGAACAACGACGTGGTGACGTGCTGACCGCGCCCGGTGGACTCGCGCGCGAGCAACGCCGCGAGCGTGCCCGTCGCGACGAGGAAGCACGCCCCCATCGATGGCATCGGCATGTGCAAGAAGATGGGCCCCATACGCCACCCCGGCTGCTCCCACATCTGCCCGCTGCTCGCCTGCACGAGCGCGTCGTAGCCGGGCCGTCCGGCGAGACGGTGACCAGCGGGGTACGCCGGGCACGACACGTGGATCAACCTCGGGAAGTCGTCGCGCAGTGCCTCGTGCCCGATGCCGAGGCGGTCGGCGACGCCGGGACGGAAGCTCTCGACGACGACGTCGGCAGTGCTCGCGAGGCGGCGGAACACGTCGGTGCCCGCCGGCTGGCGCAGGTCGAGGGTCAGCGAGCGGCGACTGCGGTTCCAGACGCGGGCACCGTCGTACACGCGGAACGGGTCTCCGCCAGGCGGCTCGACCTTGATGACATCGGCGCCCTGCTCCGCGAGCAGAAGGACCCCGAGCGGTCCCGCGATGCCCCACGACAGATCGAGGATGCGCACTCCTGCGAGCGCTCCCGGCATTCGACGTCCCCCCTTCGACGTGCGGCGCGCACCGTATCCGACGCGACGAGACGCCCCGCTCGCTCACCGTGTCGTGCAGCGAGTCCGAGGCGTCTCGTCGGCGCGAAGTCCACGTTCGGTGTCACGAGTTGGGCCGGGGGGGTCAACGATGTCGTGACACCGACGCCGCCTCGCGCCGGTGTTGCGATCATCGTCGCCCTGGCGCGACGACCCGAGACTCGACTGAATCTTCGCGAGGGACGCAGACGCGTCAGCGGTTCGGCTGCTCGCCCGACTTCGCCGCGGCTTCCATCGCCTGGAGCCGCTCGAGGATCGGCAACGGCTCCTGTCCCACCTCGTCGAAGCGGGCGGTGAGGTCGTCGAGCGTCCAGCGGCCGTCGGTACGCATCTCGCGCACCTCGGCGGGCTGGTTCCACACCGCGACCCGCCCGCCGTTCACCGTGTACACCTGGCCGGTGACGTGACGGGCGGCGTCGGAGCAGAGCCACGCCACCATCGGCGCGACGTCTTCGGGCTCGCCCATCTCGAGGCCGAACGGCACGTTGCCCGACATGCGGCTCTTCGCCACCGGCGCGATGCAGTTCGCGGTGACGCCGTACTTGTGCATGCCGGCGGCGGCGCTGCGCACGAGCGACACGATCCCGCCCTTGGCAGCCGAATAGTTCGCCTGCGCGACCGACGCTGCGAACGCGCCGGAGGTGAAGCCGACGAACGTGCCGCTCTTCTGCTGACGGAACACCGGCGCCGCGGCGCGGAACACGGTGAACGTGCCCTTCAGGTGCGTCTCGATGACCGGGTCCCACTCCTCTTCGGCCATGTTGAAGAGCATCCGCTCGCGCAGGATCCCCGCCACGCACACGACGCCGTCAATGCGTCCGAACGTGTCGATCCCCGACTGCACGATCGACGCACCGCCGGCCATCGTCGTGACCGACTGTGCGTTGGCGACGGCGCGTCCACCGGCCGCGGTGATCTCGGCGACGACGGAATCGGCGACCTCGCTCGTGGGCTCGTTGCCGTCGATCGACACGCCGTAGTCGTTCACCACGACGGCGGCGCCTTCTTCGGCGCACGCGAGCGCGACCGCGCGCCCGATGCCACGGCCGGCCCCCGTGATCGCGATGACCTTGCCGTCGAGGTGTGCCACCGGTGTGCCTCCTGGGTCGCTGCGTGGTCGCTCGGGGCGGGGACCGTAGCCGACCGCTTCAGGCGTGCTCGGGGGGCGCCGGATCGAGCACGTAGGCCTCGAACACCCAGCCCGGGTACAGCTCGTGGACGTCGCGCTCGGGCGCGCGCCGGAACCCCAGACGCGGGTAGAGGCGGTGGGCGCCGTGCATCCACTGCGTCGTGTGGATCACGATCGGCGCGCCGAGCGCGCGCGCTCGCTCCACGCACGCGCGTGCCAGCAGCTCGCCCACGCCGCGCCCCTGCACGTTCGGGTCGACCGCGAGCAGCCGGAACTGCACCTCGCCCGGCTCGGCCCACTCGAGCCACGCCGATTCCGGATCGCTCACGAACGTCACTGCCCCGAGCACCGCACCGTCGGCGTCGACCGCGACGAGCACCTCCGCCCGTTCCGCGCGCCCGGCGACGTCGCGGATCTCGTCGTCGTAGCCGTCGAAGAGGTGATCCACCTCGAGCGCCCGGTACGCGTCGATCGTGACCTGCGCGACGCGCTCGTACTCGTCGGGTCGCGCGCTGCGCACGGTGACGTCGGCCATGATCGGCAGCGGTTCAGTGCTTCAGGATCTTGTCGAAGAACAGCTTCGTGCGCTGGTGCCGGGGCTCTTCGAACAGCTGCGCCGGCGGACCTTCCTCGACGATCTGTCCCTGGTCGAGGAACACGACGCGCTTGGCCGCAGCGCGCGCGAACCCCATCTCGTGCGACACGACGACCATCGTCATGCCGTCGCGTGCGAGGTCGAGCATCACGTCGAGCACTTCCTTGATCATCTCGGGGTCGAGCGCGCTCGTCGGCTCGTCGAACAGCATCACCTTCGGGTGCATCGCGAGCGACCGCGCGATCGCGACGCGCTGCTGCTGGCCGCCCGAGAGGTGGCGCGGGTACGCGTCCGCCTTCTCCGGGATCCCGACGCGCTCGAGCTGTTCGCGCGCGATGCGTTCGGCCTCGTGACGGTCGCGCCTGCGTACGAGACGCTGGGCGATCACCACGTTCTCCAGGACGCTGAGGTGCTGGAACAGGTTGAACTGCTGGAACACCATGCCGACCTCGGTGCGAATGGCGTTGATGTCAGCGCGCTTGGCGTTCACTTGGTTCCCGTCGACCCACACCTCGCCCTCGGTGGGTACTTCGAGCAGGTTGATGCAGCGCAGGATCGTGCTCTTCCCCGAGCCGCTCGGTCCGACGAGGAGCACGACCTCGCCGGGTGCGATGTCGAGGTCGATGCTCTCGATCGCCGTCAGCGCGCCGAAGCGCTTCGTCAGGCCGCGCAACGAGATCATCGATCGTGGCGTCGCGGGTTCAGCCACGGTCGTCGAGTCCGAGGCGACGCCGGTACCAGCTGAGCAGGAGGCTCAGCACCAGGGTCATCACGAGGTAGAGGAGGGTCAGGACCAAGTAGGTGGCTCGGAAGTCGAAGCTGGTGCCCGCGTCGAGGCGCGCCCGCTGCGTCAGGTCGCGCACGGCGAGCACCGACACCAGCGACGAGTCTTTGAGCATCGCGATCAGGTCGTTGCCGATCGCCGGCGTCATGTTCCGGATCGCCTGCGGGAGAACGATGCGGCGCATCGTCTGCGCGTGGCTCATCCCGAGCGAACGACCGGCCTCGCTCTGCCCAGTAGGGACCGACTCGATGCCGGCTCGGAACACCTCGGCGAGGTACGCGCCGTAGATCAGGGCCAGGGCGATCACGGCTCGCCACTGGTTGGTGATCGTGTCGTTCGAGAAGCCGAATGCGGAGCTCAGCTCGGGAACCACGACGAACGCGATCGTGAAGATGAGTACGAGGATCGGCACCCCGCGAATGAACTCGATGTACGTGAGCGCGATGTTCCGCGTGATGACGTTGCGCGAGATGCGACCCAGCCCAGCCACGAGTCCGAGCACGAGCGCGATGACGAAGGCGTACGCGGTCGTCTCCACAGTTGTGCGGAGACCGGGGATGATCGCGTCGTACGCGTCGCCGTAACGGTCCTGCGTCGCGATCAGGTACGACATCCAGGCGATCGCCGCGACGATCGCCAGGAGCCAGTACGGGAACTCGCGCCAGCCGCGTCCGGGCACGCTCACGATCGGGGCACTCGCGTGCGGGTCCTGGCCTTCGATGGACACCATCAGGCTTCCCGGTCGTCGACGGTGTGGCCGCAACGACGGTGCGCCAGGCGAAGCGCCTGGCGCACCGGTCGTGCTGCGGAGCTGGACACTCGCTACTCGAGATCGTCGTAGGTGATCGTGAAGTCTTCGGTGAAGTACTTCTGGCGCAGCTCTTCGAGCGTGCCGTCAGCGTCCAACGCGGCAATCGCGGCGTTGACCGGCTCGACGAGCTCGCTGCCCTTCGGGAAGATGAAGCCGAGCTCGTCGCTCGACAGGGATCCCTCGAGCAGCTTCAGGTCCTCGGCGTTCTCCCCGACGTAACCCTGACCGGCCGTGCTGTCCATGATCACCGCGTCGACGTCGCCGTTGATGAGCGCCTGGACGGCGAACGCGAACTGCTCGTAACCCTCGATGCGACCTTCGCCGACGAGCTCGACACCGACGTCGTAGTTCGTGGTGCCGGGCTGCGTGCCCAACTTGAGGCTGTCGTCGGCCGCGAACTCGTCGGTGGTGGTGAACCGGTCTTCGTCGATGCGCACGAGCAGACGCTGCTCGACAGTGGTGTAGCCGTCGGAGAAGTCGACGATCTGGGCGCGCTCCTCGTTGATCGTGATGCCATCGGCGGCGGCGTCGTACTGCCCGTCGGCGACGGCTTGGATCATCCCTTCCCACGCCGCTTCGACGAACTTCACCTCACAGTTGATCGTCTCGCAGATGGCGCGCCACGCGTCGTAGTCCCAACCGGCACCTTCGCCAGTCGCGGGGTCGATGTAGTTGAAGGGCAGGTACGCGTTCTCGACGGCGACGGTGACCTCTTCGCCACCGAGGTCGGGGAGCTCGCCTTCGGCCGAGGTGGTGGTCGTCGCCCCGGATCCGGCGTCGTCATCGTCGTCGTCGCCGCAGGCGGCCAGGCCGAGGGCCAGGATCGCGGCGGCGGTCAGTGCTGCCAGCTTGCGCAACGTTGCCTCCTGGTCGCTGAAACTGGCGGGAACCCTACCGGCGGCACCGCGAATCCGCCCGGAAACCGTGTGAACGCCGTGGGTCAGACGATGTGGACGACGAAGCCGTGTGCTTCCAGGGTCTCGACGAGGCGCGCCGCGTGGTCGCGGTCGCGGGTCTCGACCGTGAGCTCCACCAGGGCCCGCTGCAGCGCCACGCCGGGCAGGTCGCGGCGGTGGGTCACGTCGACGATGTTGGCCCGCTGGTCACCGACGGTGGTCGTGAGGGTGGCGAGCGCGCCCGGGCGGTCGGGGAGCTCGACGCGCAGGCGCACCAGGCGCCCCGACCGGGCGAGTGAGCGCAAGGCGACGGAGCCGAGGACGCGCAGGTCGATGTTGCCGCCGCTGAGCACGAGCGCGACGCGACGACCCACGAACCGCGCGGGTTCGTGCAGGAGCGCCGCGAGCGTCGCCGCGCCCGCGCCTTCGACGACGACCTTCTCGATCTCGAGGCACAGCGCGATGGCGGCCTCGATCGTGGCCTCGGGCACGACGACGATGTCGTCGACGAGCTCGCGCACGATCGCGCGCGTCAGCACGCCGGGCTCGGCGACCGCGATCCCCTCGGCGATCGTGCTGCCGCCGACCGGCGCGGGCGCGCTCGCGAGCGCGGCGGCCATCCCCGGGTACGTCTCGCTCTGCACGCCGACGATCGTGATGTCGGGGCGCAGCGCCTTGGCCGCGACGGCGATGCCGGCGATGAGGCCACCGCCGCCGACGGGCACGACGATCACCTCGACGTCGGGTGCGTCGGCGAGCAGCTCGAGGGCGACGGTGCCCTGCCCCGCGATGATGCGAGCGTCGTCGAACGCGGGCACGAACACGCGTCGCTCGTCGCGAGCGATGCGTTGCGCTTCGGCGAGCGCGTCGGTGAAGTCGGCGCCGTGGAGCACGACGTGCGCGCCGAGCAGCTCGGTGCGCGTGAGCTTCGAGAACGGCGTGTCGGCCGGCATCACGATCGTGGCCGGGATCGCGAGGCGGCGCGCGTGGTGCGCGACGCCCTGGGCGTGGTTGCCGGCCGACGCCGCGACGACGCCGCGCGTCCGTTCGGCGGCCGAGAGCCCGGCGAGGAAGTTGGCGGCGCCGCGGTCCTTGAACGACGCCGTGAACTGCAGGTTCTCGAACTTCAGCACCACGTCGGCGCCGGTGATCTCCGACAGGGTCTGCGACGCCGCCGTCGGGGTGCGCACGACCGAGTCGGCGATGACCGCCGCCGCGGCGGTGACGTCGTCGAGGCCGATCGCGAGCGACACGGCGGATCATGGCACCGTGAGCCCTGGTCGGGGGGCCGGGGTTGGTGTCGGCGGCTCGTCACGCACTACAACCAGGGCCGCCCCCGGCGCCTCCCACCGCCGGGACACCCTTCAGGAGGAACGCATGGGGATCAACGACGGCCGGGTCGTCATCGTCACGGGCGCCGGTCGCGGCATCGGTCGCGAGCACGCGCTGGCGTACGCCGCCGAAGGCGCGAAGGTCGTCGTGAACGACCTCGGCGGCAACATCGACGGCAGCGGCGCCGACGCGTCGCCGGCCCAGCAGGTGGTCGACGAGATCGTCGCGATGGGCGGTGAAGCCGTCGCGAACGGCGACAACGTCGCCGACTTCGACGGCGCCCGCAACCTCGTGCAGACCGCCGTGGACCACTTCGGCCGCCTCGACGTGCTGGTCAACAACGCTGGGATCCTGCGCGACCGCATGCTGGTGAACATGGACGAGGCCGAGTGGGACGCGGTCATCCACGTGCACCTCAAGGGCACGTTCGCGCCGACCCGCCACGCCGCCGCCTACTGGCGTGAGCAGGCGAAGGCCGGCAACCCGGTCGACGCCCGGATCGTGAACACGTCGTCGCCGTCAGGGGTGTTCGGCAACGCCGGGCAGACCAACTACGGCGCGGCGAAGGCGGGCATCGCGTCGTTCACGATCATCTGCGCGCTCGAGCTCGGTCGCTACGGCGTGAACGCGAACGCGATCGCGCCGGTCGCGCGCACGCGCATGACCGAGAACCTCGGGCTCGGCGGCGAGGTCGACCCGACGAAGTTCGACGCGCTCGACCCCGCGAACATCTCGCCGCTCGTCGTGTGGCTCGGCTCGCCCGACGCGAAAGACGTGACCGGTCGGGTGTTCCTCGTCGACGGCGACCGCGTGTCGGTGGCCGAGGGGTGGCGCCGGGGCCCCACCGCGCGCAAGGGTGGCGACCGGTGGGCGCCCGCCGAGCTGACCGACGTGATCCCGAAGCTGGTGGCAGAGGCGCAGCCCAACTCCACCATGGCATCCTGACCCGACGACACCAGAGGAGCTCTCGCCATGCCCATGAACCTCGACGCGGTCGGCGCGGTCTCGAAGCCGGGCCGCAACTCGTGGACCTCGAAGGACGCGCTGCTCTACGCGCTCGGCGTCGGTGCCGGACAGACCGACCCCACGGGCTTCGAGCTCGAGTTCACCACCGAGAACTCGATGAACACCTCGCAGCGCGTGCTGCCGACGATGCCGGTCGTCGTGGCGATGGGTGGCGGCGAAGGCCTGCCGAGCTGGGGTGAGTTCGACTTCCGGATGCTGTTGCACGGCGAGCAGGGCGTCACCGTGCACGGACCGATCCCGCCCGACGGCGAGGTCGACACGGTCTCGAAGATCGTCGGCATCTACGACAAGGGCAAGGCGGCGGTCGTGCGACTCGAGGCGGAATCGACCTACGTCGACTCGGGGAAGCCGGCGTTCACCACGCGCTTCGCCGCGTTCATCCGCGGTGAGGGCGGGTTCGGCGAGGACCGCGGCCCGAAGATCGAAGACGGCCCGCCCGCGCCCGACCGCGCGCCCGACCACGAGGTGGCGTACCCGACCCGCCCCGACCAGGCGCTGCTCTACCGGCTGAACGGCGACCGCAACCCGCTGCACTCGGATCCCGAGATCGCGAAGTTCGCCGGGTTCGACAAGCCGATTCTCCACGGGCTGTGCACCTACGGGTTCACCGGGCGGGCGCTCCTGCACACGTTGTGCGGTTCGGACCCCGCTCGCTTCACGAGCATGGACAACCGGTTCTCGAAGCCCGTGATGCCGGGCGACGTGCTCACCGTGCGGATGTGGGTCGAGGAGCCCGGGCGGGCGATCTACCAGACGGTCACCCAAGACGGCACGGTCGTGATCGACCGCGGGTCGTTCACGTACCAGGCCTGAGCTCGCGACGGAGCACCTTGCCGGTGGCGTTGCGCGGGAGCGCGTCGACGAACTCGACGTCGCGCGGCACCTTGTAGCGCGCGAGCGATCCGCGCACGTGCGCGCGCACGGCGTCGGCGTCGAGGGTGGCGCCGGGGCGTCGCACCACGAACGCCTGCAGGCGCTGGCCGAACTCGTCGTCGGGCACGCCGACGACCGCGACCTCGTCGATGTCGGGGTGCTGTTCGAGCAGCACCTCGACTTCGCGCGGGAACACGTTCTCGCCGCCCGAGACGATCATGTCGTCGTCGCGCCCGGCGACGAACAGGCGTCCGTGCTCGTCGACCCAACCGACGTCGCCCGTGCTCATCGCGCCGTCGATGACGGGCTTCGAGTTCCCGTCGGTGTAGCCGTCGAACACGAGGGGACCGCGCACGAAGATGCGGCCGCGCCCGCCGGTCGGGACCGGCGCGCCGGTGTCGTCGAGGATGCGCACCTCGGTGCCCGCCGGTGGGCGGCCCGCCGTGTTCGGTGCCGCCCGCAGGTCGTGCGGCGACGCGACCGTCGCGTAACCGACCTCGGTCGACCCGTAGAGGTTGTAGAGCACGTCGCCGAACGCGTCCATGAACCGGTCGGGGAGCCCGCCGGGGATCGCCGAGCCCGACAGCGGGACCGCCCGCAGCGAGCCCGTGTCGTAGTGCCGTCGCGTGGCTTCGGGCAGGTCGAGGATGCGCTGCAACATGACCGGCACCGCGACGAGCATCTGCGCGCGGTGCTCCGCGACCGCGGCGAGGGTGCGTTCGGGATCGAAGTGGCGGTGGAGCACGACCGTCCCGCCGAGGAGCAAGGCGACCGAGAGGTTTGCGAGCCCCCACGCGTGGAAGAGCGGCGCGGCGACGACCATCGTGTCGTCGGTGTGGTACGGGATGACGTCGAGGAGCGCGAACGCGCCCGCACTCGCCTTGCTCGTGTCGCGCGGTGCGCCCTTGGGCGTGCCCGTCGTGCCGCTCGTGAGGATCACGGTGCGCGCGTGCACGCGAGGTGTCGGCACCCGGGCGGGAGGCGCCGGGTGCGCGTCGATCAGTCGGTCGACGCGCGGGAGCGACGAGTCCGGATCCTCGACGAAGGTGCGCACGATCGGGAGCCCGAGGTCGGCGCGCGCGACGAGCGGCAGAAACTCGTCGTCGACGAACAGCGCACGTACGTGTTCGTTGGCGACGACGCTCGCGAGCTGGGGCGCGGCGAACCCGGTGTTGAGCAGCACCGCGTGGACGCCGCCCTTCGCGAGCGCGACGAGCACCTCGAGCGCGCCGCCGTGGTTGCGGCACAGCACGCCGGCGGTCGAGCCCGGCTCGAGTCCGAGGCCGGCGAGCGCGTGGGCGAGCGCTTCGCTGCGCTCGTCGAGGGCGCGGTACGTCCACGGGCCGCGTTCGTCGACGATCGCGACGCGGTCGGGGTAGAGGGCCGCGGGCACGGTGACGGTCGCGGCGGCCGTGGTGCCGATGCGGCGCAGCGCGGCGCCGGCCTGCCAGAGGCGGTCGGGGCGGACGAAGCGCACCAGGCCGGCTCGCTGGGCCGTGCGCGCGAGTCGCACCACGTCGCCCGGGCCGGTCATCGTCGGATTCTGCCCGCTCGGGGCGTCGGGGGCGAGGCCGCTGCCTAGGGTGCACCGCGTGCGCGTCGAATCCGTCGAGCTGCGGCGCTGTCGGCTCCCGCTGCGCGAAGCGTTCCGCACGTCGTACGGGGTCGAGACGACGCGCGACGTGCTCCTCGTACGGGTGCGCACGGATGCGGGCAACGGTTGGGGAGAGTGCGGTGCGCCGACCCGACCCGGCTACACCGACGAGACCATCGCGATCGCCCACGCCGCGCTGCGCGATCGGTTGGTCGCCCGCCTTGCGGGTCGCGAGGTCACGGTCGCGGTGCTCGACGAGGTGCTCGGACCCGCCGAGGCCACCCCGATGGCGCGCGCCGCGCTCGAGCTCGCCCTCCTCGACGCGTGGCTCCGGGCCGAGCATCGCTCCCTGGCGTCGTGGCTCGGCGCCGAGCGCGCGCGGGTGCCCGCGGGCATCGCGCTCGGCATCGCGACCGTCGACGAGACGGTCGCGCGCGTCGGTCGGGCGGTCGTCGACGGGTACCGGCGTGTGAAGCTGAAGATCGAACCCGGGCACGACGTCGCGGTGCTGCGCGTAGTCCGCGCGGCGTTCCCCGACCTGGCGCTGCAGGCCGACGCGAACGGCGCGTACCGAGCCGTCGACATCGACCACCTGCGCGGGATCGACGCGGTCGACCTGCAGTGCCTCGAGCAGCCCTTCCCGGCCGACGACCTGCAGTCGCACGTCGCGCTGGCGGACGCGAGCGCCACGCCGATCTGCCTCGACGAGTCGATCGGCTCGGCGGCCGACGCGCGACGCGCGATCGAGCTCGGCGCGTGCTCGGTCGTGAACATCAAGGCCGCGCGCGTCGGCGGACTCGCGGAGGCTCGGCGCATCCACGACGTCTGCGTCGCGAGTGAGGTCGACGCTTGGTGCGGCGGCATGCTCGACACCGGGATCGCGCGCGCCGCGAACGTCGCGCTCACGGCGCTCCCGGGCTGCACGTTGGCGGGTGACGTGTCCGCGTCGGATCGCTGGTTCGACGTCGAGCTCACCGAGCCGCTCCGCCTCGACATCGACGGCTGCATCCCGGTCCCCACCGGCCCCGGCCTCGGTGTCGAGATCGATGTCGCCGCGATCGAGTCGGTGACGACCTCCGTCGAGCTCGTCAGTCTTCGAGGATGAACACGGCGATGGTGCGGCCGGTGATGCGTTCCTGGTACTTGTCGTAGCCGGGATAGATGCTCGCCGCGGTGCGCAGGATCTCGGTGCGCTCCTCGGCCGACGCGGGTCGGGCGCGAGCGTCGACCTCGGCGTCGCGGTAGCCGACGCGCGCCTGCGGCTCCGCTTCGAGGTTGTGCACCCAGGCGGGTGTCGAACGCTGGCCGAAGTTCGTGCCCACGATCGCGAGGTCGTCGCCGATCGGGACGCCGACGAGCGGCGACACGCGCGGGAGTCCGCTGCGCCGACCCGTCGTGGTCACCATGATGACCGGGAGACCGGCGAGCAGCTCCGGAAGCGTGAAGCGCCCGCGCGACGCGCGGTGGACGATGCGATCGACCGGTGTGATCGTCTTCGAGAAGCACCACGCACCGGCGCGCGTCGACGCGACCCGTTGCACGCCGCGTTGGAACGCGCTCGCTGGACGTCGCTCGTAGCCGATCGCCTGCATGAGTCCCATTGACGCGGCGAGCGTAACGCTCGATGCCTCCCCGGCGACGGGTTCGTTCACGGCTGGGTGCCGAGCAGCACGTACACGATCCCGGCGTCGGTGCGCCCGGCGGGGTCGGCGCTCGACGCGGCGACGACCAGGTCGATTCGGCCGTCGCCGTCGATGTCGGCGTGACCGACCGAGCGGCCCGCGGCGTCGCCGGCCCCCGCACCGCCGTAGCGCACCGCGCGCCCGTCCCGCGGACCCGCCAGCGCGAGGTCGCTCGGCGTCGGTGTCCCCAGCACGACGAACGCCGCGCCGGAATCGGTGCCGCCGGTGTCGGACGCGTACGCACCGATGGCGAGGTCACCGACACCGTCACCGTCGTGGTCTCCCGCGCGTCCGAGGTGGCGGCCGGTGAGGTCGCCGGCGGCGGCACCATGGATGACGAATCCGCGCGGGCCCATCGGTGACGTGAGCGTGAGGTTGCCGCCGGTACCGCCGAGCACGATGAAGACCGCGCCCGCGTCGGTCCCCGCGGTGTCGTCGAGCTGCGCGTCGATCGCGAGCTCGGCGTCGCCGTCGCCGTCGAGGTCGGTGAGCACGACCGAGCGCCCCGCCTCGACCCCGGGTGCGGGTCCGGCGACCCGGAACCCGGCGACGCCCATCGCATCGGAGAGGGTGACGTTCACCGGGCTCGCGACCCCGAACACCACGTACGCACCGCCGGCACTCGTCCCGTTCGTGTTCGCGTAGGGCACGCCGATGGCGAGGTCGTCGCGACCGTCGCCGTCGACGTCGTCGCCGGCGGCGAGCGCGTAGCCGGCCATCGCGCCGGCGTGCGGACCGGCGATGCGAAAGCCCGCGCTCCCCATCGTGGCCGACAGCGTGAGGTTCGTCGGCGTGGGCGATCCGTAGACGACGTACGCCGCGCCGGAGTCGGCACCGTTCGCGTCGGCGAGGTGGGAGCCGACGACGACGTCGTCGAATCCGTCGCCGTTCACGTCGCCGGCACCGGCGACCTGGCTCACGCGCGCGCCCGCCTCCGGTCCCGCCATGCGGAACCCCGCGGTGCCGAGCCCACCGCTGAGCACGAGGTCGGTCATCGCGGCCCGCCCGAACACGACGTACGCCGCTCCGGAGTTCACACCGTTCACGTTCGCCGCTTCCGCCCCGACGAGCACGTCGTCGTAGCCGTCGCCGTTGACGTCGCCCGCGGGCGCGACCCGCCGCCCGACCCACGCGCTCGCGGTCGAGCCGGTGAACCGCACGCCGCGCGCGCCGAGCGCCGCCAGATCGACCGGCGCGCTGGTCCCGTTGCCGAAGACGACGTAGGCGGTTCCCGACGCGCTCCCGCTCGGATCCGAGAGGTGGGCGCCGACGAGCACGTCGTCGTGGCCGTCGCCGTTGACGTCGCCGGCGGGGAACGCTCCCTGGTCGTTGCCGATGCGGTCGTCGGGCGCGGCGCCGATGATCGTCATCTCCGCGTCGCCCAGACTCGCGTCGCTCAACACCTGACAGGGCCCAGCCGTGGCGGTCCAGGCCGATCGCCAGCCCGCGCCGCGCGCGCTGCGGACCCGGTACGACCACAAGCCGCGCGCGGCGTCGGTGTACGAACCCTCGGCGACCGTGGCCGCGGCCGTCCACGAACCGTTTACGCGCCCGTTCGCACGCTCGACCTCGTAGCTCGCGAACGGATCGTTCACGGGCCAGGTGACCGCCGCGCTCGGAGCACCGGAGTCGCAGGCGACCGACGCGGGCGCGTCGGTCGCACCGAGCGAGACGGTGACGTCGCGTGCCGCCGAAGTCGAGAACGCTCCGAGCGCGATCCCGCCCGTCATCGCTATGAGCACGGCGAGGATCGCGCCCATCGCGCCGACGCGCGCGGCCCGATGCCAGATCGCTGACCTCACCGATTCGCTCCCGCTCGCGAGTCGGCCCCGACCGTCACGCGCAGCGCGGTCGTCGCCCCGATGCCGCTCACTGCCGCGGTGTGGGCCAACCGGAACCGGACGCGCACCATCACCGACTCGCCCGGGAGCAGGGTCGCGACCGGAGCCGGCGCGATCGGGACCGCCGTGTCGGCCACGACGAGGGTCGG
>DASUMP010000189.1:0-2663 GCA_036277635.1 Acidimicrobiia bacterium | reverse complement strand
CGCGACGCGCGTGAGCGTGCGGAGCAGCTCGGGCGCCGACTTGTGCTCGGCTTCGTCGCCGGGCGTGTTGCCCCACGAGTGTCCCATCGTGAGGCACGTCTCCCACGCGTGCTCGGGCGGCTCGTTCGGTACCGACTGCTCCGGGGTGCGGTAGTCGCCGACGCCGGGCAGGCGGTCGTTGATGACGATGTGCGGTGCGCGCTCGCGGATGAACGCTTCGAGCCCGGGCGCGTCCCACTCGTTCGGGAAGCGCTCCCAGCCGCCATCGAACCACAGCACGTCGATGGTGCCGTACACGGTGAGCAGGTGATCGAGGTGGCCGCGCAACGTGTCGAGGTAGCGCGCCCACTGCTCGGGTTCGGGACGCGGGTAGGCGATCATCGGGTACGGCCGCATCGCGTCGGTGAATGGCGGGTAGTCGGGGTGGTGCCAATCGGAGAGCGAGTAGTAGAGGCCGACGCGCAACCCCTCGGCGCGGCACGCAGCGACGAACTCGCCGACGATGTCGTGGTCGATCCCGAGCTGGGACACGCTGAGCGCGCCGTCGCCGGCCCAGGGGAACAGGCAGACGCCGTCGTGGTGCTTCGTCGTGAGCACCGCGTACGTCATCCCGCACTCGCGTGCGAGCTTCGCCCACTCCCGCGCCGCGCCCGACGCCGGCGTCCACTCGCGCACCGCGGCGTAGTACTCGTCGACCGGCACGTCCTGGCAGTAGGGGAACGCGGGCGTGCCGCCGACCAGCGGCCACGACGGCTCCCAATCGCGCGCCGCGTACGCCCCCCAGTGCACGAACATCCCGAACCGCGCCGCCCGGAACCACTCGAGTCGCTCGTCGTCCACCACGCGCGCAGCCTACGGTGCGGGCCGGACGCGACGACCGGGGGAGTCGACATGGCGCTGCGCATCGGGATCAACGTGTCGACGGCCGCGACGCCCGGCACCGACGTGGTCGGCTCGGCCCGGCGCGCCGAAGAGCTGGGCTTCGACTTCGTCTCCGCATCCGATCATCTGCACGGCACGCATCCCAGTTTCGAGACGTGGACGCTGCTCACGTGGTTGGCGGCGTCGACCACGCGCATCGGGATCGTCACCAACGTGCTCGGGCTCCCGTACCGCTCGCCCGCGGTCACCGCGAAGATGGCCGAGACGCTGCAGCGGCTGTCGGGCGGCCGCTTCGTGCTCGGCCTCGGCGCCGGTGGTGCCGACAGCGAGTTTGCGGCGTTCGGACTCGACGTGCGCACACCGGGCCAGAAGATCGACGCACTCGCCGACGCGCTCGCGGTGATCCGAGCACTGTGGAGCGACGAGAGCGCGACGCACGAGGGCGAGTGGTACTCGGTGCGCGACGCGCACCTCACCCCGAAGCCCGACTCGCCGGTCCCGATCTGGCTCGGCTCGTACGGTCCGCGCGCGCTCGACCTGCTCGGCCGCACCGCCGACGGCTGGCTGCCGTCGATGCCGTACGCGCCGCCCGACGCGATCCCGGCGATGCGTGACCGCATCCGCGCGGCCGCCGACGCCGCGAGTCGGGATCCCGACTCGCTCACCTACGCGTACAACGTGGGTGTGCACGTCGGAGCCCAGGTCGACCGCAAGGACTTCGTCTCCGGCACACCGACGGAGGTCGTCGACCGGCTCCAGCAGCTCGCCGGGTTGGGGCTCGACACGTTCAACCTCTGGCCGGTGGGCGACGAGGCCGAACAACACGCCCGCATCGCGGCCGAGGTCCTCCCCGCCCTGCGCTGAGACCTCGGCAACCCCGATCGGTACCGATCGCTCAGCATCGGTCGCGGAGCCGCCGATAGACGGGTGTGGCCACCCGACCCGAGCACTCCCCCGCGCCCGCCGTCGACCGCGGCCGGCTCGCGGTCCAAGTGCTCGGCGGCGTCCTCGCCGGGTTCGGCGGCGTCGTGGTCAGCGCGGCGGTCTACGCCGCGACCTCGGGCGTGCTGCTGCTCGTCGCGGTCGTCGGTGCGTGCGGCGTCGGGTTCGCGCTCCGGCGCCACTACGACTACCGCATTGCGGCGACGGGCTGGCTCGCCGGCTTCGGCGTCGGACTGCTGATCAGCGCTCTCGACCGCTTCGTCTGAACCTCGTTGCACTCGCCCTCTCGACCCATCGGCACACCGTGACCACGACTCCCGAGCTCACCAAAGGTCAAGTCGCACTGCTCGCGACGTCACCGCAGGCCCGGCCGCGCCGCGTGACGGTGCTCGAGCGCCGCGCTGATCGACTCGACGTCACGAGCGTCGACGGCGAACCGATCCCGACCGCGTGGGCCGAGCACCACACGTTGCACCTCACCTACGTCGACGATTCGGGCGTCGAGACGGTCGAGGTCCCCGTCATCGGCTTCGACGGTCCGCGCGTCGTGATCGGTCCGCCGAACGTCGGTGCGCGCGTGCACCGACGCGCGTTCACGCGGGTGCGCGCCAAGCTGCCGGTCAACTGCTTGATCGTCGACGACCAGTTCACGCGCTTCGAGCCGCTCCCCGCGTCGGTGCGCGACGTCGGCGGAGGTGGCGTCGGGCTCGTCTGCCGCTCGGGGTTCCCACGCGGCGCACGCGTCGTCGTCGCGATCGCGCTCTCCGACAGCCACGTCGTGGCCCTCGGCACCGTGGTGGGGACGTCGACCGACGGCAAGGACCACGTGGTCCACGTCA
>DASUMP010000188.1:0-17867 GCA_036277635.1 Acidimicrobiia bacterium | reverse complement strand
CGGTGGCGACGACGAACCGGAGGGGACCCGTGGAGCACGCGACCGACCTGAGCACCGACGACCTGCCCGCCCCGGCCCCCGTGCTCGGGTTCCTGCTCGTCCACGCCGCCCTGCGACGGGAGATGGGCACGCTGGTCGCCGCTGCGGAGCAGGGCGCGACCGACATGGGTCGGCGCCTCGACCTCTTCGACCGGGTGATCCGGGCGCACCACCACGGCGAGGATCGCGTCCTCCTGCCGGTCCTGCGCTCACGCGACGCCGCGATCCGGGAGGCCGCCGACGAGGTCGAAGCCGACCACGCCCGCCTCGACACGACCCTCGACGCCCTGCGCGCGGCCGCGTGGACCGGCGGCGACGAGCGGGTCCGGACCGGCATCCACGACCTCGCCACGTTCCTCGACGACCACTTGGCACTCGAGGAGACCCGGCTGCTGCCGGTGTGGCTCGCCGCGCTGAGCCCCGCCGAGCACGAGCAGTTCGCCCGGCGGCTGCGGCGCGCGACCCCGTGGCGCGCGCTGAGCGTGATGGTCCCGTGGCTGATGGACGCGGTCCCCGACCCGTTCCGCGGCGTCGCCGAGCGCGAGCTGCCGCCGGCCGTGCGCTTCGCGTACCGCCACGCCCTCCGGGCGCGCTTCGAGCGGCGCTGGCGCGACGGCGTCGAGGCCGGCGGACCCGTCTCGCTGGGGCACCTCGCCGCCGCGTGACGCTGGCGGTTCCTCTAGCGTCGCCTCCATGTCGCGCTCCGTGCACCACCCGGTGTTCGCGCGTGTGTACGCGCGACTCGCCGACCAGATGGAGCGACACGGCGTCGCGGAGCACCGCGACGAGTTGGTGCGCGGCCTGTCGGGGCGCGTCGTCGAGATCGGCGCCGGGACCGGTTTGATGTTCGGCCATTACCCGGCGGAGGTCACCGAGGTCGTCGCCGTCGAACCGGAGCCGACGCTGCGCACCCGCGCCGCCATCGCCGGCGCCCGGGCGCAGGTGCCGGTGAGCGTGCACGACGCGGTCGCCGACGACCTACCGTTCCCGGACGCCTCGTTCGACGCGGCGGTCGCGTCGCTCGTGCTGTGCTCGGTCCGCGACCAAGCGAGCGCGCTGGCCGAGCTGCGGCGCGTGCTCCGACCCGGCGGCGAGCTTCGGTATTACGAGCACGTGCTCGGCGAGCGCGCCGCGCAGCAACGGCTGCAGCGCGCCACTGATGTGGTCTGGCCGTGGTTCGCGGGTGGGTGCCACACCGCCCGCGACACGCCGCGCGCGATCCGCGCCGCGGGCTTCGAGGTCGAGGAGGAACGCCGCTTCACGTTCCGCCCGTCGGTGCTGGCCGCGCCGGTCGCGCCGCACGTGATCGGCCGGGCGCGCCGCGTTCGTGACGCGTCGATGACCCCCTAGCCTGGCGCCCGCCACGGCGGAAGGGATTCATGAGCGGCGCGGCAGTGGCGGGCGAGCACACGGTCGATCACCGGCTGCCGTCGGTCGACGGCGTCGAGCCGCCGCGCCCGCGCCGGACGCGGCGGCGGCCGCTCGACATCGGCGCCGTCGTCGTCCTGCTCATCGGGATCCTCCTCACGACCGCGATGACGATCGCCGCGAACCTCGTGAACGACGACAACGAGCAGTCGCTGCTGGAGCAGCGAACACTGGAAGCGTCGACCGTGTTGAACGGGAGCCTGCCGACGATCCGCGTGCCGCTCGCCACGACGGCCGAGCTCGCCCAGGGCACCGGCGGCGACGTCGCAGCAGTGGAGAACATCCTCGTTTCCGCCACCGGCGAGGGCGGCCCGTTCGTCGGCGCCGCGGTCTTCGAACGCGGGAACCCCGAGCCGATCGACGTCATCGGCGCCGACCTCGAGGTGATGGCCCGGCCGGCCGAAGAGATCGAAGCGATGATCGACGGTGCGTTCGCCGTCGACGACTTCGACGTCATCGGCCTCCTCGACGACGAGTCGCCTCGCCTCGGCTACGCGTACGCGTCGAAGGCCACCGGCGGGCGCTACGTCGCGTACGCCGAGGCAGCGCTCCCGCCGAACCGCCGACAGGTGATCCAACGGGACTCGGCGTTCGCGGACCTGGACTACGCGCTGTACCTCGGTGATCGTGAGCTCGGCGACGCGCTGGTGATCTCCAGCGTCGAGGATCTCCCCATCACCGGCCGCCGCACCGACACCATCGTGGCGTTCGGCGCCGACGAGCTGCTGTTCGTCACCTCGCCGCGCGAGCACCTCGGCGCGACGATCCTCTCGTGGTTGCCGCTCGCGCTGGCGGTCGCGGGCGCGATCCTCACCGGCGGCGCCGCCGCGTTGACCGAGCGGCTGCTGCGCCAGCGCGAGCGCGCCGAGAGCCTCGCCGGCGAGCTCGCCGACTTGTACGCGAACCAGCGCACGATCGCCGAGGAGCTGCAGCACAGCTTGTTGCCCCAACAGCTGCCGACGATCCCCGGGCTCGAGATCGGCGTGCGCTACGTGCCCGGCGTCGAAGGCGTCGACATCGGCGGCGACTGGTACGACGTGGTCGAGGTCGACGAGCACCACGTGCTGCTCGTGGTGGGCGACGTGAGCGGCCGTGGCATTCCGGCCGCCGCGGTGATGGCGTCGTTGCGGTACGCGATCCGGGCGTACGCCGCCCAGGGCGACACGCCCACGACGATCCTGCGCAAGCTGCGCGCGCTTCTCGACGTCGGCCGCGACGGGTTCTTCGCGACCGTGCTGTGCGGCGTGGTCGACGTGCGCACGCGGGAGATCACGTTGGCGAACGCCGGCCATCCCAACGCGCTCTTGGTTGGCCCCGCCGGCGCCACGTTCGTGACGACCGAGGTGGCCACACCTATCGGGGTGCCCGCCACCGGCGAGCACGGGGCCGTCACGGTGCGGATCCCCGACGACGCGACGCTGCTCGCGTTCACCGACGGCCTCTTCGAGCGTCGCGGGCAGACGATCGACGTGGGCCTCGAGCATCTGCGCGATGCTGCAGCCCGACACGACGGAGGGCTCGACGAGCTCCTCGGTCGTGTCGTCGCCGACGTCGTGCCGAAGGGCAGCGACGACGACATCGCGCTGTTGGGGGTGAGATGGCCGAGGTGAACGAGGGCGCGCACACGGTCGTGGAGCACGACGACGGCTCGGGCACGGTCGTCGTGCGCATCAGTGGCGAGCTCGACATGTCGAGCGCACCGGCGGTGCGCCGCACGCTGGCACCCGTGCTCGACGCGCGACCCGCGCGGGTCATCTTCGATCTCGGTGCACTCGAGTTCATCGACAGCTCTGGGCTGGCAGTGCTGCTCCAAGCCGCCGAACAGGTCGACGACATCGTGTTGCGGAACCCCACAGGGATCGTGCAACGGGTCGTGGAGGCGACCGGGCTGGAAGCCACCCTCCCGGTCGAGGGCTCGTGACGGCGCGATCGTTCACCAGCGCGCCCACGTCGGCGGCCGCCGCGCGGCGGTTCGTCGTCGGCGAGCTCGGCGACGTCCCGACCGACATCCGCGAGTCGATCACGCTCATGGTCTCCGAGCTCGCGTCGAACGCGATCCGTCACGCTCGCACCCCGTTCACGGTGAGCGTCGAACGCACGGGCGACGTCGTGAAGGTCGAAGTCACCGACAGCGGCAGCGGCGACCCGGTCCGCCGGTCGCCCGATCCGAGTGAACCCGCCGGTCGGGGGCTGCGCATCGTCGACGCGCTCGCCGACGAGTGGGGCGTGCACCACGCGCGCGGGGCCGACAAGACCGTGTGGTTCAGCATCGACGTGCACAGCGATCGCACGCTCGCGAGCTGAGCACCCGATCGATCCAATGGCGACCCTCCGGCGCGAAGTGCGCATCGCCCGCCCCGCCGACGCCGTGTGGGACGTCATCGCCGACGCGGGCACGATCGCCGACTGGTTCCCGGCGATGGAGTCATCGAGCATCGAGGGCGACGTGCGCCGCTGTTCGCTGCGCAGCGGCCTCGAGCTGATCGAGCGGATCGTCACGAGCGACGCGGAGCTGCGCCGGTTCCAGTACCGCGTGACGGGAGGCGTCCCCGTCATCGAGCACCTCGCGACCGTCGACGTGTTCGCGCTCGGACCGGCCGACGCGCTGCTCGTGTACTCCACCGAGGTCGAGCCGGCGCCACTCGCGCTCGTCCTCGGCGACGCGATCGAAGAGGCTGTGCTCAACCTGCGCGCCCGGCTCGAAGGAAGCGATCAGTGATGGGACGCAAGATCCTGTTCGTGACGACCGACCAGCAGCGCTACGACAGCCTCGGGTGCACCGGCGGCACGGTGGCTCGCACCCCGGTCATCGACGCGCTCGCGACTGCGGGCATCGTGTACGACCGAGCGCATCCTGCGAGTGTCGTGTGCATGCCGTCGCGCGCCACGATGATCACCGGCCAGCGGGTGAGCACGCACGGGGTGTGGATGAACGGGGTGCCGCTCCCCGCCGACGCGCCGAGCGTGGCCCAGGTGCTGCACGAGGCGGGATACCGCACCGCGCTGTTCGGCAAGGCGCACTTCGAGCCGTACCTCGATCCGTTCCTGCGCTTCGAGGAGAACCGGCTCGGTCGGTTCGGCGCGCACGGACCGCACCGCGGCTTCGACCACCTCGAGCTCGCGTCGCACGGCGCCGTCGGCCTCACGCACTACGCCCGCTGGATGATGCAGGAGCACGCGGCGCACGTCGGCGACTACTACCCGGTCATCGAGATGCCCGGCATGCAGGTGAACGCCGCGGGCGGCGGCGACACCGACGCGCCGCAGGTGAAGGTGAACCCGATCCCGCGCGAGCTGTACCACACCGATTGGGTCGCCGACCGCGCGATCGCGTGGCTCGACGCGCTCCCCGACGACGCCGACTGGTTCTGTTGGGTGTCGTTCCCCGACCCGCACCACCCGTGGGACCCACCGGCGTCGGAGCGCGGGCGGGTCGACTGGCGCGACCTCGATCTCCCCGCCGGCTACCCGCAGGACGCGGCCGAGCGCGCCGCGATCCTCGCCGCGAAGCCGCGGCACTGGACGGCGTGGTACGAGGGCGACGTCGTGAGCAACTACGAAGCGCCCGACGCGTGGGTACCGGCCACGCTCACCGCAGATCAGGTGCGCGAGGTCAACGCGAACGTGCACGTGGAGGTCGAGCTGATCGACGAGGCGCTCGGGCGCGTGCTCGACGCGGTGCGGGCGCGCGGCTGGGACGCCGACACCGACGTCGTGTTCACCACCGACCACGGCGAGCTCCAAGGCGACTTCGGGCTGCTGTTCAAGGGCCCGTACCACGTCGACGCGTTGCTGCGACTCCCGCTCATCTGGCGTCCGGCGCCCAGCGCACAGGTCGCGCCCGCGCGTGTCGCGAGCCCGGTGAGCCTCGTCGACCTCGCTCCCACGTTCTGCGCGGCGGCGGACGTCGACGTCCCCGAGTGGATGGAGGGAGGAGCCCTTCCGCTCACCGATTCCGACGCGCGTCGCGACGCGCCGGTCGTCACGGAATGGGACAGCATCCACCCGCGCGGCCATCGCGTCCACGCCCGCACGATCGTCGCCGACGACGTGCTCGTGACCGCGTACGGTCCGGGCACCATGCACGACGGCACCGAAGGTGAGCTCTACCGCCTCGCCGACGATCCGCTCCAGCGCGAGAACCGTTGGGACGAGCCGTCGGCGCGCGCCGGGCGTGACGAGCTCGTGGCCACGGTGCAGCGGGTCGCGCCCCCGTTGCCGCCGCGCGGGATCCGACGCGGCGTCGCGGCGCCGGTCTGACTCGCCCGGGTCACGGCTCCGCCCGCAGCACCACCCCGTCGTCGTAGCGATCGGCGACCGAGAAGCCGGCGGCCTCGAGCTCGTCGACCGACGCGAGCGCGCTGCGGAACTCGAGGTCGTCGAACAGCACGACCACCCCGTCGTTGTGCGCGACGGAGCGGCGCAGGCGAGCGAGCCGCTCGTCGGCGTCGGCCACGAGTTCACCGCCGCGGTACCCCGTGACGCGCACGGAGGTGACGCGGTACGACGCACGATCGGTGCGGTACCAGACGAGATCGGGAGCGTTCGTCCAGATGACGGTGTCTGCCGGGAGACGTTCGACGGCGCGCACGGTCGGAGACCGCTCCCACACCGGTGCCGCCCACCGCAGACTCGACGCGCCGTGCGCGTCGACGGTGCGCCCGACGTCGACGACGCGCAGCGCGCCCACCACGAGCAACACGCCGACGATCGCGAGCCGCGCGGCCGGGGCGCGCCGGGCGAGCGCGTCGGCGGCGCCGACGACGAGGGGCAGCGCGCAGATCAGGACGGGCGAGAGGATCCGCAGGCTCCCGGGCGTGGTCCGGTCGGCGAACCACATCGTGAGCGCGATCACGACGAGGTGCGTCGCGCCGGTGGTCGCGAGCACGACGCGCAGTCGCGCGAAGTCGTCGTCGCCATGTCTCACGGCGGACACACCGCTCGTCAGCCGCGACGCGAGCGCCACGGCGACGAGACCGACGCCGAGGAACACCGCGCCGAGCACCTGGAGGTCGTCGGATGCCTCGCGCCCCACGACGAGGCTGCCAACCGATCGGACCGCCTCGCCGAGCTGCGCGGCCGTGATCGGATGCCACTCGAGCGCACGGTCGGTCGGGTGCGCACCCCCGAGGCGGGCGGTGACGGTCCAGATCGCGAACGGGACGGATCCCACGACGCCGAACCCGATCGCGTCGCGTACGCGAGCCCGCCACTCGCGCGAACGGTCGGCGAGCAGCACGCCGACGCCGGCGCCGATGAGTGCGAACCCGACGAAGCGCGCGAGCACCGCGATCCCGGCGGCCGCGGCGGCGCCGACGAGGGTCGTCGGGCGCGGCGCTCGTCGGTGTTCGACGAGCGCGAACACGAACGCGAGCTCGAGGCTGAGGTACACGGGCTCCGACAGCACCGACGAGTAGACGACGAGCAGCGACGCGGTGCACGCGAAGAGCGCGCCGGCGACGAGTCCGGGCACCACCCGACCGCGTGCCAGTCGCTGGGTGAGGACACCGACGAGGACCGCATCGAGCGCGAACAGCGCCACGTGCAGCCACCAGGCGAGCGTCCGAGCGCCGAGGCCGACGAGCTCGCCGGGAGCGAGCAGCGCCGGATACAGCGGGCCGTAGTGATCGAGGCGCCGCCCGGGCAACCCGAACGCGCGCGTGAACCCGTGGCCGTCGGCGAGGCGATCGGCGACGCCGAGGTACTCGGCACCGTCGGGGCCGACCTCGAGGCCCGCCCGCGCGGTCGCGGCGACCAGCGCGGCGGCGACCACCGCGAGCGCGCCGTACGCGATCGCGTGACGCGCTCGCGGCGTCAGTCGAGACCCGCCATCTGACGGAACTCGGCGGTGGTGTTCGTGTGGGGGAACGGTTCGCTCGGGACCGCGACTCCGAGCGCGCCGCACAGCGGTTCCCACCCGTCGCCGGGTCGCCATTCGACGAGCCGCTCGGGCGCGATCGCGGCGCGCACCTGGTCGTTGTGGTGGACGAACGCGGTCTTCGCCGCGTGCTCGTCGCGCCACTGTGACGTGAAGCGGTCGAGCATCGCGATCACCATCTCGCGCCAGCCCGCCATCTCGGGCGGCATCTCCCGGTCCATCACCTGGAAGATGGTGTTGCTCGCGCTGCGCCACCAGTCGTCGGGGTCGCGCACCGACAGCAGCACGATCGCGTCGGGATAGGCCGCGGCGAGCTCGCGCCACAACGCGGCACCCGGCCAGTCGACGGTGGCGCTGTACCCCTCGAAGAGTCGGTCGTAGTCGACCGACGTGCCGAGCATCGCTTCGTGCCACACGGGCACGTGCTCGGGGTGCTGGAACACCTCGGACATGTGGTAGCAGGGTTCACCGAGGAGCGTGACGAGCGCTTCCTTCAGGGAGTTCGTGCCCGTGCGTCCGACTCCGGCACCGACCACTCGGATCGTCATGCGCGAACTCTACGACCGCATCGGGTCGCACGGGTGCCGTACCGTGCGCGCCGTGCGAGACGTCACGTTCCGTTGCCCGCACTGCCACGAACCGCTGCTCGACGACGACGCCGGCGTCGTGTGCGCGCAGGGGCACCGGTTCGACCGGGCGCGTGAGGGCTACCTGCACCTCGTGCCCTCGGGCCGCCACCGGAGTCGGCCGGCGGGCGACGACGAGCAGATGGTGCACGCGCGTCGGGCGTTCTTCGATCGCGGGCACTACCGGCCGCTGATGGACGCGGTCGCGTCACTCGTCGCCGACGCGCGACCCGCGCACGTGCTCGACGCCGGGTGCGGCGAGGGCAGCTACCTCGCAGCCGTCACCAGCGTCTGCGACGCGGCCGGGTGGGGCATCGACGTGTCGAAGCCGGCGATCCGCCTCGCCGCGCGCCGGCACCCCGAGCACCGCTACGCGGTCGCGTCGAGCTTCGTGTTGCCGTTCGCCGACGCGGCGCTCGACGTGGTGACGAGCGTGTTCGCGCCGCGCCACTTCCCGGAGCTGTTCCGCGTGCTGCGCGCTCGCGGCGTCGCGGTGGTCGCCGCGCCGGGACCCGACCACCTCGCGGGCGTGCGCGCCCTCGTCTACGACGACCCGCGCCCGCACGACGAACGGGCCCACGTCAGCGGCGACGGGGAACCCGCTCCGGTGCGACGCGAGCGGGTTCGCTTCGAGCTCGACCTGGACGATCCGGCCGATGTCCTGCACCTGTTGCAGATGACGCCGTACTGGTGGCACGCCCGGCCCGAGCAGCAGGCCGCCGCGGCGGCGCGCTCCCTGCGCACGACCGTCGACGTGTGGCTCACCGTGCACGCGCGTCCGTAGGCACATGGCGCCGAGTCAGGCCTCGAACGGACCCTTCCCCATCTGGTCGCGCACGGTCACGACGGGAGGGTTCGTGAGCGTGCGGCGCTGCCAGTTCGCGCCGTCGACGACGAGCGTGTGCCCGGAGACGAACCGCGCGTACGGCGACGCGAGGAACGTCGCCGCCCATCCGAGCTCCTGGCGCTGACCCACCCGCAACGCGGGTTGGCACGCGTCCTTGTCGTGGGTGCGGGCGAGGTTGCCCTGGATGTCGTCGGTCATGTCCTCGTGCGGGAACAACCCGGGGACGAGCCCGTTCACCTGGATGCCGTACGGCCCCCACTCCACCGCGAGCGACTCGGTGAGGTTCTTGACGCCGGCCTTCGCGGCGGCGGAGTGCGCGAAGCCGGGTCCACCGGTCCACGCGTACGACGCGCCGACGTTGATGATCGAGCCCGGGGTGCCGGCGGCGAGGTGGCGCCGGCCGAACTCGCGCGCGCAGAAGTAGGTGCCGTTCAGCGTGATGTCGACGACCGTGCGCCACGCGTTCGGCGACATGTCCTCGGCGGGGACCGGGAAGTTCGCGGCCGCGTTGTTCACGAGCACGCCGGGCAGCCCGAACGCGTCCTCGGCGGCGTCGAACGCGCTCGCGATCTGCTCGGGCTCGCGGATGTCGCACGCGACGGTGACGACCGGGCCCCCCAGCGCGTCGATCGCGGCGCGGCCGGCGTCGAGGTGCTCGGGCTTGCGGCTCGCGATCACGATCGCGGCGCCGAGGCGCGCGAACTCGAGCGCGATCGCCTTGCCGAGCCCGGTGCCGGCACCGGTCACGAAGACCGCGACCCCGTCGTAGGTGCCGGCCGGCAACGCGCTCGCGCCGAGGGGCGGCGGCGCGGGCAGACCGATCGTGTCGCTCATCGTCAGCTCCCCGTGTAGCGCGGCGGACGCTCGTCGGCGCGCGCGGCGCGCATCTCCGCGATGTCGTCGCTGCGGCTGATGAACGTCTGGTAGATCATCTCGTCGGCCATCGAGGCGCGGATCGCGGGAACCGCCAGGTGCCGGATCACTTCGCGGGCCATCTTCACGGTCACCGCGGGTGCCTGCGCGATCTGTTCGGCCATCTCGCGCACCGTGTCGTCGAGTTCATCGGCCGGCACGATCCGACTGACGATGCCGTGCCCGAGCGCCTCCTCCGCCGACATGATCCGACCGGTGAGCACGAGGTCGCTCACGACGCCGTGTCCGCACATCTCGTGCAGCACCGCGACGCCACCGGTGTCGGGGATCACGCCGTAGCCGACCTCGGGGAGCCGGAACCGGGTGCCTTCCGCCGCGACCCGCACGTCGCAGAGCAGCGCCCGTTGGAAGGATCCGCCCATGACCCAGCCCTTGCACGCCACCAGCACCGGCGCGTCCATCTGCCAGAGCTGCTGGATGCCGCGATGGCCGCGCCGCATCAGCTCGTGGTGCGACATCGGCACCTGCAGCGTGCCGATCGACCCCACGTCGCGCCCCGACGAGAACGACTTCCCCTCCCCCCGCCAGATCACCGCACGGACGTCGGCGCGGGCGGCGAGCTGGGCGAGGATGTCGAACAGCTGGGCGTCCATGTCGTCGTCGAACGCGTTGTGCTTGTCGGGGTTGTCGTTCGTGATGGTCGCGATCGGTCCGTCGATCTCGAGCTGGACGCGTCCGGTCATCGGTGCCGACCTCCGTGCGGGACTCGTCGCGATGGTGCTCCGGGCCGGGCCATGATGCGTCCCGCGGGACCCGCTGCTACCAGGCCGCGACCCGCAGGGGCAAGCGAACCGCGAGGGAGCGTGCGCACGAGATGACCACCGAGGCCCTCCCGATCGTCGACATCGGGCCGTTGGTCGCCGACGACGACGCCGACGCGGTGGCGCCCACGATCGACGCGGCGTGCCGCGACACCGGGTTCTTCCTGGTCGCCGGACACGGAGTCGATCCCGCGCTCGTCGCGCGCCTCGACGCAGCGGCACGCGAGTTCTTCGCACGCCCCGAGTCGGAGAAAGCGACGATCGCGATGGAGCACGGCGGCCGCGCGTGGCGCGGCTGGTTCCCGGTCGGCGGCGAGCTCACGTCGGGTCGGCCCGATCGCAAGGAAGGCGTGTACTTCGGCGCCGAGCTCGCCCCAGACGATCCCCGCGTGCGCGCCGGCGTGCCGCTGCACGGTCCGAACCTGTTCCCGGCCGAACCGCCCGAGCTGCGCGACGCGGTCCTCGAGTATCTGCACGCGATGACCACGCTCGGTCACGCGCTCCTGCGCGGGTTCGCGCGCGCCCTCGACCTCGACGCCGACTGGTTCGCCCGCGAGCTCACGGCAGATCCGACGATCCTGTTCCGCATCTTCCATTACCCGCCCCTCGACGCGACCGACGACGCGTGGAGCGTCGGCGAGCACACCGACTACGGCCTGCTCACGATCCTGCTCCAAGACGACACCGGCGGCCTCCAGGTGCACGCCCGCACCGGGTGGGTCGACGTCGCGCCGGTCCCCCACACGTTCGTGTGCAACCTCGGCGACATGCTCGAGCGGATGACGGGTGGCCGCTACCGGTCGACACCGCATCGCGTGCGCAACACCGCCGACCGTTCCCGGTTGTCGTTCCCGTTCTTCTTCGACCCCGGCTGGGACGCGCGCGTCCAGCCGATCCCGGCACCCGGGCCCGCCGCGCCGGGCGCGCCTCGCTGGGACGACGTCGACCCCACGACGTTCGAGGGCACCTACGGCGAGTACCTGCTCGGCAAGGTGAGCAAAGTCTTTCCTTCGCTCGGCCACGACGTGCTCTGAGCGCATCCGCGCGGGATTGCCACCACTCACGTGGCGATCTGGAGTAGGCCTACCGCCACGTCGCCCGGCGAGGAGGACACGATGGCGAACGCACCCGGCCCCGCGGACCCGCGCCGCACCGGCACGCGCGTCGACGCCGTCCTCGATCTCATCGATCGCGCGCTCGCCGAGTACGACGCCACCGCGATCCCCGCGCCGGTTCGCCGGCGTACCGGCGCGACGAACCGCACGCGACGCGCATCGGTCGAACGACGCCGCTGAGCACGCGGCGAGCGCGCGGGTCGATCAGGTCGAGCGGAAGAGGCGAGCGCGCTGCGCGCGCAGCTGGGAGCGGCGCTTCCAGAACGGCTGCTTCCAGTGGGCGTAGCGGGAGCGGGTGCTGCGCTCGGGCACGGCGTGGTCGTGTTCGGGTCGGAAGTACGGCGTCGGTTCGATCAGCTCGTCGCGCTGGTCGGCGTCGCCGGCGAGGTCCGCCATCGAGCTGAGCTGCGTGCGGGTCTGCTGGCGCTCCGAGCGGACGTGCGCACGGCGCTCCGCTCGGGAGACTGCGGGAACTGCCTCGGTCCGGTGACGTCGACTCATCGTCCCTCCTGGTCGTGCCCACCCGTGCCGACATCGTGACCGCTCGGAGCGGGGAGGGAAAGGGCCCAGTGACCGGTTTCACGCGTTCGTCACGCGTGACCTTCCGCACTGGTGCAGAGCCCGGTCAGGGGACGATCGTGACCGGCCGCTTCGTCCCGTGGGGCAGCCGCAGCGACGTGCTGCCGAGGACCAGCTGGCGCACCGGGGTGTGACCGCGGGCGCCGATCACGACGAGGTCGGCGGCGTGGGCGGCGGCCGCGTCGACGAGCGCACCGACTGGGGTGTTCTCGACCACCTCGGCCGTGAAGGACACGCCGGCGTCGCGCAGCGGTGCGCACCACTCCGCCTCGAGCCGCTGCTGCGTGTCGCGTTCGAGCTGCTCGAAGTCGACGGGCGGCTCGACCGTCCCCAGCAACGCGAGCGGGTCGAAGGCGTGCACGGCCACGACGCGCGCACCGAGCTGGCGCGCGAGATCCGCGGCGAACTGCACGGCGCGGTGCGAGTTCTCGGAGCCGTCGGCCCCGAGCACGATCGTCTGGACGGTCATGGCACCGGATCCTCGGTCGTGGCGGGTGGCGCGAGCTCGTCGTCGCCGCGTGCGTCGTCGGCACCTTCGGTGGCCGAGCGTTCAGCCGCGCGTTTGGTGGTGGCCAGCGATGCGAACACCGTGACCGTCAACACGAGCGCGATCACGCCGAGCGAGAGCAACGTGGGGATGTGGTACCACTCGGAGATCAGCATCTTCACGCCGACGTAGAAGAGGATGACGCCGAGACCCTTGTTGAGGTGCACGAGGCGGTCCTGCACTCCGGCGAGCAAGAAGTAGAGCGCGCGCAAACCGAGGATCGCGAGTGCGTTCGAGCTGAACACGACGAACTGGTCGCGACTCACGGCGAGGATGGCCGGGACCGAGTCGACCGCGAACACCACGTCGGTCGCCTCGATCAACACGAGCACGACGAACAGCGGGGTCGCGAGCCGGCGCGCACCTTCCTTGGTGAAGAGCTTCTGACCGTCGTAGTGCGCGCTCACGGGTACGAAGCGCCGCACGATCTTCAACACCGGGTTCCGCTCGGGATGGATCTCCTCGCTGGAGTGCGTCGCGACCCGGTACGCCGTGAAGATCAGCAGACCGCCGAACACGAACAAGATCCAGTCGAACGCGTTGAGGAGCGCGACGCCCGCGAAGATGAACACGGCGCGCAGCACGAGCGCCCCGAAGATGCCCCAGAACAGCACGCGGTGCTGGTACGCGCGGGGGACCGAGAAGTAGCTGAAGATCACGGCCCACACGAAGACGTTGTCGACCGACAGCGACTTCTCGATCACGTACCCGGTGAGGTACTGCCCGGCCGCCTGGCCGCCGAGCACGCCCCAGATCACGAGCGAGAACGCGACGCCGAGCGCGACCCAGCCGGCACTGCTGATCGCGGCCTCGCGCACCGAGATCTCGTGGGCGCTGCGGTGCAGCACCAACAGGTCGATGAGCAGGAGCGCGAACAGGCCCACGACGAAGCCGATCCACAGCGCGGCGGGCGCGTCGAAGTCGTGCAGCTTGTCGGAGCCTTCCGAGGCGGCGACGAACAACGAGGAGGTGAGCGAAGAGGTCATGGGCGGGCGACTCGACCGGGGTGGGCGGGAGCGGTCCCGCCATTGTTACCCGTTCGGGGCGCGATCACGGCACCGCCCGCACCATGCACACCCGCAGCTCCAGGTCGAGGCCGTCGTCGGCCTCACGCGCACGGCGGGCCCGCAGCTGCGGGCCGAGCGCGTCGTCGACCAGCACCGAGAACCCGTACCGCTCGTAGAGCGGGGCGTTCCACGGCACGTCGCGGAAGGTCGTGAGCGTCACCGCGTCCATCCCCTGCTGCGCCGCCCAGCCACACACGTGCTCGACCAGACGGCGCCCGAGGCCCCGCCGACCCCACTCGGGGTGCAGGCTCACCTGTTCGAGATGCGCTCGGTCGTCGAGCACGTCGACGACGGCGTAGCCGGCGACCGTCCCTTCGTCGTCGAGGACCCAGATCCGCCCGGCGCGACGGTACGCCTCGAGCTCGTCGATCGTGAACGGGTCCGCGGCCGCCACGTCGCCCAGCCCGATCTCGGCGAACGCGACGCCCGCCGCGACCTCGATCTCCTGCAGACGCGGGAGCTCGTCGGACGTCGGCGAGCGGACCTTCACGTTCGTGCCTCCCCCACCTCGAGGTGCGCCGGGCGCAGCTCCAGCAACGACTCGAGCACCACCGTGGCCCCCGCGGCGCGCAGCGGCGCCGCGTCCGCGCCGGGTTCGGGGATGCCGATGCACGCCATGCCCGCGGCGCGCGCCGCCCGCACGCCGGGCACGGAGTCTTCGATCGCGACGCAGTCGGCGGGCGCGACGCCGAGCGCATCGATCGCACGCAGGTACACCGCGGGGTCGGGCTTGCCCCGCTCGACGTGCTGCGCTGACACGACGGCGTCGAACGCCGACGCGATCGCCAGGCGTTCCAGCACGGCGTCGATCACGACGTCGTACGACGACGACGCGATCGCCACCCGGAGTCCGGCGGCGCGACACACGTCGAGCGCGTGCGCGACGCCGGGCCGTGCGGCACCGGTCGATCGCAGGGCGCCGACGACTCCGGCGACGACGGCGTCCTCGACCGCACGGGGGTCGGGGGTCTCCCACGGGAACCGGCGGTACCAGTGGTCGACGACCTCGTTGACGCGCATCCCCATCGTCTCGCGGCAGCGGTCGTCGTCGAGGACGACCCCGACGGTGGCGAACACCTGCTGTTCGACCGCGCGCCAGATCGGCTCGGAGTCGATCAGCACGCCATCCATGTCGAACACGACGGCCGCCGGGGATCTGCGAGCGTCTTCACGTGATGACAGGGGCATTCCCAAGAGATTTCAGCATATTCTCTTGCTTGTGCAGTACCGGATCGGACGGGCGGCCGAGCTCTTGGGGGTGAGCGTCGACACCGTGCGCCGTCTCGTCGACGCCGGCGAGCTCGAGGTGACGCGCTCGGCGGGCGGACAACGGCTCGTCGACGGCGCGGCGCTCGCCCGCTACGTCGCCGGCCACGCAGCGCACGCCGACGCCGCGACGGGCGGGCAGTCGGCCCGGAACCGGTTCTCGGGGATCGTCACCCGGGTCGTGAAGGACACCGTCACCGCGCAGGTGGAGATCCAGGCGGGCCCGTTCCGAGTCGTGTCGCTCATGACGCGCGAAGCAGCCGACGAGCTGGCCCTCGAGCCGGGCGCGCTCGCCACCGCGGTCGTGAAGGCGACCAACGTCGTGGTCGACGCCACTCCCGACGAATGAGCGCACGACGACCGCGCCGGCACGCCGCACGCGCGTCGGCAGCGGCGCTCGCGCTCCTCTTCGTCGTCGGGAGCACCGCGTGCTCGCGCGACACCGACGACCGAGCGACGCTGCGTATCTTCGCGGCGTCGTCGTTGACCGACGCGTTCACCGAGCTCGCCGCCGCGTTCGAGCGGACCCGTCCCGGCGTCGACGTGCAGCTCGCGTTCGGCGGCTCGTCCCAGCTCGCGACCCAGCTCGTCGAGGGAGCACCGGCCGACGTGCTCGCGACCGCCGACGCCGAGAGCTACTCACGCGCTCGCGACGCGGATGCCGTCGACGACGGCGTCGGGTTCGCGACGAACGTGCTGGAAGTCGTCGCGTCGGCCGACGACGATCGCGTGCAGCTGCTGCGCGACCTCGCCCGCACCGACGTCGTCGTCGTGCTCTGCGCGTCGGAGGTGCCGTGCGGACGCCTCGCCGACCAAGTGCTCGACGCGGCGCGCATCCCGACGCGCGCTGCGTCGCGCGAGCCGAACGCCCAAGCGGTGCTCACGAAGGTCGCCCTCGGCGAGGCCGACGCCGGGATCGTGTACACCACCGACGTGCGCAACGCCGGGCCCGGCGTGCGCGGCGTGACCATCCCGCCGGAGCAGAACGTCGAGACGACGTACCTGATCGGCGTGGTCCGCGACACCGACTCGCGCGCCCACGCCGACGCGTGGGTCGCGTTCGTCCGCTCGTCGGCGGGTCAGCAGGTGCTCGCCGACCTGGGGTTCGGGACGTGAGGGGGCGGCGCCCGTCGACGATCGTCGTGGGCCTCGGATCCCTCGGAGCGCTCGTGTTCGCACTGCCGCTCGCCGCGCTGGTGTGGCGGGCGCCGTGGCGCGACCTCGGGGACCTGCTCGGCGACCCCGCGCTCCGCGACGCGCTCGGGCTGTCGTTGCTCACCTCGGTGGCGACCGCGCTCGTGTGCCTCGGCCTCGGGCTCCCCCTCGCCTGGCTGCTCGCGCGCTACGAGTTCCGCGGCCGTCGCGCCCTGCGGGCGCTCGCGCTCTTGCCGATGGTCCTGCCTCCGGTCGTGGGCGGCCTCGCCCTGCTGCTCGCATTCGGTCGGCGGGGCGTCGTCGGCCAACACCTCGACGCGTGGTTCGGCATCCGCCTGCCGTTCACGACCACCGCGGCGATCATCGCCCAGACGTTCGTCGCGCTGCCGTTCCTCGTCGTGACCGCTGAGTCCGCGTTCCGTGCCGTCGACCAGCGCTACGAAGACGCGGCGCGCACACTCGGCGCCGGTCGCGCCACGGTCTTCCGACGGGTCACGGTGCCGATGTGCGCACCGGTCCTCGCCGCCGGGGTCGTCCTCGCGTGGGCGCGCGCGCTCGGCGAGTTCGGCGCGACCATCACCTTCGCCGGCAACGTGCGGGGAGAGACGCAGACGCTGCCGCTGTCGGTGTTCTTGCAGCTCGAGACCGGCGACGTCGACGGCGCCATCGCGGCGAGTCTCGTGCTGCTCGCCGTGTCCGCCGCCGTGCTCGTCGGGCTGCGCGAGCACTGGCTCGGAGCGATCAGGTGACGCGACTGGCGACCGAGCCGCGAGTGAGCGGCGCACTCGACGCGCGGATCGTCGTCCGTCAGGGCGGACATCACCTCGACGTCTCGCTGCGCGTCGAGCCCGCCACCACACTCGCGATCCTCGGCCCGAACGGCGCCGGCAAGACCACGCTCCTCCGCGCGGTCGCCGGGCTGACATCGCTCGAGGGCGGCCGCGTGCAGCTCGGTCCGACCGTCCTCGACGACCCCACGAGCGCCGACTGGGTGCCGCCGGACGAACGGTCCGTCGGCTTCGTTTTCCAGGACGACGTGCTGTTCCCGCACCTGAACGCGCGCGACAACGTCGCGTTCGGACCGCGGAGTCGCGGCGTGGGTCGCATCGAGTCGCGACGACGCGCCGACGCGTGGCTCGAACGACTCGACGTCGCCGCGGTCGCGACGCACCGCCCGGCCCGCTTGTCGGGCGGGCAGGCGCGACGCGTCGCGCTCGCCCGCGCGCTCGCGGCGGAACCGTGGCTGTTGCTGCTCGACGAGCCGCTCACGTCGCTCGACGCCGCCGCCCGCGTGGCGACCCGCGCGCTGCTGCGCCGCCACCTGGAGGCCCACCGCGGACCGTGCCTCCTCGTGACCCACGACCCGCTCGACGCCTTGACCCTCGCCGACTCGGTGCTCGTCCTCGAAGCCGGCGTCGTCGTGCAGCGGGGCACGCCCGACGAGATCGCGGCCCGACCGCGTTCGCGCTACGCCGCCGATCTCGCCGGCGTGAACCTGCTGCGGGGCCGGGTCGTCGACGCGGGCACCGTCCGGCTCGCTTCGGGCGTCGACCTCGCGGTCGCGGACGCGGAGCCGGCGGCGGGGACCGCCGTCGTCGCGATCGTGCACCCGCGCGCGGTCGCGCT
>DASUMP010000187.1:0-18223 GCA_036277635.1 Acidimicrobiia bacterium | reverse complement strand
GAGCTACGACCGCTTCACGTCGTACGCCCACCGAGGCGCCGAGTTCCAACGCCTCGTCCGCGAGCACGCGGCGCGCTGATGCGCCCCGACTCCTCGTTCATTGCAGCGATTGCCGCACATATGGGGGTGATCGCTTCAATGGACGCAGTTGTGATCACGCCGGACGCGCGTGCACGACGTCGCCGGCCACCACCGTGTCGATCGTGCCGTCGTCGCGGGTGACCACGAGGTGTCCGAGCTCGGTGAGGTCGGTCGCGACTCCTTCGACGACACGAGCGGCGAGCTCGACGCGCACCCGCCGGCCGATCGTGGCAGAACGGGCGAGGGCATCGGCGCGGAGGCGATCGCGGCCGTCGGGCGTCGCGAGCGCACCGATGCGCGCGTCGTAGCGCGTGAGCCACTCGACGAGCAGGTCGACTCGGTCGACGGCGACGTCGGATTCGAGGTTGCACGCGGTGGCGATCCCGTCGAGCTCCGGCGGCACCACGTCCCACTGCACGTTCAGGCCCATCCCGACGACCACGGCCTGTCCGGGGATCGCCTCGGCGAGGACGCCGGCGAGCTTGCGCGCACCCACCACGAGGTCGTTCGGCCACTTGAGTCGCACCACGATGCCCGACAGGCCCTCCACCGCGTCCGCCGCCGCGAGCGCGGCTGCGGTGACGAGCAACGGCACGTGCTCCGTGGCGAGCGCGGGGCGCAGCAACACCGAGGCGAGCAACGACGCGTCCGGCGGACTCTGCCACTGGCGACCCAGCCGGCCGCGCCCCGCCGACTGCGAGTCCGCCACGGCGACGATCCCCTCGGCGGCACCCCGCGCGGCCTCGTCGAGGAGGTATCGGTTGGTCGAGTCGATCTCGGCGAACCAACGCACGTCGGTGAACCGCGTCCCGTCGAGTCGTGCGCTCACGCCTCGATCACCGGGATCGCCGGGCGGGCGCGCGTGACTGGCCGTCGGATCGGGCATCGACCGTAGGATACGAGCCGTCCGCCCGACCCCGTCCGGAGCCGCCCTCGTGCTGTCGAAGATCCTCGTCGCGAACCGTGGAGAGATCGCGGTGCGCGTGATGCGCACGTGCCGGGAGCTCGGCATCGCAACGGTGGCGGTGTACTCGGAGCTCGACCGCGATGCGCTCCACGTGCGCTACGCCGACGAGGCCTACGCGCTCGGCGGGCAGACCGCAGCCGAGAGCTACCTGAACACGCCCGCGATCCTCGACGCGATCGCACGGTCGGGAGCCGACGGCGTGCACCCGGGGTACGGGTTCTTCTCGGAGAACGCCGACTTCGCGCGCGCCGTGGCGAACGCCGGCGTCGCATGGATCGGGCCGCCGCCCGAGGCCATCGAGATCATGGGCGACAAGATCTCGTCGCGCTTGGCCGCCGAACGCGCCGACGTCGCGTCGGTCCCGGGCACGACCACGCCGATCACCGACGTCGCGCAGATCCTCGAGTTCGGCGCCACGCACGGCTACCCGATCGCGATCAAGGCCGCCTACGGCGGCGGCGGACGCGGCATGAAGGTCGTCGCGGGTCCCGAGGACGCGCAGGCGTCGTTCGACTCGGCGACGCGCGAGGCGCAGGCGTACTTCGGGCGTCCCGAGGCCTACATGGAGCGCTACCTCACGCGCCCGCGCCACGTCGAGATCCAAGTGTTCTGCGACACGCACGGCAACGCCGTCTACCTCGGCGACCGTGACTGCTCCACCCAGCGCCGACACCAGAAGCTCATCGAGGAAGCGCCGGCACCGGGCATCCCCGACGCCACGCGTCGCGCGATGGGCGAAGCCGCCGTGAAGGTGGCGCTCGCGTGCGGCTACGTGAACGCCGGCACCGTCGAGATGCTCTACCAAGACGACGAATTCTTCTTCCTCGAGATGAACACTCGCCTCCAAGTCGAACACTGCGTCACCGAGGAGGTCACCGGTCGCGATCTCGTCGCCGAACAGCTGCGCGTCGCGTCCGGCGAAGCGCTGTCGTTCACGCAGGAGTCGATCGAGATCCGTGGGCACGCGATCGAGTGTCGGATCAACGCGGAAGACCCGTCGAAGGGGTTCCGCCCTTCGCCCGGCGCACTGACCCGGCTCCGGCCTCCGAGCGGCCCGGGCGTGCGATGGGACGGCGGTTACGAGCAGGGCGACAACGTCTCGCAGTTCTACGACAACCTCGTGGGCAAGCTCGTCGTGCACGCCGCGACCCGCGATCGCGCGATCGCTCGCATGGTGCGGGCGCTCGAGGAGTTCGAGATCGACGGCGTCCGATCCACCACCCCGGCGCATCTCGCCCTGCTGCAGCATCCCGACTTCGCCGCGGTCCGCCATTCCACGAAGTGGGTGGAGGACGAAGTCGACCACGCGCTCTTCGCCGCCCACACGCCCGCGGCGACTCCCGCGCCCGTGGCGGCCGACGGCGACGCTGCGCCCGAGCTCGTCGCGCACACCGTGCCGGTCGAAGTCGCGGGCAAGCGCTTCTCCGTCAAGGTGTGGCTGCCCGACGCCCCGGTGAGCGCGCCCGGCGCGGCCGCCCGCACGAGCCCCCGGCCGCGACCCAAGGCGGCGAGCGGCGGAACCGGCGGCTCGGTCGGCGGCGGCACGGTCACCGCGCCGATGCAGGGCACGATCGTGAAGGTGCTCGTCGAGGTGGGCGCGACGGTCGAGATCGGTCAGGCGATCCTGGTGCTCGAAGCGATGAAGATGGAGAACCACATCAACGCCGAGAAGGCCGGGACCGTCGTCGAGATCAAGGTCGCGGCGGGCGCCGCCGTCGGCACCGGAGACGTGCTCGCCGTCATCGAGTGACCCGCGCGCGGTGCCACGCGAGCTGACGCTCGATGCCCTCGCGCAGCGTGACCCTGGGCTCCCACCCGAACAACTCGCGTGCTCGGTCGATCGCCCCACCGTTGCGTCGGGCGTCACCCGGCTGCGCGGGCTGGTGCTCCACGGTCACCGCCGTGCCGCTGACCTCCTCGACGAGTGCGATCAAGTCACGCAACGCGATCTCCCCGCCGCCGGCGAGGTTCGCGACGGTGCCCGGCTCGACCTCGCTGTCGGCCGCGAGCAGGTTGCCGGCCACGATGTCGTCGACGTACGTGAACTCGCGGTTCTGGAGCCCATCGCCGAACTGCCGGAACGGACTTCCCGTGATCGCGGCTTCGCACAAGCGATGGATCGCCATGTCGGGTCGTTGCCGCGGACCGAACACGGTGAAGTAGCGCAGCGACACCACCCCGACGGCGAAGTTCCGCGCGTACGCGCCACACAGCTGTTCGGCCGCGAGCTTCGTGACGCCGTACGGGCTGTGCGGCGCCGGGAGATCGGTCTCTCGCGTCGGGTACCGCGGCTGTTGCCCGTAGACCGACGAGCTCGACGCGTAGACCACGCGCGGCGTGCGCGCGTCGACCACCGCTTCGAGCAGTCGCTGCGTGGCGACGACGTTGTGGTGCACGTAAGCGGCGAACCCGTCGGACCACGAGAGACGGACGCCGGGCTGTGCGGCTTGATGGAACACGACGTCGATACCGTCGAGCACCTCGGACAGAGACCCGTCGGCCAGATCGCGCTCCACGAGCTCGAAACCCGCGCGTGTGCGCGCGGTCGCGAGGTTCGTGCGCTTCTCCACCGGGTCGTAGTAGTCGGTGAAGCAGTCGACACCCACGACGCGCTCGCCGCGCGCGAGCAGTGCGTCGGCCAGGTGACTGCCGACGAAACCGGCGACGCCGGTGACCAGCGCGCGCACGTCGCTCAGTACGCGGCGTCGGCGAGCGACTCGGCGAGTGCGGGGTGCACGAGCAGCGAATCGACGATGTCGACGACCTTCAGACCGTTGGTGACCGCGACTGCGATGACGCTGATGAGCTCAGCCGCATTGCGCCCGACGATCGAGCCGCCGAGCACGACACCGGTCGCGGGATCCGACAACACCTTCACGAACCCGCGCGTGTCGCCGTTGATGAGCGCCTTCGGGTTGGCCGAGAACGGCACCTTGGTGACCCGGAGCTTGCGTCCGGCGGCGAAGGCTTCCGCTTCCGCCATGCCGACCTCGGCGATCTCGGGATCGGTGAAGATCGCGGACGCTGCCTTGTCGTAGTCGAGGTGCCGATGCGCACGCGCGGTCAACCCCATCACGTGCTCTGCGATCTTGCGTCCCTGCATCGACGCCACCGACGAGAGGGGCAGCCGACCCGACAGGTCACCGGCGACGTAGATGTGCGGCACGTTCGTCTGGCTGTGCCGGTTGCCGGGGACGTGCCCGGATCCGCTGACCTCGATGCCGGCCTTCTCGACATCGAGCGCCTCGATGTTCGGCAACGAACCGATGCACAGCAGCGCGTGCGAACCGGCGGCGGAGCGGCCGTCGTTGCAGCGGACGACCACGCCGTCGTCGGTGCGGTCGATCGCTTCGGCACGGGCGCCCTTCAACAGCTGGACGCCCCGGCGGAGGAACTCGTCTTCGAGCACGGCCGCGACCTCGGCATCCTTGCCGGGCAGCACCTGCTGGCGCGACACCACCAGTGTCACGGCCGAACCCAGCGCGCTGAACATGTGGGTGAACTCGACGCCGGTGACGCCCGAGCCGACGACGACGAGGTGACCGGGGATCTCGGGCGGCGGGTACGCCTGCCGGGTCGTCAGCACGCGCTCACCGTCGATCTCGACCCAGTCGGGGATGCGCGGGCGCGAACCGGTGGCGAGCAGGATCGCGTCGGCGTCGATCTCCTCGACGCCATCGACGCCGTCGACCGCGACGGTGTACGGGCTCGTCAGCCGGCCGACCCCCGACAGCAGGTGCACGCCCTGTGACTCGAGCAACGTGCGCACGCCCGTGTGGAGCTCGTGCTCGATGCGCGCGACGCGCTCGCGCAGCGCATGCACGTCGAGCTCGCCGTCGGCGCGCAGACCCATCGAGCGTGCGTGGGTCAGCTCGGTGAGCTCGCCACCCGTCGCGATCATCGCTTTGGAGGGGATGCAGTCCCAGAGGTGCGCCGCGCCACCCACGATCTCGCTCTCGATGAGCGTGACCTCGGCACCGAGCGACGCCGCGACCGTCGCGGCAGTGTTCCCCGCGGGTCCCCCACCGATGATGACGAAGCGGACAGGCACGCGGCCAGGCTAGAGCCCACGTTCGCCGCGCCGGTGCCGACGCGCGCCGATAGCCTCGAACCAGATGTCGGAGCTGCGGACCGATCCGCTCACGGGGACGTTGGTGATCGTCGCTCCGGGCCGAGCGGCGCGTCCCGACACGTTCACCGCCCACGAGGAACGCGCCGACGCGATCGCCGCGTGCCCGTTCTGCCCGGGCCACGAGCGCGAGACACCACCCGAGACGTTCCGCACCGGCTCCGGCGCGGCCGACGAACCGGGCTGGACCATCCGGGTGTTCCCCAACAAGTTCCCGATCGTGACGCGCACGGGCGCGGGCATCCGCGGCATCCACGAGGTGCTCGTGCTCTCACCCGACCACCGAGCGTCGTTCGCCGAGCTCACGCCCGGCGACGCGCGGGAGGTGGTGCGGGTGATGCGCGACCGACTGCACGCTCACCTCGACGAGGGCTTCCCGTTCGCTCAGGGGTTCATGAACCGAGGCGCGGAAGCCGGCGCGTCGATCGCGCATCCCCACGCTCAGATGATCACGATCGACGTCGTCCCGCCCGCGATCGACGTGGTGTCCCGACGCTTCGCCGCCGATCCCGACGTGCTTCGGCGAGTGATCGACGACGCCGCCCGCGGCGATCTGATCGTCGCCGACGGACCCGCGGTCATCTGGTGCCCGTACGCGTCGCGGGGACCGTTCGAGATGACGGTGGCTGTACCCGGCGGGGGCGCGCGCTTCGACACTGCCGACAACGCCTCGGTCGCCGCAGTGGCAGACGCCCTCGGCGACGCGCTCCGTCGCCTGCAGCGTGTGCTCGGGGCGTCGGTGCCCTACAACGTCGTGTTCGACAGCGGACCCGTCGGCGCGCCGTACCAGTGGTTCGTGCGGATCGCGCCCCGTCTGCACGTGACCGCCGGCTTCGAACACACCACCGACGTGTACATCACGACGGTCCGCCCCGAGGATGCTGCCGAGCAGCTCCGCACCGCGACCATCACCACGACCTGATGGACATCCGCGTCTGCACCACGATCGCGTGCACTCCCGCCGGGCTGTGGGCCGTGCTGGAACCGATCGAGCGTCACGTGGAGTGGATGGCCGACGCCGAGCGCATCACGTTCACGACCGAGCAGACCCGCGGCGTCGGCACCACGTTCGAGTGCCTCACGCGCGTCGGTCCCCTCCACACCACCGACGTGATGCGGGTCACCGAATGGGAGCCGGGCTCCACGATGGGCATCGTGCACGAAGGTGTCGTGACCGGCGCCGGTCGGTTCACCCTCACACCGGTCGCCCCCGACAGCACCATGTTCTGCTGGGCCGAGACCCTGCACTTCCCGTGGTGGATGGGCGGGCGCGTCGGCGAGCGCGTCGGTCGCCCGGTGCTGCGGTGGGTCTGGACCCGCAACCTCCGACGACTGCGCGCGCTTGCGGAGCACGGCCACTAGGGTCCGCCGCCGTGCCGGGACCGCACCAGTTGGCGATGAGCGTCGCGGGGATGCAGACGTTGGGCGCGCCGCTGTCGGTCGAGACGGCCCGCTTCGCCGACGAACTCGGGTACGCGTCGGCGTGGGTCGCCGAAGCGAACGCAGCGGAGGCGTTCTCGCTGCTCGGCGCGATCGGTGCGTCGACGACGCAGCTCGGGCTGGGCACCGGCGTGCTCGCGCTCCAACTGCGCACCCCGCCGCTCGCGGCGATGGCCGCCGCGACGCTGCAACAGCTCGTCGGCGATCGCGATGTGTACCTCGGGATCGGGATCTCGTCGCCGGTCGTTGCGGGTCAGTGGCACGGCGCCCCGTACGGCGACCGCCCACTCGCGCAGGTGCGCGAGTACGTCGCCCTCGTGCGCGAGTGCCTCGCCGGCGACGCGGTCACGTTCGACGGCGACTTCTACTCGGTGAAGCGGTTCCGTCTCGGCGCTCGGCTCACCGAGCGCAAACCGAAGATCGTCATCGGCGCGCTCAACGCGCAGATGCTGCGTCTCGCCGGCGAGATCGCCGATGGCGTCCTCCTCAACTACCTGCCCGCGTCGCTCGTGCCGTGGTGCGTCGAACGCGTCCGTGAGGGCGGCGACGCCGCGATCTACGCGTACGTCCACTGCGCGGTCACCGACCGTGAACGGTGGGCCGACGCGGCGCGCAAGGACCTGTTCTCCTACGCGGTCGTCGACGCCTACGCCGACAGCTTCGCTCGCGCCGGGTACGCCGACGACATCGCCGCGTTGCGCGAACGGTGGGCCGAGCGCGACCGTGACGGAGCGCTCGGCGCGATCGGCGATCGCTTCGTCGACGAGGTGCAGATCATGGGCGACGCGGCCCACGTCGGCCGGTCGGTCCGGGCCTACGCCGCGGCCGGTGTCGACCTCCCGATCGTGTTCGCCCTGCCGTGGGGCGAGGACCGGCGCCAGACCGTCCGCGCCACCCTGGAGGCCGCGGTCGAGGAGTGACATCGGTCACACCTCCCGGCTAGGGTCCCGCTCATGCACGAGGGGGGCCGTCCCCTCCAGGTGGTCGTCACGGTCACCGGGGAGGAATCGGCGAGGGTGCAACCGACCGGCGATCTCGACGCGACGACGTCGAGCCTGTTCGCGGCCGTGCTCTCCGACACCTACTTCCAGGGGTGCACCGCGATCACCGTCGACCTCGCCGAGGTCAGCGCGTGCGACGAGGCCGGCGTCGACGTGATCGTCGGCGCCCTCGCCTACGTGGAGACGTGCGGCAAGGTGATCGAGTTCGTCGCCGCTCCGCCGTGGCTCGAGACGCGCCTACGGGCCGCGGGCCTCGACCGCGCACTCGCCCGGGCGGCCGCGCCCTCGTAGACCCGCCCGCGTCAGCGCCCCGTGAAGCGCGCCCGGCCCGGCCCGTGCTCGAGGAAGCTCGCCACACCGACGCGGGCGTCGTCGCTGCGGAAGACATCGACGAACAGCTCCGCTTCGAGGTCGAGGCCGTCGGCGAGCGCCCCGTCGAGTCCGCCGTCGATCGCCCGCTTCGCGTGACCCATCGCGACGACGGCACCCGCAGCGAGCATGGCCGCCCACGCGCGCGCCTCGTCGACGACCGCGTCCGCCGACACGACGCGGTCGGCGAGACCGATCGCGAGCGCCTCCTCCGCGCGCACCTGACGCCCGCTCCACACGAGGTCCTTGGCCCGCGCCGGCCCGAGGAGGCGAGCGAGCCGTTGCGTGCCGCCAGCGCCGGGGATGATGCCGAGGAGGATCTCGGGCTGACCGACGCGCGCGTCGTCGCCGAACACCCGCAGGTCGCACGCGAGCGCGAGCTCCAAGCCGCCGCCCAGCGCGTAGCCGCGCACGGCCGCGATCACGGGGCGCGGGATCGCGGCGACGGCATCGAACGCACGCCGGAACGTCGCCGCGATGCCGACCGCGACCTCGGCGTCGCCGAACTCGCTGATGTCGGCGCCGGCGGCGAACGCCTTCTCGCCCCCCGCCACGACGACGGCGTGCACCGACGGATCCGCGGCCAACTGTTCGGCGACGTCGCCGAGCCGCGTGAGCAGCGCTTGGGAGAGCGCGTTCATCGGAGGACGATCGAGGGTGACGACGACGACACCGTCGTCGTCCCGGTCGAGTCGGACGAAGGTGGACGGATCGCTCATGCGCGGAGACTAGAGGGCGGCGAGGAGCGAGTCGGCGGCGGCGTACGGGTCGGTGCGCCGAGCCGCGACGTCGTCGACGAGCCGCTCGAACGGGGCACCCGCGCACATCGCGTCGACGCGTTCGAGCACGCGCTCGGCGACGATCGTGCGCAGCTCGGCCCGCAGGCGCTCACGCCGGTGTCGGACCACGCCGTCGCCGGATTCGAGGTGCTCGCGATGGGCGCGCACGGACGCCCAGAGCTCGGGCACGCCCTCGCCCGTCGTCGCGACGACGCGCACCACTGGCGGACGCCACGTCCGGCGCCCGGCGAGCTCGAGCATCCCGTCGAGGTCGCGGACCGCGTCGGCGGCACCCGGACGGTCGGCCTTGTTGACCACGAACACGTCGGCGACCTCGAGCAGCCCCGCCTTCGCGGCCTGCACCGCGTCGCCCCACCCTGGGTTCACCACGACCACCGTGGTGTCGGCGTAGCGCGCGATGTCGACCTCCACCTGGCCGACACCAACCGTCTCGACGATGATCCACGGCTTCCCCGCGGCGTCGAGCACCCGCAGCGCCTGCGGGGTGGCGAGCGCGAGTCCACCGAGGTGACCGCGCGTCGCCATCGACCGGATGAAGACACCGGGATCGGTGCTGTGGTCCTGCATGCGGACGCGGTCGCCGAGGATCGCGCCGCCGCTGAAGGGGCTCGACGGGTCGACGGCGAGCACGCCGACCTCGAAGCCGTCGGCGCGGATCTCGCCGACGAGCTTGTCGGTGAGCGTCGACTTCCCGGCCCCCGGCGCGCCGGTGATCCCGACCGACCACGCGGTACCGGTGTGCGGGTGGAGCCGCGCCACCGCGTCCTGCGCGGGCGCGCCACCCGACTCGACGAGGGAGAGGACCTTCGCGATCGCGATCCGCTCACCTTGCAGGGCGCGCGTCACGAGCTCGCCGGGATCGGGTCGCATGGTGGGGCCGGGCCGGCCGCTACTCGTCGGCGACGACCTCGGTGACGCCCGGGACGCGGTCCATGATGATCCGCTCGACGCCCGCCTTGAGCGTCATCGTGGACACCGGACAGGAGCCGCACGCACCGACGAGCGAGACGTGCACGACACCGTCTTCGTCGACACCGCGATAGACGATGTCGCCGCCGTCGGCCTGCAGCGCGGGGCGGATCGCCTCGATCGCGTCGAGGATGCCCTCTTCCATGCTGGCCAGGTCGAGCATGCAGTCCCTCCGGGGGTGCTCCGAGCGTTGACGAGGATCTCCCTCGCGGAACGCACCCAGTATTCCAGGTGTTCCCGCCGCCGCCGGACCTGGGGCTCAGTCGGCGATCCGCTGCACATCGGCGCCCAGCGCGCGCAGCGTCGCCGGGAGGTCGTGGTAGCCCCGTTCGACGTGCTGGCACCCGTAGACGACGGTCTCGCCGTCGGCGGCCAGACCGGCGACGGTCAACGCGGCGCCGGCGCGCACGTCGGCGGCGCGCACCGGCGCCCCCGAAAGACGGCTCACGCCGCGCACGATCGCGTGGCGTCCGTCGGTGCGCACGTCGGCGCCCATCCGCGCCAGCTCGTCGACGAACTGCAGCCGACCGTCGTAGACGTTCTCCGTCACGATCGCAGTGCCGTCGGCGACCGCGAGGAGCGCGACGGCGAGGGGCATGAAGTCGGTGGCGAAGCCCGGGTACGGAAGGGTCGCCACGTCGACCGCGCGCAATCGACCGTCGCAACGCGCCCACACACCGTCAGGAGACGAGGAGACGCGCATCCCCATCTCGCCGAGCTTCAGCGCGATCACGTCGAGGTGTTCGAGGCTCGTCCCGGTCAGCTCGATCTCACCCCCCGCGATGCCGCACGCCATCAGCAGCGTCCCGGCCTCGATGCGGTCGCCCATCACGGCGCAGTCGACCGACAGGAGCTCGTCGACGCCTTCGATCTCGATGGTGGACGTGCCCGCGCCCACGACGTGCGCGCCCATCCGGTTGAGGAACGCCGCGAGATCGGTGATCTCGGGCTCGCGCGCCGCGTTGTCGATGACCGTCGTCCCCTTCGCCAGCACCGACGCGGTGAGGAGGTTCTCGGTCGCGCCCACGCTCGGGAACTCGAGCACGAGGCGCGAGCCGAACAGGCGGTCGGCGCGCGCTTCGATGATGCCGTGCTCGACGTGGACCTGCGCACCCAGCTGTTCGAGTCCACGCAGGTGCATGTCGATCTTGCGACTGCCGATCTCGTCGCCGCCGGGCATCGCGACGCGCGCTTCGCCGCACCGGGCGAGCAGCGGCCCGAGCACGTTGAACGACGCCCGCATTCGCGAGACGAGCTCGTAGGGCGCTTCCGGACGAAGACGGCCCGCGGTGTCGACCGTCACCACGTCGCCATCGCGTTCGGTGCCCGCGCCGATGGCGCGCAACAGCTCGCACATCACGTCGAGGTCGGCGACCGGCGACATGTTGCGCAGCGTCGTCGTCCCCTGCGCCAGCAACGACGCCGCCATGAGCTTCAGGCCAGCGTTCTTCGTCGCCCCCGAGACCTGCACCCGGCCCGCGAGCGGGTTCCCGGCGCGCACGACGTAGCGGATCATCGGTTCGAGCCTACGACCGGATCACCGGCGACCCGTGGTCGCCGCGCTCACTCGCCCCGGTACTCCGGCGTGCGCCCCTCGGCGAACGCGCCGATCGCCTCGCGCATGTCGGCCGAACGCAGGCACACCGACTGCGCCTCGGCCTCGACCACGAGGCCCTCGGCGACGGTCAGGTGGGCCGACGCCCGCACCGCGCGCTTCGCGCCGCGCACCGCGAGCGGTGGTTGCGCCGCGATCCGCGCCGCGAGCTCCCCCACCTCCGACTCGAGCGCCTCGTCGTCGACGAGACGCTCGCACAACCCGACGCGGTACGCCTCCTCCGCGTCGACGCGCGCGGCGGTGAAGATCATCTCCATCGCCTTCCCGGACCCCACGACACGGGGCAGACGCTGTGTCCCACCGAGGTCGGGGAGGATGCCGTACTTGTGCTCGAGCAAGCCCACGCTCGCGCCGCGCGCGAACACGCGGATGTCGCATGCGAGCGCGAGCTGCAGTCCGGCGCCCAACGCGTAGCCGCGCACGGCCGCGATCGTCGGGTACGCCGCGTCGCTCAGCCAGCTGTAGGCCTCCTGCGTCCGCAGGATGCCGTCGACCGTGGGGTCGGCGTGGCGGGTGCCGGCATCGTCGCCACCCTCGATCCCGTCGACACCGTCGTCGCCGTCGGCGCCCCCCGTGAACACCGACGTGTCGATCCCGGACGAGAACGCACGGCCGGCACCGATCACCACGAGCGCGCGCAACGACTCGTCGCCGACGAGCTGCTGGCCCAGCGCACGCATCTCGCGCCACATCGTGATCGTGAACGCGTTCAAACGGTCGGGTCGATCGAGCGTCAACCATCCGACGTGGTCACGGACGTCGAACTGCAGGGTTCGGTACTGGTTCGTCACGACACCGAACCTACCGGAGGTCACCCGCGCCGTCGCCCGACGGCGCCGCCTCCGCCGCGTGTGCCGTCGCGACCAGCCGGACGACGCGCACCGTCGCGCGCATGCCCGGGAGCAGCACCGGCTCGCGTTCATCGCACACGGTCCCGGCCGGGGCGAGCGACGCGAGGTCGGGCGTCGTGAACACGTCACGTGGCCCCGCGACGTCGCACAGCCGTGACGCCAGGTTGACCGGTCGCCCCGTGTAGTCGTCGCCCTCGAGCAGGATCACCGGGCCGCCCGCGATCCCGGCGTGCATCTCGAGCGGGAGTCCGTCGCGCACGATCCGCTCTTGCAGCCCGAGCACGGCCGAGACGAGGAGGTTCGCCTCCACCGCGACGAGCATGCAGCCGTCACCCAACCACTTCGCGATCCGAACGCCGAAGTCGGTCGCGATCTCGCGTGCGATCGCGCGGAACTGCGTGAGCACTCGAACCGACTCCTCGTCGCCGCGTTCGTCGAGGAACGTCGTGAACCCCGACAGGTCGACGAACGCGAAATAGCGCACGACCCGCACGCCGGAAGTCTCCCACGACTCACACGACCCCGACACGACTCGCGCGGCTCCGCGAGCAATAGCGTGCGCATGCGTGGAACGTGTCGACGTGCTCGTGGTGGGCGGTGGGATCGTCGGTCTGGCGACAGCCCGGGCGATCGTGCGCGCCCACCCGGCGAAGTCGGTGCTCGTCGTCGAACGAGAGCCGGTGGTCGCCGCCCACCAGAGCGGCCGCAATTCGGGCGTGATCCACGCCGGCGTCTACTACCGGCCCGGTTCCGAGAAGGCACGGCTGTGCACCGCCGGGCGACGCTCGATGGTCGCCTACTGCCGAGAGCACGGGATCGACCACGACGTGTGCGGCAAGGTCGTCGTCGCGATCGACGACGACGACCGTGGTCGGCTCGCCGAGCTCGAGCGCCGGTGCGTCGCGAACGGTGTGCGCACCGAGACCATCGGATCGGCGCGCCTGCGCGAGCTCGAGCCGCACGTCGCGGGCGTCGGCGCGCTGCACGTGCTCGACACGGGCATCGTCGACTACGCCCAGGTGTGCCGTTCGCTCGCCGCCGAGATCGAAGCGAACGGCGCCACGATCCGGGTCGCGACCACGGTGCTCACGGCGACCGACACCACCGCGGGCCTCGTCGTCGAGACGACCGGCGGGCCGATCGAGGCGCAACGCGTCGTGACCTGTGCCGGGTTGCACGCCGACGAGGTCGCACAGGCGGTGAGTGGACCCGACGGCGCCGCCGGCGTGCGCGTCGTCGCGTTCCGAGGTGAGTACTGGGAGCTCGTCGCCGAACGCTCCCATCTCGTCCGTGCGCTCGTGTACCCGGTCCCCGATCCCGACCTCCCGTTCCTCGGCGTGCACCTGACGCGCGGCATCGACGGCCACGTGCACGCCGGACCGAACGCAGTGCTCGCGTTCGCCCGTCACGGGTACCGCTGGCGCACCGTCGACGTCGGCCACTTGGTCGCGACGCTGCGCTACCGCGGCTTCCGCCGCTTCGCCGCCCAGCACTGGCGCTTCGGCATCGACGAGATGGCGCGCTCGTTCAGCCGCCGCCGGTTCGCGGCGGCGGCGCGGCGGCTCGTCCCCGAGATCGCACGCACCGACCTCGTGCGCGCGCCTGCCGGCGTCCGTGCCCAGGCCGTCGACGCGAGCGGGGCGCTCGTCGACGACTTCGCGTTCCGGTCGGTCGGCCGGGCGCTGCACGTGCTCAACGCGCCGTCACCCGCCGCGACCGCCGCGCTCGAGATCGGCGCTTCGATCGCGACGCGCCTCGAGCTGGACTCGCGCTGAGCGTTCGGGCACTCAGATCGGCAGTGCGTCGTTGGCCGACGCGATCACCTCGAGGGATCGCTCCCACGCTCGGAGCTCGTGGGCGCTCATCGCGGGCCAGACCGGAGCGCTCGGACCATCGGGACCGAGCACGCACGGCAAGCTCGCGCACAGTCTCGGGGCGACGCGCACCGAGACCGGGATGAGCGCTCCCTGCTCGTGGACGAGCGCGTGGACGAGCCCGCTCACCGTGAGGCCGACGCCCTGCACCGCCGCACCGCGCAGGTCGCGCACCTGGTAGGCCGCGGTTCGCACCTCGTGCTCGATCGCGGCGAGACGATCCGACGTGAGCCCGATCAGGCGCTGCGTGGCGAAGTCGAGCAGCGGCAGCGTCCCGACGACCGCCGAGTCGAACAAGAACACGCACGAGTCGCCGTGTTCGCCCACGACCCACACGTGCACGCTGCGGGGATGGACGCCGCACTCGCTGGCGACCGCGTCGGTCACGCGCAGCGTCTCGAGCGCGGTCCCCGATCCCAACACCGCGACGGGCTTCCCGCTCCAACGCCGGGTCAGGTACTCCGTCATCACGTCGAGCGGGTTGGTGACCACGAGCGCGATGCGGGGCAGCCCGCCCGCCTCCACCGCCTCGGCGACCGAGTCCATCACTGCGATGTTCTGGCGCAGCAGGTCGAGTCGGGTCTCGCCGGGCGCGGTGCGGTGACCCGCGGTGATGATCAGGATGTCCTCGGGTTCGATCTCGTCCATCCCCTTCCCGCGCACCTCGATGTGCGGGAGGAGTGACCGACCGTGCATGAAGTCGAGTGCGAGCCCGTGCGCCGAGCCACCGTCGCGCGCGTACAACGTGACGCGACTCGCGAGGCCGCGCATCACGAGCGCGGACGCGGTCGCGACTCCCACACCGCCGACTCCGACGATGCCGATCGTCGGTCCTGCCACGCTGACCTCCCCGTCGACTACTCGAGTGAAGCGACGAACTCGACGATCGCGGCCGCCGCCCCGGCGAGCACCTCTTCGGTGGACGTCGGGCTCGATTTCAGGGTTCTGAAACCATGGTCGCCCGACTCGATCCAATGGAACGCGGTCGGACCCTTGACGCGACGGGCGGCTCGCCGGAGCTCCGGCGGCGTCCCGAACGCGTCGCGAGTGCCGCTCACGAACAACGTCGGGACGGCGATGCGCGCCAAGTGCTCGACGCGCAGCTGCTCGGGCTTGCCGGGCGGATGCAACGGATAGCCGAGGAGCACGAGTCCCGCCGCGGGCAACGGGTCCTCGACGTCGGCGACGACCACGCTCGCGATCCGCCCTCCCATCGAACGACCACCGAGCACCACCCGGTCGGCGGGGAGCTTGGTGCGGCGTGCGAGCAGCGCGGCGGCCTCGCGCACCGCGGCCGCGAGCACGGGGGCACGATCCGGTGCGCGCCGACCCGCGCTGCGGTACGGGAACTGGAAGCGCAGCGAGGGGATGCCCGCCGCGGCGAGCGCGTCGCTGACGGTCGTGAGCGTTGTCGCGTGCATGTCGGCGCCCGCGCCGTGGGCGAGGACGACCGCCCGATCGGCGTGCGCGTTCCGGCGCAGGCCTTGGAACGCGGTCTCGGTGACGAGTGTCGCTTTCATCGGCGCAACACCCAGCGTGTGAGGAACGCGTCGGTGCGCGACATCGCGTCCTCGACGTGTGCGACGGCGCGCAGCCCGTGGCCGGCGCCGTCGTACTGCTCGTACTCCACGGGAGTGCCGACCGCCCGCAATTCCTCGACGAGTCGATCCGCCTGCCCGATCGGTACCACCTCGTCGGCGGTGCCGTGCAACACCAGGACCGGCGCGGTGATGGCCCGCGCGTGCGTGACCGGCGAACGGTCGCGGTACCGGTCGGCGTGACCGGGCAGCTCGCCGACGAGCCGGTCGAGGTACCGCGACTCGAAGCGGTGCGTCGTCTCGGCGAGGTCGAACAGGTCGGTGACGCCGCTCGCGTCGACGACGGCGCGCACCAGCTCGGGATGACGCGCCGCGACGAGGAGCGCGACGAAGCCGCCCGAGCTCCCACCACTGATCGCGACCCGCCCGCCGTCGGCCCAGCCGTCTCGGTGCGCGGCGCGGATCCCGGCCGCGACGTCGCCGACGTCGCGCTCACCCCACCGGCCAGACAGCGACTGTGCGTACGTACGGCCGTACCCGGTCGAACCCCTCGGGTTCGGTCGTAGCACCGCCCATCCGCGCGACGTCCAGTAGGCGACCTCAGGGTTCCACGAGACCGTCGCCTGGCCGGTCGGGCCGCCGTGCACGTCGACGAGCAGCGGCGGGCGCTCGCCGACCGGCACGCCGACTGCGGGGTACAGGAGGCCGTGCACGGTCGCGGTCCCCGACTTCCACGTCACCGAGCGCGGTTCGGCAAGTGCGTCTTCGACGAAGCCCGCGACCGGACCGCGTGCGATCACTCGTCGGCCGGACCCGTCGGGGGCGAGCACCGCGATCTGCGTCGGCGTGCGCGCGCCGGAACGCGCCGCGACGATCCCACCCGCACCCCAGTCGATGCCGCGGTGCCACCCTCGCGACAGGTCGCGCGCGGAACGACGACCGGGCGCGCCGACGACGAGGCGACCGAAACCCTTCTCGTTGCGACACCACGCGAGCTGCTCGCCGTCGGGTGACCACGCGAACGATCGCTGTCCGGGACCCCACGACGGTTCGGCGTGCTCGGAGCGCTCCGCGAGCACCGGGTGCGCGCTCCCCGTCTCGAGGTCGTGGACCCACAGGTTCGCGAACCCGGACTCGTCGCTCGTGTACGCGAGGCGACGACCGATCGGCGCGAACCGCGGCTGCCCGACGCTCACCGACGCGCCGCCGGCGATCACGGTCGGCGCGCCGCCATCGACCTGCACGACGATGCGCGACGCGTCCCACGGCATCACACCTGCGTCCCATTCGTGCCACGCGAGCGCGGCGCCGTCGGCGTCCCACGACGGATCCCACGCCCACGCCGCGTCCGACACGCGGCGCGGCCAGCGCGTGCCGTCGAGCGGCACCACCGCGACGTCGCACGCGTCGTCGCGCTCGATGCAACACGCGACGTCGCCGCGCGCCGAGACGACGGGAGCGAACGCGCGGCCGTCGCGCGTCAGCGTGCGTCGGACCGCGCCGTCGACCCCGACGACGACCAGCGCGCCGTCGGGCGTGGCGACGACGATCTCCTCGTCGCCGGCGAAGCACCACGACCCACCCCCGTAGCCACCCGACGGCGCGACACCGAGCGCGGCCGTCACCACCAGGGCGGGGCCGGATCCGTCGCCAGGGGCTACCACCACCTCCGCACGCCCGTCGGTCGTCTCGACCCATCCGAGCCAGCGGCCCCGTGGCGACCAGCGGGGCTCGGCCACCGATCGGGACCGGGCGACGACCGCAGCGGGCACGGGAGCGGGTGCGGACAGAGGCGGCGTGGGCACGGCGGCGGACAGTACCGGCGCTGTCCGCCCGGGACCCACGAGGCGCGCCCCGGTAGCCTGTCCGCCTCATGCCCGCCGCTCCTGCTCTCCTGCCGCGCCCCGGCGACCCGCTGCGGGTCGCCTTCCTCATCTACCGGGGGAACCCGCACTGCGGCGGGCAGGGCGTCTACAGCCGGCACCTCACGCGTGAGCTCGCGAACCTCGGTCACCACGTCGAGATGCTCGCCGGCCAGCCGTGGCCGGTCGCCGACGCTCCGGTGCGGCTCGTCGAGGTCCCGGGTCTCGACCTCTACCGTCGCGACAACCCGTTCCGGGTGCCGTGGCCGCACGAGTTCCGCGACACGGTCGACCTGCGCGAGTTCGCGATCATGTGCGCGGCCGGGTTCCCCGAGCCGTACGCGTTCAGCCTGCGGGCCCGCCGGCTGCTCCAGCAGCGTCGCGCCGACTTCGACATCGTGCACGACAACCAGTGCCTCGGCACCGGGCTGCTCGGGATGCTCGACGACGGTTGGCCGCTCGTGCACACGCTGCACCACCCGATCACCGTCGATCGCGACCTCGACCTCGCGCACACCACGAACCCGCTGCGCAAGGTGACGCTGCGCCGGTGGTACGGCTTCTTGAACATGCAGATGCGCGTCGCGCGCCAGCTGCCGCGCCACCTCACCGTGTCGGAGAACTCCCGCAAGGACATCGTGGCGCAGATGGGCGTGCCCGCGGAGCGCATGCACATCGTGCCGGTCGGCGTCGACCAGGTGCAGTTCCGCCCGATCCCCCACGTCGC